>CALWCS010000105.1 GCA_944376425.1 uncultured Lachnospiraceae bacterium | reverse complement strand
AATCTATCATAATGCCTCAGCTCCTTCCAGGGATGGGAGTTTCATGGGATAAGTGAACCGGTGAAGCTGTGGGGCATAATCAACCGGACTTGTGTCCGCCGATCTGCTGATTCCTCTCCCGCATGGTAGCGCCATCTAAATAGTTTGTACCTTTCAAGACTGCATTTTTTCCATACTTCTTTTTAATGCCCAGCAGGGCTTTCTGCAGGCTCTTTTCCTTTTCCTGTTTTTTCGTATCTGTGAACAAGTCAAACTGATATATACCTTCATCCTTCACCACACGGTTTGCGGCAATCGTGACCCGGCGTACCGTAAGAGAATGGTTGATAATCCGGTCAGCTCCACAGCCGCTGTGACAATAGCGCTTCCCAGGTTTGTGGCGCTGTCAAGGTGTGTGCTGCCGTGGGCAGAACAAACGCATGAGTAAATAAATTATGAACAAATCCCCCTTTCCTGATATGATAGAAAGAAAAGGGGGATTTGCATAATGAAAGAACTGCTGAACTGGCTGGAATACGTCGAAGATGTTCGCCAATAAACAAAAATACGTCATAAACTGAAAGATATTCTGGTAATTGTCCTGTTTGCAATGCTTGCCAATGTAGATGACTGGGTAGAGATTGGGCTGTTTGCAAAGGAGTATCGGGAATATTTGAGTAAATATATTGAGTTCAAAAATGGCATTCCGTCTCATGTGTCTCATGATACATTAAATCGTGTCATGGGTTTGCCGTCCCCGGAAGTACTTCAGCAGGTGTACGGGACGTGGCAGGAGCTTCTAAACAAAAATGAAAGGAAGCTTTATTTGTATCGATGGTAAAACCATGCTTCCAATAAAAGGAAAAGAAAACGCCTCTCCCATATAGTTCTGCTTGGAGCTGAGAGGACGGCTTTTGCCTAGGGCAGAAAGCGGTAGAAGAAAAAAGCAATGAAATAACGGCGATTCCGCAGCTGCTTGAGAAAATACAAATCCAAGGACAGATTGTAACCATAGATGCAATAGGGACGCAGAAGGAGATCGCAGGGAAAATCCGTCAGAAGGGGGCAGATTATGTGCTGGCAGTGAAAGGACAGGGAACGCTATATGAAAATTTCAAACTGTATTTTGTGAACAAAAGCATAAATAAAAAGGCAAAAGAATGATAGCGGCACCATAGAGAAAGCCCATGGGCAGATAGAAAAGAGGGAGTACTACCAGACGGATAAAATCGACTGGCTGAGCATGAAAAAGGAATGGAAGGGGCTGAAAAGTATCGGGATGGAAAAAAAGACGCATTGGGATGAAAAAGGGAAGCGGATCGAATACCGATACTATATAAGCAGTTTAAAACCGGAAGCAGAGACGTTTCAAAGAGCCGTGAGGGGACATTGGAGCGTAGAGAGCATGGATTGGCATCTGGATGTAACATTTCGAGAAGATGCAAATCGGACAATTGATAAACAGGCAGCGCAGAAGTTGAATATCATTCGGAAATGGAGTCTAAGCATACTGAAAATGATAGAGATATCAAAACCGGGGCTATCGATGAGGAAGAAACGGTTTGTGATAGGTCTGCGGTCAATCCGGTATTTGGAAAAAGTGTTGTCGTTTTAAAAAATAAGGGAATCCAGAAAATAGAGGATGAAACCATTCATGCGTTTGTCGTGTCTGAATGGTACTTGATATTTACAGTATTGTGCTGCGATGTTATACTATATTTTATACTTCATCATAGAAAGATAATCTTCTATCTCTGGATACGATGAATCAAATCAAACAAAAAAGGAGGATGTCAAAATGATCACTTTTATTTTAGAACTTGTGATTCTGATCGTGGGGGCAATGATTTACGGCAGATTTTGTGAAAAAGTGTTTCAGCCGGATGACCGGAAGACGCCGGCTTATACCAAGCAGGACGGCATAGATTATGTGCCCATGCGCGGCTGGAAAAACAGTCTGATTAATCTGTTAAATATTGCCGGAACGGGACCGATTATCGGGACCGATACAAGGAATCTTGTTTGGACCGATTGCATTTATTACGATTCCAATCGGAAATATTATCGAAGGCGCGATGCACGATTATTTTTCGGGAATGATCTGTCTGCGTGACGGCGGTACTCAGATGCCGGATATGATCCGCAGATACAGCAATAAAGGAGTCTATACTTTTTATCAGATTTTCTGCAGCCTGCTTCTTTTGCTGGTGGGTGTAGTTTTTATTTATACGCCAGGGGATATCACAGCAACATAGGTACTGGGATTTGACGGTGAGATCACTTCTGTCTCTACTTGGGTTATCTACGGTATAGTCTTTGTTTATTATCTGATTGCCACAATCTTTCCGATTAACAAAATTATCGGACGGGTGTATTCAATCTTTGGCGCGATCCTTTTCTTTTCTACCATTGGAATCTTTATCGGACTGTTCATACAGGGATATCCTCTGATTGAACTGTGGCAGAACTGGAATGGCGCTCTGGTTTCCTATGGAGACTATTTTCAGGCAAACCATTTTATTTCGGTATTTTTCATCACTGTGGCATGTGGTATTTTATCCGGTTTCCACTCTTCTCAGACGGCAATTATTTCGCGAACCATGAAAAGTGAGCGTCAAGGTCGCATGACTTTTTACAATATGATGGTTGTAGAGGGATTTATTGCTTTAGTGTGGGCTGCGGGGGCGATGGGTGTTTACAACCTCGGTTTACAGTCTCCCGATGCATCGCTTGCAACGTCGACGATCGGTATTGTCTGCAAAAATCTGCTTGGACCGGTAGGGGGAGTGATTGCTTTGATTGGTATTATTGTATTGCCGATTACGACCGGTGATACGGCGCTTCGTTCGCTCCGTATGGCAATTGCCGATGCGTTTCATGTCGATCAGACTTCTCTCAAAAAAAGACTGACGCTGGCAGCTGTTATTTTTGCTGTTGTCGCAGCTGTGCTGGTATTTGCCAAAATGGATCCGAATGGATTTAATACTCTTTGGCGGTATCTTTCCTGGGCGAACCAAGCTCTGGCGTTGTTTGCTTTCCTTGCCATCTCTGTATGGATGTTTGAAAATAAGAAAGCCAAGTTTGCCTGGATGCCTCTGATTCCGGGAGGATGGTATATGTTTATCACAACAAGCTATATTTTAAACGCAAAAATCGGTTTTAATTTACCTTGGGGAATTGCTTATGCTGTCGGTATCATTGCCGCAGTCGCTTATGTCGGCGTTGTTTTGTGGTATGGAAAAAAACGCGCTGCACTCAAAGACAAATAAAAGATAAAATATCGGATCTCTGTTTGAAAATGATAAAATTTTCCAATAAAAAGCGAAAAAAAAGTGAGGTTAAAAGGAATATGAAAAGAAACAAATTACAAAAAATAGGAGCCTTAGTCACGGCAGGGATGCTGTTTGCTTCTTCTTTGGCGGGTACGATTCTGGATGTTCATGCAGAATCTGAGTCAGACTTCTCTTCTGCTTTACAGCCGGAGTTATATGAGCAATATGAGCAGACAACAGGTGTGCCAGAGGAAGGATCGGATACAAATCAGACCGATCAAAACAAAAATCAAGATCAGACGGAATTCAGCTATGAAGAAGATTATATCCGGCAGCATCTGGATTTTTGCGACAGCCAGGATTATCAGACCATTATGGGAACGTCTGGAATTTTTGCACAAAATATTGCTCTGGCTTATCAAGAAGCTGGTTTAAACGCCGCCAACAGAACCTGGGATCAGCTTTCTTCCTTTTTTGTTTTTTTGGGAAGCGGTCAAATCGATGACGGTTTAAAAAATATGCTTAAGATTACAAATAAATACGATTTACCTGTCTCCTATCTGATGCAGACTACCGCTTCCAAAGATAATTTTACTAAAAATTATGAAGAATCCTATTTTGATGCAACGGTAGAAATGCTTGAGGATATCAAAAGTCTGGTCAGTGATACCTCGGATCTGACAGGCAAAATGTCTTCGGGAAGTCTGGGAAAGGTGGAAGAACTCGCAAATCTGATCGATCAGGTTCTGATTACCATTCAGGAATTTAAGGGAACTTCAAAAGAGGCGATCCAGACGTGTTATCAGGATGCCTTAAAGCAAGTCAAAGATAAAATTAACAACGATTTTTTAAAAGAAGATCAGGATATTTTAAAAGAAGGACTGCTCGGATTAAAAGCTGCAAATGCGATTGCTACGGTAGGAGCAGAGACCTACTCTGACGTGATCGATGCCTTTTTACTGTACCGTGCCGGTACAGGAGCTACAGACGCATGGTGTGATACCTGGCAGAAAATTGCTGATTCCGCACAGACTTCCACAACAGAGGAAAGTCAGCTTCTTGCCAAGTCCATCAACGGGATCCTTGATCAAATCGAAAGTGCCAAACAAAATATGGCAACGTCTCTGATTCAGAAAGGTCTTCAGTCTGCCGCAAACAATACTGTCTTTTATGGTATTCAGCTGGCAAGCGACGCCTGGGATGAAACAATGGATACCTGGAGTGTCGGAAAAGCCATCCGGACTGGTTCCATCACCGGTGTTACCGTCTCCAATCTCATTACAAATTGTGATGATCTTGCATACTATGGAGAAATGCTGATCTGTACCGGAATTCTTGCGGTCCATGGATGGAATGTTTTGCGCTCTGCGGAACAGACCCTCGAAGAAAATCAGGATTTCATCTCCGCGGCAGCATTTGATGAAATCTTTAATATCTATAAAGAAATCCAGATTACGGCATGTGACTATTCGATTAATTATTATCAGTCGCTTGCAACGGCGCCTCTGAGCTACATTTTTAAATATACAGCCGGCGACGACATCGCAGCTACGGTGCAGATTCTTGCAGAAAAAGCAAAGTGGATGGCATATCATTGTCATGAAGAAGATACAAATATTATCAATAATGGCGGACGTTTCGTCAGCTATCAGGGAAATACGTATTACTGGCGCTTTGCTCCCGGCAGTATCGAACAGACAGGAGTCCTTGGTAACTTTAATCAAGTCATGACCGTTCCGAACGATCTGATCTGCCGCACCGCAACCGGAGAAGAAACGGTACTTTTACAAGATACCGGAAGCGGTCCGCTTTTTATCTGCGGGGGATGTATTTTCTATGAAAAAGGTTATTCTTCCTGGGGAGTATGTCAGCTGGACGGAACACCGGTTACTTCTTATGATTCAACGGAGATTCTTGCCGCCGATCCGGAACACGAAACGGTGATTGCTTCCAACTATGAGACGGGTATTTTTGCCATCACTGCTGAAGGTGCTCAGACAACCCTTGCTCCTGTCAATTCCAGTTTTATCGGCGTTCATGGAATCCGTGTGTATTATGGAATTGCTTCCGAAAATCAGATGACGCTTTACAGTGTCCGCCTGGATGGTCTGGATGCGATGACGCTTGGCAGTATTAGTCTGACTGATGAAGATATGGGAATGATCAGCATTGGAGATGTCTTAATGAGAGATGACGGTATCTATCTGACCTGTGGATTTTATGGAGGAACCGGATATTTCTTCTATGACGGAGGCATCTATCGCGTCGGATATGACGGAGGAATGGAAACTTTGTTAGATCCATCCGGTTCCCAGCAAGTTAATTTCCCGAAGATTTATATTCAAGATACGGATGGAGTTTCTACTTTGTATTATTATTGCGGAGAAGGATACTCTAATGCAGGTTCCTGGGATTCTTGGGTTTCTGAGGATGTCTATGGAATGAATTTAGAAACGTACGCTATAGAGCCAACATCGTTTGTGTTAAGCAATATCGGCGATATTCTCTGTATGGACGGCAGTGTCTGGACACTGACGGATGAAAGCGGACAGTACACAGAAATTCTTTCGGCAGAACTTGCGGCACAATTAGGTTATACAGATCTTGGAGGACACTCAGGAAACGGAGAAACCTTTGTCTCTGATCTTGATCTAGTCGGAGATACTGCTTACTTTACAATCACAAAGATGACCGAAGATCCTTCTGTGAGCGTAGGATGGAGAACAGGATACAGCAGAGATCCCATCCAGACTTACATGACGACAATTGGATCCGGAGAAGTGACACTGCTTAATGAATATTAAATGAAACAGAAAAGAGTCGTTTCTAAATCTTTCTAAATTTTAAATAGGAAATATGAAGGAGGAGCCGTACAAACAAAATCAAGTTTGATCCGGCTCCTCCTTTGTATCCATATTAAATTTTTTCTCTTTCTCTGATCTAGAAGAAAAATGGTTTCTATGACAGCATCATATCACAATCTCTTTTGCAAATCTTATGCGATTCTATTCCAGATATTGTTTTAAACTTTCTGTAATTTCGTTTTCTAATGTCTCCGCGTCTTCTTTTGTCTTTGCACTTACAGAAATATATACTTTTAATTTTGGTTCTGTGCCGGAAGGTCTGACGACAACAGAACAATGATCTGTCAGCAAAAATTTTAACACATCGGATTTAGGCAGATGATCCAGCCCTTTGGCATAGTCAAGGCAATACTCCACCGTCTTTGGTCCAAAAGATGAAATTCCCGTCCGCAAAGTCCCCATAATATTCTGCATTTTTTCAAATCCTGCCGCTCCTTCAAACTCATAGGAATGCAGCGTATTTAAACAAAATCCATAGGTACGGTATAATTCGTCTAGTTTTTCCAAAAGACTGATTCCCTGTGTCTGATAGAAGGCAAACATTTCGCAGATCAGAAATGCTCCGTCCACAGCGTCTTTATCCCGGACATAAGAGCCGCTTAAATAACCGTAGCTTTCCTCAAATCCGAAAAGATATGAGCTTTCTTTTCCCTGTGCCTCCAGCAGACCAATCTGCTCTCCGATAAATTTAAATCCGGTCAGAACGTTGATGGTCCGTACGCCGTAATGTTCTGCGATTCTTTGAGCCATATCGATCGTCACAATCGTTTTGATCATGACAGGATCTTCCGGCATTGTTCCGTTTTTTTGGCGTTGTGAGCAGATATAATCAAGAAGCAGCATTCCTGTCTCATTTCCGGACAGCAAAACATAGTCTCCGCTCTTATTTTTTACGGCAATTCCGACGCGGTCACAATCCGGATCGGTTGCAAGAAGCAGATCTGCATTTTGTTTTTTGGCATATTCTATCCCCAGTGCCATTGCCTCTTTGATTTCCGGATTCGGATAAGGACATGTTGGGAAATGTCCGTCCGGCTGTTCCTGTTCTTTGACGACCGTGATATTCGTATATCCGCTCTCACGCAGCGTGCGAAGCACTGGTTTTAATCCCGTCCCGTTCAACGGCGAATACACAATCGCAACGTTTTTATCAATGATAGTATTTGGATTCAGAAGAGACTGCGCCTTTACTGCCTCTATAAAAGCTGTATACACCTCTTCCGGAATATAGCCGATCTTTCCTTCTCTTTGTCCTTCTTCAAAATCCATCCTGGAAATCTGGGTAAATAAATCCAGCTTTTCTATTTCTGCAAGAATCTCAGCTGCCGCTTCTGTCGTAATCTGACATCCGTCGGATCCATATACTTTATATCCATTATATTTAGAAGGATTATGAGAAGCTGTAACCATGATTCCAGCGGCACAGCGCAAATTCCGAACGGCAAAAGAAAGGCAAGGCGTCGGCATCAGCTCGGAATAAATAAATACATGAATTCCGTTTGCCGCAAACACGCCGGAAGCTACTTTCGCAAACAGATCAGATTTGATTCTGGAGTCATAGCTGACAGCAATTTTCTGGTCTTCTTTTGCAAAATGGTTTTTTATATAATCGGCAAGTCCCTGAGAGGCTTTTGCCACGGTATAGAGGTTCATTCGATTTGTCCCTGCGCCGATCACACCTCGCAGTCCGCCTGTTCCAAACGCAAGATCTCTGTAGAAGGCGTCTTCTATTTTTTCTTGATTCCCCGCCATTTCTTTTAACTCTTTGGCAATCTCTTCATCTTCCGTGGCTTTTTCTACCCAAAGCAAATACTGCTCCATACTGTTCGCCTTTTCCATCGTTTCCTCCTTCTGTCGTTTCTGACTTTTTCTTTCCTATTTTCCTTTGTTTTCTTTTGCAGTCTAAATGGAATCAACAGCTGACCTTTAACATCTGTGCTCTTCCATGAATCTTCAGCGGTATCGAATTTGCCGGTACAAAAATACAGTCTCCTTTAAAGAATGTTATAAATTCTCCGTTTTCTTCTTCAAATAAAACTCCGCATCCGCTTGTACAGAGCAATACCTGAAATGAATTGCTTTCTGTCTGAAAATCTGCCATTTCCCTGCATCGTTCCGTATTAAAAAGCTGGCGGTCAACCTGAAAATATTTGCATCGGCATAACAGTTCAGAAGCACATCCTTTTCGATATCGAAGAACACGCATCGGCTGACGGGGTTCTGCGCTCCCTTTGCGGTCCGCCACATCGAGTGCCTTGTCAATATGAAGTGGTCTGGGCTTTCCGTTTTTATCTACCCTGTGATAATCGTACATCCGATACGTCAGGTTAGAACTCTCTTGAATTTCCGCAACGAGAGCGCCCGCGCCGATCGCATGGACTTTTCCGGCTTCGATATAAAAGACGTCATCTTTTTTAATCGTTACCTTCTGAAGATATTTTTCTACCGTTCCTTGTTCCAGACTCTTTTTCAAAGTCTCCTTTTTGATATCATGATAAAATCCATAAATCAGCTTGGCGTCTTTTGACGCATCGAGGACATACCACATCTCTGTCTTGCCAAGAGAGCCGTTTTCATGTTCCATCGCATACGCATCATCAGGATGAACCTGCACCGATAAATCTTTCTTAGCGTCGATAAACTTAATTAAAATGGGAAGCTCTCCCTTTGTTCTTGGATGTGTTCCCAGATATTCCGGATGTTCTTTGAGAACTTCTGTCAAAAGTTTTCCGGCATGCTCTCCGCTTGCCACTGTGCTTGGACCGTCCGGATGAGTCGAACATTCCCAAGTCTCAGCTAGGGGATGCAGATCGATTTCTTTTGAGAAGTCGTCATTTAGCCGGTTTCCTCCCCACAGGTAATCTTTTCCGGCCGGTTTTAAGAGAAATGGTTTAGTCTTCAAGCTCAAATTTCTTTTTGTCATGAACGCTGATCTCCTTACCCAACTGCACTTCAATGACTTTTAGTTCCGTCTCGGCAATAATTGTATGGCGGCATCCTGCCTGCATCGTCACAACGTCTCCGACTTTAACAGGTTGTTCCATTCCGTCTACAATGGTTCTTCCGCTTCCGGAAATAATCGTCCATACTTCATCTCTTCTGTCATGACTGTGATAGTTCATCCGATGTCCCGGATTGAGCGTTACTTTAATCGTCATGCTTTCATCTTCCACGTCCAGCACCCGGAAACTGCCCCATGATTTTTCCGCAAACATGACCTGCTGATCAAGCTGATCGACAAACGGTTTAATATAACTGGACTGTTCTTTGTCAGAAACTAAAATTCCCTCCGGACTGGCAGAAATCACAACATCTTTTAATCCCATGCAAAGGACCGGGACATCCAGTTCATTGACAACATGGACGTTTTTACAGTTTTCATTAAACATTGCTTCTCCTACGTTTGGCTCTTCCATCACTTCTGTCAGCGTATTCCACGTTCCCAGATCTTTCCACTCACCGGAAAAACGCATCACCTGAATGTTATCTTCTTTTTCTACCACAGCATAGTCAAAGCTGATTTTTGTCAATGTGTCATATTTGGAAAATAAATCTTCATAATCTGAAAACTCAATCAGTTCATGGGCTTTTTCCAGAACATATTTTAATTTGTAAGCAAAGACCCCTCCGTTCCATAAAGCGCCCTGACGGATATATTCCTCGGCAGTTTTGACATCCGGTTTTTCTTTAAATGTTTTGACTTTGCTGACTTGTTCTTTTCCTTCCGGAATAATATAGCCGTACTTTTCACTTGGGTATGTCGGCTCCATTCCCATCAAAACCAGATTGGATTCTCCTTTTTCTGCAAGATCCGCAAGATTTTTCAACGCTTCAAAATATCCGTCTTCGACATAAGGATCCACCGGGCAGACAACAACAGCTTCCTCTTTAGAAACACCCTTCACGTCATGAAGATAGGAAGCGGCAAGAGCGATTGCAGGAAAAGTATCCCGTCTGCACGGTTCTACGCAGACGTTTACTTTTTCTCCGAGCTGATTATGAATCGCAGATACCTGAGTTTTTGAGGTTGCAATTGTAACGTCTGCATCTGCGTCCGCTTTTTTAATCTGGCGGTAGACACGCTGTACCATCGACTCATATTCACCGTTTGCCGTCTTAAAAATCTTGATAAACTGTTTGGAGCGGATATCATTAGAAAGCGGCCATAAGCGCTTTCCCGAGCCGCCCGATAATAATATGATATTCATAATACAAAAATCCTTTCTTATCTTGGTGTGTTACCGTTCTGCTCTCATTGGATTATGTAAAAAGTCCTCGTAGGAAAGACGGATTCCTTCTTCCAACTCTGTATGATACTTCCATCCCAATTTTTCCAGTTTCGACACATCAAGAAGTTTTCTCGGAGTTCCGTCAGGCTTCGTAGGATCCCATTTAATTTCACCTTCATATCCGATCACTTTTGCCACCAGCTCTGTCAACTCTTTAATCGTCAGCTCTTTCCCGGTTCCGACATTGACCGTTTCATTTCCGGAGTAATGATTCATCAAAAAGACGCAGGCGTCAGCCAGATCATCCACGTATAAAAACTCACGCAGCGGTGTGCCGGTTCCCCAGCACGTCACTTCTTTTAGTCCTGCCTCTTTGGCCTCGTGAAATCTCCGGATCAGCGCCGGCAGTACATGGCTGTGTGTCGGGTGATAATTATCATTTGGACCGTACAGATTTGTTGGCATGGCAGAAATATAGTCCGTTCCGTACTGTCTGTTTAAAAACTCACAGTATTTTAATCCCGAAATTTTTGCAAGCGCATACGCCTCGTTTGTTTTTTCCAATTCCGATGTCAAAAGACAGCTTTCCGGCATCGGCTGAGGAGCCATTCTCGGATAAATACAGGAAGATCCCAAAAACAGCAATTTTTTGCAGTGATTCTGCCATGCGGAATGAATGACGTTCATTTCGAGAATCATGTTTTCATACATAAAGTCAGCAAGCGCTTCTGCATTTGCCACGATTCCTCCTACCTTTGCGGCAGCGAGAAATACGTAATCCGGTTTTTCCTCTGCAAAGAACTGTTCTACCTCGTTTTGTCTGCAAAGATCCAGTTCTTTGTGAGTTCTCGTAACAATATTGTGATAACCCTCCTTCTCCAATGCACGCACAATCGCAGAACCTACCATTCCTCTATGTCCGGCAACGAAGATTTTTGCCTCTTTTTCCATCATGATGTTCTTCCATCCTTCCTTACTTGAAACGGCAATTACCGCTCTTTTTTTGATACGAGTGCAAATCGCCGATTCTGACAACTACTATTTGCTATTATTTCTCAGTGCTTTCTATTTCTCTGCCGCTCTTATGGCTGCTTCTTTTTGGGCAAGTTTGAAATCATGCTCTGCCATAATTTTTACGAGTTCTTCATAGCTTGTCTTCTGAGGATTCCATCCAAGCACCGTTTTTGCTTTCGTCGGATCTCCCCAAAGATTATCGACGTCTGTCGGGCGATACCATTTTTCATTGACTTCGACTAAAACTTTTCCGGTCTTGACATCGATTCCTTTTTCCTCAATTCCTTTGCCTTCCCAGCGAAGGGTGATACCGACTGCCTGAAATGCTTTTTCCGTAAAATCTCTGACCGTATGCTGCTCTCCGGTAGCAATGACAAAATCATCCGGTTGTTCCTGCTGAAGAATCAGCCACATACACTCGACATAATCTTTCGCATAGCCCCAGTCTCTTAAAGAGTCCATATTTCCAAGCTGAAGTTTATCCTGAAGACCGCAGGCAATTCTTCCTGCCGCCAGTGTAATTTTTCTTGTCACGAAATTTTCTCCGCGTCTTTCGGACTCATGATTAAATAAAATACCGTTTACCGCAAACATCCCATATGCCTCGCGGTATTCCTTCGTAATCCAGAAACCATACTGTTTTGCCACAGCATAAGGACTGTACGGATGAAACGGAGTCGTCTCTCTTTGCGGTACTTCCTCTACTTTTCCGAACAATTCTGAAGTAGATGCCTGATAAATTTTCGTCTTTTTCGTCAGTCCCAGAATCCGGACTGCTTCCAGAATTCTCAGAACGCCAAGAGCATCGACGTCTCCGGAATATTCCGGAACATCAAAGGAAACCTGAACGTGGGACTGCGCAGCAAGATTATAGATTTCGTCCGGCTGCACCAGTCCGATAATGCGAATCAAAGAAGAAGAATCGGAAAGATCTCCGTCATGAAGCGTCACAGCGTTTTTTTCAATCAAATGATCAATTCTTGCCGTATTGGAAATGGAAGCGCGTCTTGTAATTCCATGAACCTCATATCCCTTTTCTAATAAAAACTCAGCAAGATAAGAACCATCTTGCCCTGTAATGCCTGTAATTAATGCCTTTTTCATATATCCTCCTTATTTCTAAGTGTTCTGTCTTCTGGCGGATCAGAAATCAGAACATGATTCTTTTTTTCTTTTTCTTCTGTTTTTTCGTTTTGCGCTGTTCTTTGTAACTACTATGTAACTATAATAAAAAAACAAAGAGAGCCAATAATAAACAATTGTAAATAAATAGAAACAAATGTAATGTTTTATATGAAAATAAGTATATCGTGAAAAAATTTGAAATAACATGCGTATTCTTGACTAATTACAGGATTTTCTTGCAAATTTAAAAAGTCAATAAAATCCTGTTTTTTCTTTCTATATTTCATTTTCTAAAATTGAAAAAAGGATAAGAAAGTTTGTACAACAAAAAATGATCATTGTAATTGTTTGTTGTACATTTATCTTGAGAAAAATCGGATTTTATGGTATAGATAAGAAGAATGATATATGATCAGATCAATAGTATTCTGAACTCTTACGATTACTGAAAGAAATTTAGGAGAACTGTATTGTTTGGAATTGTTATGAAAATTGTTATGAATCTTCAGAGAAAGAAAGTTTTTGTATTCTTTTATTTTTCAGACTTTTATCTGTTAAATTCTATTGGATTTTATTGACTGATATGATAAGAAAAAATAGGATGATTTTGTACAGGAGGTTTTTATGGATGAACATTTATTTACAAAACATCTGGTTCAATCGAACCGTATTTTATATACGCCGTCAATCTTTGCAAAGACAAGTTTAATTCATCTTCAGGAGGCTGGAGAACTCACGGCACTTCAGCCGCATTTCAGCAGCCGGGAACATTTAAATTCCTATCTCTTTTTCCTTGTTCTTTCCGGATCTGGAACCATCCAGTATGAACGCCAGACCGTCCCGTTAAAACAAGGAGACTGTGTCTTTGTAGACTGCCGTACCTCTTATTCCCACTGTTCTTCAGCGGAAGATCTGTGGCGGCTGCAATGGGTTCACTTTTTTGGACCGAATATGGACAGCATTTATGAGAAATATATAAACCGCGGCGGAAATTTCCACTTTACTGCAAAAAATCCAAACGTCTATGAAGTACTGCTTCAGGAAATCTTTGATATGGCACGCAGCGACGACCCAGTCCGGGATATGAAACTGTATGAAAAACTGGTTCGCCTTTTAACACTTGCCATGGAAGAAGAAAAGCGGTATGCCGATCCTGCTTCCTTTCAAAATACGATAAGGAGCAAACTGGTACCGATCAAAGAATATCTGGACGCTCATTATCTCGAAACCGTTCACCTTGACACTCTTTCCGATCAGTTTTTTATCAATAAATATTATTTAAGCAGAATTTTTAAAGCACAGTACGGTACCTCCATTAATAATTATCTGATCCATAAACGCGTAACAAAAGCAAAACAGTTACTGCGTTTTTCCAACGAAAGTATTGAAGCAATCAGTCATTTGTGCGGGGTAGACGACCCGGCCTACTTTTCCAGAATGTTTAAGAAAGTTGAGGGAATCACTCCAGGAGAATATCGGAAAGTTTGGAGCAAACGGAAAAACTGAGAATTTATAGAGTGTAAATTCTTAAACAAAGGTAAGGAAAAGTCATAAATTTGATATAGAATATTTAGATAGGTTTAGACAAATAAGACTAGATAGTATTAAATAAAAAACCTTCAAACAGACTGATTGATCTTTTTGAAGGTTTTCACATTTTTATGCATTTTTATCTTTATGTTATGATTTCTGTATTTATGTTGATTTCAAGATTCCTTTTTCATTGTATTCAGAAGATAGCGCTTGATCTTTTACTAATTTTACAGCTTCTTGATCAGGACGGCATCTTAGACGGTAAATGGGAATTTCCTGAAAAAAATCATCTAATGTTTCCCATAAAATTTCAGATACATTTTCCGGCATATTCGGACGAAAAATCTCTGGCAGACATGATGTCAGTGCCTGGAAACTTTCCAGTCTAACGAAATGATTTTCTGTTGACTGTTCTAGTACAATCATAGCTATAACAGGAGCATTCCTATTTTCACAATACGGACTGGAACCATGAATCGGAGCTCCAAAAGCATGATATCTTCCCTGACATTTTCTAATCAAAGTCACATCTCCATTTACAATGACAGCTTTTTCATAATCCCTCCAAAGTTCTGCCTGAGTAGTTTTTCCTATTCCAGACGGACCGGTAAATAAAATGGCTTTGCCCTTATACAAGACAAAAGAGCCGTGAAGGTGAAACACTTTATTTTCAATTAGCGATTCCATACAAAGACGATAAATCTTCTCATCCAATACATGCGCCAGATTGTGTTCAGAAGCTGTCAAATAGGTTGTTTGATCTTTTGTAGACAGAGAAAAGACATGAGGAGAAATCTCCTGAATACGAATCATCTGGCAGGGAGATTGATTTGGATGAGAAGATTCAAATAAACGCCATTTGGAGTTTGGGTAGCATACGGTATCAATGATAAAATGGCAGTTTGCTAAATTATATGTATTCATCCAATTGTTACAACACTTGAACAACCATTTGTCTGTAATTTTAGATCTTGTGCAACAGAAAATCCATACTGATTAATAGAACCATTAATTACATATGGTTGCATATCTATACCATCTACTATCCAACCTTGTCCAATAAAACCAGAATTATTCCAACTTAATGTCCAACTAATCGTCTGAGTTCCACCAGTTTGTCCAGTTTGCACATCATTATTTGAGTTACTCATTAGCATAATACTTGCTCCACTGTAAGACTCTTTTTGTATAGTTTCCATTCCACTTATTGTTATTGTTTCATTGATTGTTGACATACTATTTATTTCCTCCTCGTTCTTCTTAAATATTTTTAATTTTCTGCACACATTTTCATTCTATATGCTGTCTGACATTTTCCTTCTCCCAATTTTGTGTTTTCAGCATAAAAAGTAGCTGGACATGTCATGCAGTATTGACTGTTTTTACATTCTTTACAGCATCCTTCCGGATATTGTTGTTCTAAATCCTGTATCATCTGATAAAAACATTTCTCTATCGTTTCTTCACTGCCTTGATTTTTCTGTAAAGGTAAATAATTCATATCCATATGGGCGCACAGACTCAAATGTCCGTTCCACAAGATCCAATATCCTCCATTTTTATAATTTCCGCAGACATCTAAAGGCGTTTTGACAGGTTTATGTGGCTTTACATGTAAAGCAGAACGTTCTTCATTACTTAAATCTTCAAATAAAATTCTGGATGTAACAATGTTTTTTTCATTTTCATTTCTTCTTGAATTCATGACATTGTGTGTATGCCGCATATGAATTCCATAGCTGGCAGCCAGTTCATACATTGCCTCTAACTCTTCCTGGTTTTCTTTAATCACGGTAGATACCAAAACTAATGGGATTTTAGCATGCAATACGTTTTCAATACCTCGTTTTACTCTTTTTAGTCCGTTTTTTACTTTGCAGACTTTTTCATACATTTCTTCTGTAGCGCCATATATAGTAGATTTTATCCGCATAGGTGGTCGTTCTGCGATTAAATCTATCAAATTACCATCCAGCAGAGAAAGATTTGTCTGTAAAGTAATCTGAAATCCCATTTCTGTAAACGCAGTATAAATTTCAGGAAAATCTGATCGTATTAAAGGTTCACCACCTGTAATCGTCAATCCCAATGTTCCGGCATCTACGGCCTGTTCTCCAAGGCGGATCCATTCTGAAGCTGTCAACTCTCGTCCATACTTTCTTAAACATGTTTCATTTAAATGGACATAGCACATTTTACAGTTGAAATTACATCGAGGCGTCAATTCAAATGCTGCCTGAATCGGATATAATTTTCTTTTTTGGGAGGAATATTGTTCCTGATATACTATTTGTTCCATTTTTACTCTCCGCAGTATTGCTAAAAATCATCCCCGCTTGTTTTAGTACCGTAATAATCTTTTCTACATCTTTACGCAGAACCGCTTCCTCGACATCATAAATTTCCATTCCTTTACGTACAATATCTTCTACAGTAAATTCTCCTGTCATCAGGCTGACTAATCGTGCAGCTTCTTTATTTAAAACAGCCGTATGATGAATAGTCTTGACGGCTTTTCCAACAGGAAGCAGCACAGTCTGGTCTGCTACTTTTCGTATTTTTAACCCATCGGCAATTTTCAGCTTAGAAGTAGTAATATTCTCTTGTATTTTGTCTGACTGTTTAGAAAGGACATTTTGACCAGAATTATTATTTTTCTTAAAAAAATCCTGCAAAACATCCGCTGACGCGGACAGCTTTTCTTTCTTTATGGCAATCTCCTCCTCATTACATAACATATTTCTAATAAATTACAAAAATATCCTTACTTCTCATTTTGGTCTAAAGAATCCCCTCTCCCTATACGCTCCTCAATCCAAGAAAATAATATTTCAGGATCATTTTCCGCCTTGCTTGCAATTTCAGGGTCGATATCTAATATCGGCTTTGCAGATATTGGTTCATACGGTTTTTTCTCCATGCCTTCTCTCCTCTAACTATATAATATAGTATTTTACCCCCCCCGGTATGATTTTGTCAAGGAATTGTTGGAAATTTATGGATATTAGATATTTTTCTTCATTTCTTCGTATGAATACTTATTATTTCTATTACGTAAGGTGGAAATAAATTGTTATTTATAGACATAAAAAAAGAGTACCTAATAAATAATCTGTTTTCCTCAAATCCGGTAATAAATCAATAGATTTGCCTTTAGAATCATACATTGATATCAGATACTCTTAAATATTGTTTTATTTAGCTATTTTTTGTTTGTTTCTTTCATAATTCCTAATTCATAAAAAAGTTTCCTGCGCTCTGAACTTTTTGAAATATCATCTATCAAAGAATGATCCGAATTTTTTCTTTTTAATGTACGATGGATATATCTGCAAATTTGATAACACCAGGCAAAAGGATACAAAAAATGATATTTCTCAAGTAATTTCCAATTTTTACTTCCATTTCTTTGAAGTAATTTACAAAAATCTATGATATTTCTATTTTTTGCCAGAGTTTTAACTACTTTATCATCTTCCCCCGCTTTTCTTCCGAAATTTCCCTGTTCCATAATATACTCCATAAGATTATGACATAGAGTTTCTTCTATCTCTAAACACCATGTAATTTTTTGCTCGTCTAGCCCCAAATAGATCTGGCACATACGAGTTACTACTATTGCTAGTTTTTCCAATTCCGCCTTACGAAATACAGATTGAAACTCTGTATACCATATCTTATCATTGAGGTTTCGATCTGCAAACATCATCCAATCAATGATTTGTCTTAATCCCAGTCCTTGCCTTAGATGTTCTGCAATATGCAATATCAATACCAAACCATTTTGAAGCGGCGGTAATACAGGAACTGTAAATTCCTGGATCTGAACTTCTTGGATCTGATTCATTCCTTTTTTTATCATTTCTTTTATATAATCTCCCGACACACCATCTGGTATGCCAACAGGAATTCTATGAATTTCAAAAACAATTCCATTTCTTTCTAGAGTAAAATGATAATCTACATGATTTTCTGGATAAGCAAGATAGTATTCATTCTTTAATAAAACATGATAGGCTTCTTTGTATTTTTCAGGTTTTACTAGAAAGTCAATATCCCCCATGGTGCGATATTCTGGAGCAGAATAATTCACCGCCGCTGCTGCTCCTTTTAAAATTGCTACCTCAATACTATTTTCTTTCATTAACTGAATCAGTTCTTCCTGTTCATACATCAATTTATGCCAGAAACCAAATTTCTGTATGGTGCTCTGCATCCATTGTTTCTGTACTTCTTGATCTATAGATAAATTCTGGCTAATCCATTCATATACCAGTCCGGATACTGTCTGTTCTTCTAATTCATGCCATATTTCCTCCCAATTTATCTCTTCTGATAAGTTTACTTTTTTTTGAAATAATGCTGCCTGAAGGAGTTGAAATATTACTTCATCTGTCTTATTGACTTTTTTTATTAATTTCTCCATTACAATACCTCATTTTTTCATTCACTCTAATTATCTTTTTTCCGCAATGTTTTCTATTATTTTAGTTTTTTATTATTATACATTTTATCTTAACATACATATCTCATTTTCACAAAAGAATCAGAAAAATTTTGTAGGAAAATACAATCATTTTTTTGAATGAAATATATAGGAGTCCTCACGAGATAAAATGAGTGTGGATGGAGGATGGAAGGCAGAGTGAAAAGGGTTTGATTTGAAAATAAATATTAAAGTTTATTAATTATATGAATGGCTAGCCTGAATTTTTAGTGGTTTGAAAACTAGGTATGATGACTGGAAAACTCATGAAAATGGGGTGGAAAAGTTGTTTTCGTGTAGAAGCATTTGTATAGTGATTTCTTCATTATAAAGCGAAACCTGGATGGGTTAGGCGGGATGGCTACTTAGTTATAAAGCGAAAGTGGGGAACGTCATTGGCTGGCAGGGAATGAAACTATTCATTTTGGATACAAGGTAGCGAAGAATGATGAGGTCATTATAAAGCGGAAATCATGGCATAAAGAATGACCAGAAGCGTGATAAATCAAGGACTTTTTAGAGATGTTCGTTACATAACGGCAGGTCTGTCCAACTGATATTAGTTGCATGGAAAACGTCATTTTTCGATTGCTATGTGCAAAGGGTGTCTATCCAAATGGGATTATTGAAACTAATTGAAGTCAATAAAGTATTTAATGTTTAAGGTGCCTGCCCTAAATGAAATAGTTGATAAAGTTGGATGAATGAAAGGTAGAAATGAACATTTTGGGCGTTGATTTTATGAGTTTTGTAGCATGAGATTTTGAACAGACTTGGAATGATATATAGATTCGTTACTCAGGAATTGATAGGAAGATAAGATGCTATGAAAATCATGAAGATCCTACAAATATTGAAATGATTACCACAGTGATTGATATATAGAACAACATTAACAGAGAAGGAGCAACGATATGAGTTGTATTGACTTACATAAGAAAACGATACTGGTGACCGGAGCCGCTGGCTTTATTGGCTCTAATTTGGTAAAGCGTCTGTATGATGATGTGAAGGATGTAACGGTGATTGGCATCGATAATATGAATGACTATTACGATGTGCGGCTAAAGGAATCGAGATTGGTCGAACTATCCGTACATCCTTCTTTTGCTTTTGTCAAGGGCAGCATTGCGGATAAGAGCCTTATTAAGGATGTGTTTAAGCAGTATCAGCCCCAGGTTGTTGTTAATCTGGCAGCACAAGCTGGCGTGCGCTACTCTATCATCAACCCAGATGCCTACATCGAATCGAACTTGATCGGATTCTACAACATTCTGGAAGCCTGCCGCTATTCTTATGATGAAGGCAATACTCCTGTGGAACATCTGGTGTATGCGTCCAGCTCATCTGTCTACGGCTCCAATAAAAAGATTCCGTATAGCACTGATGATAAGGTGGACAACCCGGTTTCCCTTTATGCTGCCACGAAGAAATCAAACGAACTGATGACTCATGCTTATGCGAAGTTGTATAACATTCCGTCAACTGGTTTGAGGTTCTTCACGGTGTATGGTCCTGCCGGTCGCCCGGATATGGCTTACTTTGGTTTCACCGATAAGTTAAGGGCTGGCAAGACAATTCAGATATTCAACTATGGTAACTGTAAACGCGACTTTACATATATCGATGATATTGTGACCGGCGTGGAAAAGGTGATGGGCAAGGCTCCAGACAGAGCCATCGGTGAGGATGGGCTTCCCGTTCCACCTTATGCTCTCTATAACATTGGCAACAACAACCCGGAGAACCTGTTGGACTTTGTGCAGATTCTGAGTGAAGAGTTGGTGCGGACCGGTGTGTTGCCAGCAGACTATGATTTTGATGCTCACAAAGAACTCGTTTCGATGCAGCCTGGAGATGTGCCTGTGACTTATGCTGATACGAGTGCTTTGGAACGAGACTTCGGGTTCAAGCCGAGTACAGACCTGAGAACCGGACTGCGGAAATTCGCTGAGTGGTACAGGAATTTCTATATGTGAAAACATGATGTATAAGGACACTGAGAAGCGGAATATACCGTCGGTGCACACTGCCAGCAGTGTGAAATATAAAGACCACAGCATAAGCGTGTGGGGAGGAGATAGATTATATGAGAGAATTCAAAGATATAAAGATTGCTGTCGCGGGTACCGGTTATGTGGGTCTTTCGATTGCCACGCTTCTGGCTCAGCATCATAAAGTAATGGCTGTGGACATCGTATCTGAGAAAGTAGAGCTGATCAACAAAAAGCAGTCTCCTATTCAAGATGACTATATTGAAAAGTATCTTGCTGAGAAGGAGCTGGAGGGTAGCCATTCCGCTTTACTTTCTTTCGCTTTATAATGGCGGCATCGACGCGCAAAATACTCATTTTCAGAGCAATAAATCGCAGAATGAGCTTCATTTTCTGAAATATTCATCAATTTTCTCA
>CALWCS010000104.1 GCA_944376425.1 uncultured Lachnospiraceae bacterium | reverse complement strand
TCTTTTTCCTATCCCGTTTTTTCTTTTGTATTATTTTTAATAAAAAACATCGTTTTTCTTATTGATACTGCTGTGTTCTTTCATCAGAAATTACGCCGGACCAGTTTAGTCCAAACGCAAAATCATACGTATTTCCCTCACTGTCTACATATGCTTCCATGTCTCCTGCGACGTCGGAATACTGCGTCTCTACTGTATTCATATCCTTTGGAAGCTGCATAGGAAGCAGTCCATAAGGTTCATGTTCTCCTGCAATTACCTCACACGCTGCTGTCTGGCTGATCGAGAATCCTACTAAAAGCGCATCCACATCCTTCTCAAATTCATATGCGCAAAATGGATTCGTTGCTTCCACATAAGCAATGAGCGGCAAATCTCCAATGTTATTTCTGATTTCCTGGATCATTTCCAAGGTAGACGTGTCACCTGCCGTTGTCTTTCCGCTGTATGAGCGGGAAGTCCCCACTTCTCCTCCTGCCGCAATCCATTCTAATTCTTCTGCCTGATCCAGTCCAATTGTCTCTTGTACATACTGCGGATCTGCATAATAATCATGAAACTGTAAACTAATTGGATAATATCCATTGTCAATCGTTCCGTCACTGTTATCTAGATCTACTTTGTCTGCCTGATATCCTCCAAAATATGGCGCGCTGAAAGAAATCAGTGCAAAATCAACGTCTGTAAAATCAGTACGGCGTACTATGTCTTCTGCCGTGTAACTTTCAGGATCGGCTCCTTCCCGGATCGTATCTGTCACAACGTTAAAGAACAGATCCAATCCTTCTTCTGTTCCAAAGGAATAGCCGATCGATGCCGGAATATCGCCTCCCCATCCAGAGGATGCCGGCGTATAAGTCAAAGGAATATATACCGTTTTCTTCTCTCCGTCACTTTCTTTTATAATATTTCCTTTATTTTTGAGCATCACAACAGAATCTAGCTGTGCCTGATATCCTGCCTCTTTAAATTCGCTGTTTCCACATATTTCTTCCGACTCTGCAACAGAAAGATAAGGATCTTCAAACAATCCCGAATAGAAAGAGATTAGAAGGCACTGATATGCACTGTCTTCATAGAGTTGATGCATCGTCTCTTCAGCAGTATCTTCTTCCTCATTCCATACGATGCCTGTAGCGGGACTCCATCCATCATAGTTTTTTAAAGATAGAACTCCCATGTGATAAGCATCAATATTAGCTTCGGTATTGGCACTTCCGCCAAACATATTCAATCCTGATTTAATCGCAAGAAGATGACGTTCAGCCTCTGTCAGGTCTTCCACTCCCCAGATCTTTCCCGTTGTAATTTCCCAGTCACAGCAGATTAAGCCTTCAAAACCAAGCTTTTCTCGTAAAATAGTCTGAAGTTTATAAGAACTGTATCCGCTTCCAACGGCTTCTCCGATAGAAGTATACTCGTTCATAGCAATTGAGTAAGATGGCATCAATGCCTTTACTCCTCCTGTCAGACTGTCTTCGATATTGATGATTGCGTCGAACACTCCTATGTGTTCTTCCAGATTATTGCCTGGATAGATATTATATTTTCCGTAATTATTATGAGCTTCTCTTCCACCTTCCGCTGCACCGTCACCTGGAAAATGTTTTGCCATACATACAACAGAATCTTCTGCCCATCCAAGATCTGTCGCCTCTTCTCCAAGACCGTCCCATGTGCTTTGGAAACCTTTGATATAGTTTACTCCCATATCAGCATCAAGCAGTGAATTTTCCCCAAATGTGCCGGAAAAACGGCTCCATCTTGGCTCTGTGGCAAGATCTATCTGCGGTGACAATGCCGTTGTGATGCCAAGCGCACGGTATTCTTGGGAAGCAATCTGTCCATGAAGCAGTGCGTAGGACGGATCAAATGTAGCGGCAAGTCCTAAGTTCCCCGGCCATCCGGACACTCCATTTTCACTGTATTTGACAACGGATCCTTCTGTATGTTGTCCAACTGCCATCTCATTAGAGGTCGTATTCAGCGGATCTGCGGAACGATTCACTGGTATCCCAAACGGATCATTTGTTTCTGTCCATTCCTGCATGTTGTTGTTCCATTTTACATTGTCCGAAATACTGTCGTAGCTGTTTGAAAGAACGAAACGACATCCCTTCGTTTCTAACATCTGCATGGTTGCCTCATTTAATTCTCCTCCTTGCGGAGTACCCATAAACGGATACAGCATCAGTGCCGCCATCTGTTCAATGGAAAGCCGGGATGCAAGATCTCTTGCTCTCGTCTCATCGTCTTCTCTCCAGTCTTCATACACATCTAACGTTCCGTTTTTGTTTAGGTCCTTAAATGCATAGGTGTATTCTCCATCCTGCACTTCCAACAGCTGCATTCCTGAATTCGGCGAATAACTAAGTCTCTCTCCGCCGTTTGGATTTTCCACTCGAATAAAGCCATCCTCTTCCATTGCTGTAATCTGGTACGTTGTCTGGGATGTGTCCGTCTGGGATGCCAGTACGAATCCTTCTGGAAGAATTGCGGCGGTCATCAGACATGCCATCGTGCCTGACAATGCTCTTCTTATCTTTCTTTTTTTACTTCTTTTCATATGTCCTCTCCTTTTTTTATATTTTTATAGTAAACCGATACGATCGGTTTTTTCCCCTTTTTTATCCGACCAGCTCCTCAGTCTGATCATTGTCTCGATATTGACTCGGCGAAATTCCATAATACTTTTTAAAGATAAAGCTAAAATAATTCGTGTCTTCAAATCCTACTTTTTCCGCAATCACATACACTTTTTCCCGTGTCTGCACAAGTAGTCTTGCAGCTTCTTGCATTCTTACCTCTTTTAAATAAGAAACGTATGTCTGTCCCGTTATTTTTCGAAAAAGACTGGAAAAATAAATGCGGCTGATGTTTAATTCCTGACTGATCGTCTCTTCTGAAAGTTTTGCATTTGGATAATGTTTCTGAATATATCGTTTTGCGCGTTTTATTAAAAGTTCCTTTTCGTCTGTCTCCGTCTTACAATCAATCTGTGCCCTTTTTTGCTGCTTCCGGTATTGCCCCGGAGAGATTCCATATTGTTTTTTGAAAAGAAAACTAAAATAATTTACATCCTCAATTCCTACTTTTCTTGCAAGCAGCCATACTTTCTCATCCGTATCTGCAAGCAGTCCGACAGCTTTTTCCATCCGTACTGCTCTTAGATAAGAGACATACGTCTGTCCTGTCAGGCGTTTAAACAAATTGGAAAGAGTCGTTCTTTTGACACCGACTGTGCTGCTGACCATTTCTTGCGAAAGATTCGGATTTTGGTAGTTTCTCTCGATATATTGTTTGGCAGCTTCCAGTGTGCTGTTTTCTTTTCGCATTTTCAAATCCCCCTCAGAACTGTTTTTCTTTTGTATTTTCATCATACTCTCTGTCTCTTTTTAGCACAATTTTTATGTGGCGAATCGCAGATCTAAGTGGTAAATGGTCATTTTAACCAATAATTGACTTTTTTAACGGTTAATCTTATAATCTTTGTATCAACTTTTCAGAGGTGATTTTATGAAGTCTATCCCTATTGCCATATGCGAAGATAATTTTTCTTCTCTTTCTTATATTGAACAGTCTGTCCGAAAATTTCTGACATCTCACGGCTGTCAAGGAGTCATTTCTTCTTATTCTTCCAGCTTTAATCTCTACCATCAAGTTCAGGAAGGAATTCGGTTCGGACTTTATTTTTTAGATATTGACATGCCAAAAGTCGATGGACTGACGCTTGCCTCTGCCATTCGGAAATTTGACGATGGCGCTGTGATTATGTTTGTCTCAGCAAAAGAAGAATATGTCTTTGACGCCATTAAGGTTCAGCCTTTTCGTTTTATCCGAAAAAGTCATTTTCAGTCTGACCTTACAGAAGCACTAGAAGAATATCTGCGTCAGAACCAGACAGAAAAAGAAGAAAACTTTTTGACACTTGAAGTACAAAATGAAATTTATCGTTTCTGTGTCAATGAAATCGTGTATATTCAGGCAAAAGATAACTATCTCGATATCATTACGAATCAAAAAAATACGCTGATCCGATACAAAATTTCTGACATGGAAAAGCGCCTAGAACCGTATCAGTTTCTTCGTATTCATAAAAGTTATCTTGTTAATTACCGTTACATCTATAGCCTGCAAAATAAAACCGTCACTTTGGAAGATGGAACTGTTCTTCCGATCAGTCGATATCGCTTTTTAGAGGTACAGTCAAAGTTTAAGGAGTATATTTATGATACAGTTAAATCAGACATTTTATAGCACTCTTCATCATATGATTGATATAAGCGGTCTTTTTCTCGATGCTGCTCTGATTATTTTTCTTGCTGATCACTATTTTATGATCCGCAATTCTAAATTAAAGAAGTATCCGCTTCTTTTTTATTTTGTCAGTTTCGTTTTGCTTTGCGCTTTTTTATACTTTGTGGGATTTTCCAGAGAATTTTTTTGGTTTGTCTTTAGTATTTTTGCCGCTATCTTCGGCTATTGTTGTTTTCTTTATCGCGGAAGCTTTGCCATGAAGCTGAGTATCGGCTGTATTTATTGCTCCTTGTATTTTATGATGGATGGAATTTATCTGTCTTTTTACCGATATCTGACAAGTTCTATGGATCAGATTCCAAATGCAGTTTCTCTTTTTATTATCTTTTTTCAGAGAATCATCTGTAAAATTTTTATGTACTTTATCATCCGTTTTCTTTTAAAGAATGCGACAGATATCGACGATTCCATTCCGCCTGTATATTCCACGTGTCTGCTTGTCTTTTGCGGATTTGATTTACTTCTTATGATTTTACAGATTTTTTATATCAGTCCCATGGAGCCTCGAATTGCCGCAACACCTTTTATTTCTCTGTTTATGACAGGTACCTTTGCCATGATTTTATGCTTTTTTTACTTGTTTTCTTCTATGATCCGCAATTATAAAGAAAACATCGGATACCGTCTTCAGGCAAAAGAATGGGAACTTCATAAACAATATCTCGATCAGACGAAAGATCTTTTGACTTCCTCAAGACAATTTCGGCACGATATGAAAGCTCACCTTTTTTGTATGGAGGGATTAATAGAACAAGAAAAGTATGCAGAACTAAAAGCTTATCTTAAACAATTCAGTCAGTCTGACTTCCTTACCATACCGTTTCAGGCAATCTGTGCAGACGAAAGTCTGAATACCTTGCTGAATCAAAAGCTAAAAGCTGCCTCCAATCTGAAGATTCCCATGGATATTTCCGTTCAGATTTCCAACCACTTTGCCGTTCAAAAGCTGGATCTTTGCACCGTTTTGTCGAATCTGTGCGACAATGCCATTGAGGCAAGCAGCGTTATCGAAGATCCTAAGATTACCGTTCAGTTAAAAGAAGTTAAAAGCTATCTTTCTCTTACTGTAAGCAACCGCACACAGGGAGATATTCTAAAAAAGAATCCGACTCTTCTGACTACAAAAAAAGATCAGAATCTGCACGGACTTGGAATGACCATTATTCGAAATATTGCAAAAAAATATCACGGTTCTGTCACGCTCTCTAGCGATTCCCATTCTTTTACTTGCTTTGTCTTGCTAGAAAACGTAAAACGACCGTCAGTCTGTTAATTTTTCAGACTGGCGATCGTTTTATTGTTTCTATTCTTCTACCGTAATTTCACTTTTTAAAATCAGATTGTCAGAAGCCGCTCCAACATAAATGGTGCGTGTTCCTTCCGCAACAGTCCATTTATCTTTTGTTCCGTCTTCTCTCTCAATCTCTTCCCCGTCTGTATTCCAGTAAGAAAGAGATCTCTCATCTACATGAATCGTCACGGTTCTGCTTTCACCCGGCTCCATATCTTTCATTTTTTCGTATCCGCAAAGCTGATATTTTGCCATCTGGATTCCTTCCGGAACTTCTGCCTCTCCTAAGTAAACCTGAGCAATTTCTGTTCCTGCTACGTCGCCGGTATTCGTTACAGTAAATGTAACATCGTATCCGACGCTCTCGCCGTCTAACGCCTTCTCTTCCACAATCAAATCGCTGTACTCAAATGTAGTATAAGAAAGTCCATACCCAAAATCGTACTGCGGCTCGATCCCATATTCGTCATACCAGCGATATCCGGTATAAATTCCCTCAGAATAATCTGCGGTATGGTTTGTACGTGCTTCGCCCATTCCTTCCTGAGCTGCTTCAAGAGAATCATATCTTCCCATTTTCATTTCTTTTTCGTAATCTTCTTCTGTATAAGCTTTTCCTGGTTCTTCCGTATCCTGTGCGTCAAATGCCTCCTGTGAGCAAGTTACCATCGTATCCGTATCACTCTTTGGAATCGCATAGGCAAGTTTTCCGCTTGGATTTACTTCTCCTGTCAGAAGTTCTGCTGTTGCAACGCCGCCTTCCTGTCCCGGGAAGTACATTTCCAACAAACCGTCTACCTCGTCAATCCAATTTTCCATTGTCACAGCCGTATCATTGTTGAGTACAACAACAACCTGATTTCCGTTTGCATGGGCTCTTTGTGCAACATCTAAGATCAGCTGTTCCTGTTCTGCATCTAATGCACACGTACTCTCCTCCAATGTGGAAGCAAGGCTTTCTCCTTTATGGTAAGCAAATACGACAACCGTATCGTTTGTCTCTGCTGCTTCCAGCGCGTTTTGATAGTTAGCGTCCTTCTGAGATGGAGTAATCCATGCGAAGCGCACCTGTAGATCTTTCTCCTCTAAGCTAGCCTGTGCTGTCACTGTAATCTTATAACGTTTTCCTGCTTCCAAAGTCACGTCTTTTGGAACAATACTCATGCCGGTTTCTGTACAAATATAACTGTCAGCAGGCCACTGTGTTCCCTGATTGATATTTGCCACTCCAAAGCTTACCGTTTCTTCTTCAGAAACTTCTACGTTTGCTGCAATAGAACCGCCGATTCCTTCCAAGATTAAAGAATACGTTCCGTCTTCCGGAGCTTCCAGATAAGTGGTCCAGGTATAAACAGCTCCGCTTTCTTTTGTAAATGCATTTGCCGTTCCTTCATCTGCGCCGTCCATCTTGTACGTCTTATTTGGTTCTCCATTGATCGTTCCTGTTGTAAAGTCAATCGTTGTATCTATAATTCCAGTATCTTCTCCGATTTCGTGGTCACCCATAGGGGTTGCTGCCTGCTGTCCAAACATCCGCATCTGTCCTTGCTGATCTGCGGAAGAACCTTCGTTTCCTTCAATTCCATACGTACGTTTTACTCCGTTTTCGCTTCCCTCTGCGTCCGTGTACAGATACTCCGCTGGGATGGCCTCTCCTACAATGTCAAGTGCCACTTCTCCTTCTACTTTCTCTTCTCCAAGGCGTGCTGCAAGTTCTTCATATGGACTTGTCATCTTAGCGATTGTTCCATAGGAGCGCTCTCCTCCAACCCCTGAAATCAGGTTCATTCCATTTAATCCGATCACTGCGACCGTTTTGTCTTCCTCTGTGTCCAAAGGCAATACGTTATTTTCATTTTTCAGCAAAACAGCGCCTTCCTCTGCCACCTGACGCGCGATCAGAGAATTCTCTTCTCTTACCTTTGCAAGTTCCTCAGTATCAGCTTCCAGTTTAATTGGCTCAGTACGTCCGACTTCTTCTTTAACATTTCCGTTCTCATCCAGTTCTACCAGTCCTAAATACCCGGCTTTTGCATAAGCATACAGTACATGCGATACTGCCTCGTCGATGGTCTCCTGTGTGATTTCTCCGGAAGCAATTTTCTCCTCTGCGTTCTCCTGAGAGTTGCTGTTGACATTGGGCATTTCAATATCAGTTCCTTTATCGAGAGTAAATCCGTCGTTTCCACCCCAGTCAGTAATCGTAAAGCCTTTAAAATTCCACATATCTCTTAAAACGTCGATCTGAAGATACGTATGAGACGATGCAAATGTTCCATTAATCATATTGTAAGAACTCATCACACCGGTTGCTCCGCCTTCTTTGATTGCCGCCTCAAAAGCCGGAAGGTATAGTTCATGGAGCGCCTGCTCAGAAATCACCACGTTTGTATTTGTAGATGGATTTGCATCCTGTGCAAATGCGGCAAAGTGTTTTAACACGGCAATCACATTCTGATCCTGAATTCCCTTTGTCTCTGCGACAGCAAGATCAGAGAGCAGATACGGATCTTCTCCCATCTGGTCTTTGGCACGTCCAAAATATGGATTTCTCGTAATATCAATCTGAATACCAAGCTGCATATTTCCGCCGATTGCCTTATTTTCACTTCCGTGAATTTTTCCATAAGCATACGCAAGATCGGTATCCCAGGTAGAAGCAAGCATCTGTTCAATTGGAGGATTTGTCGTATCATATAAAGAAAGAACGCCGGCCGGTCCATCATACATTTTAGACTCCGGTATGCCCAGACGCGGAACACCTGGCAAAGATCCTGCGTTTCCCTGAGAACCTGTTCCGCTTCCTCCAAGGAAACTGAATTTTTCTTCCTGTGTCATACTCTCTAAAAGCGCATTTATTTTTTGTTCTATGACTTCTTCACTCTCTACAACCAGAGCAGAATCCGGATAATATTCCGGAAATGCAACTGCAGACTCTGCCTGTGCATTTGTCGCTTCCTCTGCCGCATAAGAAATTTCGATTTCTGTTCCCAAAGTGCCGGATACTCCACATCCCATTCCAATCAGTCCTGCCAAAAGCAGACACATCACCTGTTTTCTTTTCATCTCTTTTCTCCTTTCGAATCACTTAATGATGCGATTATATCGAAAAGCATTCGGAAAAGAAATTGATTTTTTTCATTCGTTTATTTGTTTT
>CALWCS010000103.1 GCA_944376425.1 uncultured Lachnospiraceae bacterium | reverse complement strand
ATGGACGCTTACCTGGAAGCCTATCCGAATCATAAGGCAGTCGACGGTCTGTATGTGTTCCCGAGAGACAATGAGCTGGTTCTGGCGATGGAAGATTACGGAGGAACGGCTTACCAGTGCGTAGTTGCGTATAACTTCCCGATGATGGGAGGAATCGGCGCTGTTCACACTGGAGGAGATATCTGTCTGTACTTCCGAAACACAGATATGTGCGATTACTGGTTCGCAGGAGAAGAGGATGTTGCGGATGAGATCTCCAAGACCATGGCGAATGCGATTGTCAACTTCTGCTATACCGGAAATCCGAGCCAGGAAGGACTGGAATGGCCGGCTTTCACAGAGGAAGAGGGAGCTACGATGATCTTTGACCGCACAAGCGAGGTGCGCAATTACCACGACAGAGAGCTGATGGAACTGATCAGCCAGTAACAGACAGGCTTCCAAACAGACAGAATTAAAAAGACAGAATAAAAAAAGAAAAAATTCAGAAAAAATGACAGATATCGCGGCAGTTCAGACCGGTATGGTGTGGGTGCAGAGACGATGAAAAAGATAAAAAAGAAGAAAGACGGATAAAAATGATTGCTACAGGTATCTCCAGTGTGACGGACACAGGAGGTACCTGTAAAAAAATGGCTTTTTTTATTTTTCGGCATCCATATGAAGATGGAGATACTTTTCCCTTGTGGCGTTTCCGCCGCGTATATGGCGCTCTGATTTGTTTAAATCCAGAACCTTGCGGGCTTCGCCGGCAAGGGCAGGGTTAAATGCGCAGAGACGCTCGGTAACGTCTTTATGAACAGTACTTTTGCTGATTCCAAATTTTTTCGCAGTCTGTCTTACTGTGGCTTTCTCTTCAATAATATAATTTGCGATTTCTATGGCTCGTTCTTCTATGTATTCTTTCAAGGATACTCTCCTGAGCTTGTTTTTTATAGTCTATGCTGTAAAAATTCAAAGTAGACCCGGAAAAGTACCGACATTGTGATATGATCACCGAACCGTTCTTACTTATTTGATATACTAAATTTATCAAACCGGAAAAGTAATTAAGTATTGCAAAACAAAAGAATAGGGAGGACAAGATATATGGTCGTTATCGATATTACAAATAATACTGTTGATAGAGAACGTGTAATTTTAAAAAAATTGTTTCATCAGTTTATGAGAACACTGTAAGGAGGCACGAATATGGGATTTTTCGACTTTTTTGGCATCCCTGATATCAATCGGGGATTAGAGGAATATCATACCATGCCTGGCGCAGTTTTATTAGATGTCCGTACTTCACAGGAATACCGGGAAGGACACATTCCCGGCAGTCAAAATGTTCCGCTGCAGTTTCTCGACACCATAAGCAGTATGATTAGCAGTAAACAGACACCTGTTTTTGTGTACTGTTATTCAGGAAGCAGAAGCAGTCAGGCGGTAAAGAAACTTGGGAAAATGGGATATAAAAATGTAAAAAATTTAGGAGGTATCTCCTCTTATTCTGGAAAGGTGGAACACTGATATGAAAGTTGTAATCGTAGGCGGTGTGGCAGGCGGAGCTACTGCCGCAGCAAGAATCAGAAGACTGAATGAGCAGGCTCAAATTGTGGTGTTGGAACGATCAGGCTATATCTCTTATGCAAATTGTGGTCTTCCCTATTACATAGGCGGTATCATTGAAGATCCGGATAAATTGACTCTTCAGACACCAGATAGTTTTTTTTCAAGATTTCGAGTGGAAATGAAAGTACGTCATGAAGTCATTGCGATTCATCCGGATCGTAAAACTGTTTCTGTGCGGAACCTGGAGAACGGTAAAGAATTTGAAGAGACATATGATAAATTAATTCTCTCGCCGGGGGCAAAACCTACTCAGCCAAAACTTTCAGGAACAGATAGGGAAAGAATATTTACGCTGCGCACTGTAGAAGATACATTCCGGATAAAAGAATATATCGATAAGCATCATCCTAAATCAGCGATACTGGCCGGCGGAGGATTTATTGGTCTGGAATTGGCTGAAAATCTGAGAAAGCTGGGAATGGATATCACGATTGTCCAAAGACCGAAACAACTGATGAATCCGTTTGATTCAGACATGGCTTCTTTTATCCATAATCAAATGCGCAGACATGGAATAAAACTGGTTCTGGGACATACAGTAGAAGGTTTTACAGAAAAAGATGGCGGTATAGACGTAGTATTAAAAGATGAAATGTCTCTTCATGCCGATATGGTGGTATTGGCAATCGGCGTTACTCCGGATACTCACCTTGCGAAAGAAGCAGGACTGGAACTTGGCATTAAGGGGAGTATTGTGGTGAATGAACGGATGGAAACGTCTGTGCCGGACATCTATGCCGTAGGTGATGCAGTACAGGTGAAACATTATGTAACGGGAGAAGATACGCTGATTTCACTGGCAGGTCCTGCAAACAGGCAGGGGCGTATTGCAGCTGACAATATCTGTGGCAGAGACAGTCGCTACTTAGGATCTCAGGGCAGTTCTGTCATCAAAGTTTTTGATATGACGGCAGCTACAACTGGAATCAATGAGACAAAGGCAAAACAAGCAGGCATTGATACTGACAAGGTGATCCTTTCGCCTATGAGTCATGCCGGATATTATCCCGGAGGAAAACTCATGACGATGAAAGTAGTTTTTGAGAAAGAAACGTATCGTCTGCTGGGAGCTCAGATCATAGGATATGAAGGCGTGGACAAACGCATCGACGTATTGGCTACAGCTATTCATGCCGGGTTAAAAGCAACAGAGCTAAAAGATCTGGATCTTGCCTATGCACCTCCTTATTCTTCCGCTAAAGATCCAGTCAATATGGCAGGGTTTATGGTTGAAAATATTGCTAATGGCATCCTGCGGCAATTTCATCTAGAAGATGTAGCGAACCTGCCAAAAGACGGAAGTGTTACTTTGTTGGATACCCGTACTGCGGCAGAGTACAGTCAAGGACATATTGAGGGATTTTTGAACATCCCCGTAGATGAACTGAGAGAGCGTATCAATGAAATTGCACAGGACAAACCGATCTATGTTATCTGTCAGAGCGGACTGCGAAGCTACATTGCCTGCAGAATTCTCTCAGAAAATGGATTTGAATGTTACAACTTTTCGGGTGGATTCCGTTTTTATGATGCTGTGATGCATGATCGCTGCTTAATGGAAACAGCGACCGCCTGTGGTATGGATCAATAAGACCCGTAATAAAATATTTGCTGTGTTTTTGTTTCACAGAAATGGAAATGATCTGTGAAACAAAAACGCGAAAATTTCTTATCTATCAAAATTAAATCTCCCATAAACTTCTTATGTGAAAATGTTTTTCTCAATTTTTCAATCTTCTATATGTTTTTTCTGAAAGTCCCGACAGATATGATGGGATACCATTAAAAAATCGACGTTTTTCTACACTTAACAAATATTCGGAATCGTATATAATAATAATGGAGAGAAATAAAAATAAAGGAGAATGAGTTATGAAATTTGATTGGGAGGGATATTTCTTGCCTTATATTTTAGAGAGGGCTCAAAAATGTGTGAGGGAACATCGGGTTAAAAGTATCCAGAGAACAAAAGCAGGATATGAAGCAACGGTTCAGGGGGAAAAAGAATACCATGTTGTGATTGAGAAAGAAAAAGACAAAATCAACAATATGAATTGTAATTGTTTTTATGTGAAAAAAAGAGGAAAATACTGTAAACATATGGCAGCTGTCTTATATGAACTTGAGACAGAAGAAAAATTAAAAGAAGAAAAGCGACAAAGTAATTTATATGAAGTAAAAGATATAATCAGTAAAATGTCCAGAAAAGAAATGCAGAATTTTTTGTATACAACGGCAAAAGAATTTCCAAATTTTGATAAAGAATTAAGATTTTTTACAGTAGGACATAATTCTAGAGAGGAACTAGAAAGACAGAAACAGGAAATTGATCAGATGATTTTTAAATATACAGATTGCTATGGATTAGTGTACGACCAGACAGAATATTTGCTGATTGGTGAGATAGAAGCATTTTTTCAGGAACGGATAAATAGAATGATTGGACATGGCAATGAAAAAGCGGCGGCAGAACTGATAACTTACTCTTTCGAACAACTGAGCAAAATTGGAATAGAGGATCGGGGAGGCGTTTTTTTAGAATTCACTAATTTTTGTACTTATAATCTGGAGCAAATCCTAAAACAGAAACAGGATAGTGAGATAGAAAAACAAATCTATGAATGGATTCAGAAAATAATTACAGAAGAAATTCCGGAAACAGTTAAAGAGAGACTGTACGATTTTATTATGGAACATTTTAAGGAAATTATGTTTCTGGAAAGAAAGCTGATTCTTCTCAATGAAAAAATAGAAAGAGAAGAAAGAATACAGGAAACATCAAAAAAGAGAAAATTAGGAAGCGATCTTGCCAAAAGACTGCAGATTATGGAACAGCTGTCTTTCCCAGAAAAAGAATGTACTGATTACCGGATGAAATTTTGGAATGTGCCGGAAATCCGCCAAATGGAAATCCGAAAACAGATGGAAAAAGGAGAGTATACAGAAGCGGAAAAATTGATTACAGAAAGTATAAAAATGGATCAAAATCTGTTGGAATGCCAGGAAAAATACAGCAGACAGCTAGCAGAAATTTATTGGAAACAAGGTAAAAGAAGTGACTATCAAAGACAGCTGATAGAATATTTTTTGAATTATCATCAAGACAGCGTGGAGCTTTGGAGAAAAATACGAACTACTTTTTCAGAGGAAAAATGGGAAAAAGAAAGAGAAAAGATATTACAGGAAATTCATCTTCCATATTGCCGTTATCAGATTATGGCAGAAGAAAAAATGTTTTTATCTTTAATCGAAGAGCTGAAAAAAGAAAAAATATTAGAATTTTTGGATCAGTATGAGAGAGTTTTAAAAAGAAAATTTCCGGAAGAAATGTTAAGATTATATGCGGATTGCCTTGTCTGTACAATATCGAAAATAAAAGGAAGAGAGAAATATAGAGAAATCGCCGCACATCTGGAAAAAATGAAGAACTATCCCGGAGGAAGCAAGATAGTTGATGAAATTACGGCAGATTGGAAAAAACGCTACCGTAACAGGAAAGCATTAATAGAAGAATTAGAGAAATTGGAGTAAAAGATAATAGAGAAAAATGATATCAATGGTACGCTGTAAGTTACATCGTACCATTTCAAATGGTTATGTCTTAAAAAATGTTACGATATCAAGAGATAAATGTAACAGGTATTTTGTATCGGTATATTTTCAGTAGGAAGCTCAGCAGCATGTGGATGTAACAAATGCTGTGGGATTGAATTACAAGTCTCATCAGCTGATTGTTACATCTGGAGGAAACCGATCAAATGGATGAAAATTCATCAATGTTTGCAGATATGATGAGAAAGCTGTTTGCTAACGTGTCAGCAAAATGTGGTAATAACCGTTTTGGTGAAAGCAAGAAGCTATGATGTCTTATACATTGCGGCAGTTCACTTTAAGGAATGAGTAAGATTGTGATCCATGCTGCCGGAACGAAAACCTTCAAGATCCAATGTTAAATATTGAAATCCAAGGGACTTTAAACAGTCGCAAATATCTTTCCGATATTCTAAAATTTTAGAAAGATCGCTTTGATCAACTTCTATGCGGATCAAATTATCATGACAGCGCAGACGGACATTATAAAAACCAAGATTGCGCAAAAAGGATTCCCCTCTGTGAAGACGATCCAAGAGTTCATAATCAAATGGGGTTCCATATGGAAGACGCGTTGCCATACAAGGAGTGGATGGTTTTGAAGAAGTCGAAAGTCCAAACTCAGCAGCGGCTTGTCTTACCATTTCTTTTGTAAATCCGAGAGTGATTAACGGACTTTCTATCTTTAATTCTTTTAATGCAGCAAGTCCCGGACGATATACTTTTGTATCATCAAGATTACTGCCGTCAAATAGATACCGGTATCCAAGCCGAACTGCTTCTTTTTTTAATGTTTCAAATAAAAAATGTTTACAGAGATAACAGCGATTAACCGGATTTTTTGTAATTTCCGGATTGGAAAATTCATCAATCTTGACGATGTGATGGAGAGCACCGAATTGCTGGGCTTGATTGGCAGCGTCCAAAGTATCAGTATGGGGATGAAGTTTTGTTTCAAAAGTTACAGCAAGCACTGGTTTCTTATGAGAAAATGAACTCTCAGAGACAGCACAACATGCTGCTTTTAAAAGAAGAGAACTGTCAACTCCGCCTGAAAATGCAATACAGATTCCATCTTCTACATAAGAATCAAAATAAGAAATTAATGGTTCTTTCAAAAAAATCCTCCTTCCAAACAATAAAAAATATAAAACGATCAAAAAAGTGAAAATCTGCTTTACACAGAATACTATAAAATGCAAAAAGATACAAGATTTTGTAAAAAAATTTATTTTAAGGTGCAATTAGAAATCATAAAAAATGGTAGGCAAAACAAAGAGCTTTCATAAAAAACATAATTAAAAAAGGAAATTTTTCTTTTTTGTTACAGAAACATAAGCATTTATGATATCTTGCTTTTAGTTACAGTCAATGTTATACTACCATCAAATGAGAATAAATATTTAAAATAAGAAGATTCAGAGAATCTGTACTTTTTCTGCCATTTTAAATAGGTGCTATCAGAATATACATAAAATAAATATACAATATACGGTATGATTGGAGTAAAATACCTTTTGAATCCAATATTTCATTTATTTTTGTACCCATAAATGAGACCAATAAAGACAAAATTCTTGATAAAAAAAGAAAAGAGATGGACACAATGGAAATTCATGAATTGCTGCAAAAAGTAAAGGATAATGAAATATCATTGCAGGATGCAGAAAAATACTTAAAAACACTTCCGTATGAAGATTTAGGGTTTGCAAAACTGGATCATCACCGTGCTTTGCGTTCCGGATTTGGAGAGGTTGTATACTGTGCAGGGAAAACACAGGAGCATCTGGCAAAGATTTATGAAAGTTTTTCAAAAAGAAAAAGCAACGTATTAGGCACAAGAGCAAGTCAGGAACAGTTTGAATATGTAAAACAGACGGTGCCGGATGCTGTTTATGATCCGTTATCTCATACGATCTCACTGAAATTTGATGAACATGAAAGAGTAGGAATGATTGCTGTATGTACCGGAGGAACCTCAGATATCGCAGTAGCTGAAGAAGCAGCGGTGACAGCCGAATTTTTTGGAAGCAATGTAGAACGTATCTATGATGTAGGAGTAGCTGGCATTCATCGCCTGTTTTCTAAAATGCCAGAGATTCAGAAGGCAAACTGTGTGGTGGCAGTGGCAGGAATGGAAGGCGCCTTAGCAGGCGTGATCGCCGGAGTCGTAGACAAACCGGTGATCGCAGTGCCGACATCGATAGGATACGGAGCAAATTTCGGAGGACTTTCCGCTCTTTTGACAATGCTGAATTCCTGTGCAGAAGGAATTGCCGTTGTCAATATTGATAATGGATTCGGAGCAGGATATATGGTAACACAGATTTACCGGCTTGCTGCGGTAAAAGAAAAAGAAATATAAATCTTAAGAAAACTACTTGTAAACTTATCATAACTTGTCCTATAATGAAATATAATATAAAAAATCAAGAGTAAGGTACAAAAAAGGAAATAAACTCTTAGAAAAACAGGATAAAGAGAAACAAAACACA
>CALWCS010000102.1 GCA_944376425.1 uncultured Lachnospiraceae bacterium | reverse complement strand
ACGCCGCCAGCGTTCATCCTGAGCCAGGATCAAACTCTCTAATCATCTGTTTGTTTGATTCCGGTCATGATAACACTTGGCTATCTTTCCCGTTCTTACTGTTTTAGGTTGTGTTTTCACACGTTCTCTTACTCTTTCGAATTTTCAAGGTTGTTTTACTGTTCAGTTATCAAGGTTCTTTGCTGTCCGTCTTTCGCAACAGCTTTTGTATTATATCGCTTTTGACTTATTTTGTCAAGAACTTTTTTTATTTTCTTTTTTTCGAAGTTCTTGCAACTTTTTCGACAGCTTTCTGATTCTATCACAAATCTTCTGATTTGTCAATCTGTATTTGATCTTTTTCAGATCAAACGGAGAAGGAGGGATTTGAACCCTCGCACCGCTACTAACGACCTACTCCCTTTCCAGGGGAGCCCCTTCAACCACTTGGGTACTTCTCCACAATGCCTGAATTTATTTTAATATTCAATTTTTAAATACAATTCATTTTATTTTAAACGGAGAGGGTGGGATTCGAACCCACGCGCCCTTTCGGACAAACGGTTTTCAAGACCGCCTCGTTATGACCGCTTCGATACCTCTCCATCTGACATATGAGCTTATTCTATTTTTTTGCTGCGCTCAATGCAAGAAATATAATATCATTCCGTTTTCCATCTGTCAACACTTTTTTTGAAATTTTTCCAATTTTTTTATTATTTCGAAAATATCTCTGCAATCCTTAAATCTTCCGGCGTCGTAATCTTAATATTTTGATAGCTTCCTTCCACTAATTTTACTTTTTTTCCCATCATGGTTTCTACTACCATTGCATCATCTGTAATGCCTTCTTGATTAGAACACATCAATTTTTCATATGCTTCTCTAATCAAATTGTATTCAAAAATCTGCGGTGTCTGGATCATCCACAATTTTTCCCGCGGCGGCGTTGAAATTACAAATCCCGTCTCATCTGCTATTTTTATCGTATCTTTTACCGGCATTCCTACTGCGCAGCTTCCGTACTCTTGTGCCGCTTTTCTTCCCCGTTCCAGAATCTCCATGGTCAAAAATGGTCTCGCACCATCGTGAATATAGAGATAATCACACTGACCCACTGCCTGAATGCCTGCATACACAGAATGATATCTTTCCCTGCCGCCGCACACAATTTTCTTTACTTTCTGAAAATGATATCGTTTTACGATTTCATCTTCGCAGTATCTTTCTTCTCCCTCTCCCGTTACCAAAACAATTTCTTCTATAAATGGACATTGTTCCAATACATTTAAAGAATAAAATAAAACAGGTTTTCCATGAATCGGCAAATACTGTTTTTGGATATCGCTGTGCATTCGTCTTCCTTTTCCTGCCGCCAGCACAATGGCTATATGATTCTTTTTTGCCATCTTCTGTCCTTTCCTTTCTGATACGATATAGTTTTCTTTCATTATTTCAATGTTTCCGTCCATCTCAAACATGCCGGCTATCTTTCTTTGATGCGAAATGTTCTATCCTTTTAAATCATCAAAGATGGATACCGTGCCTGAGGCTGGACAGTCATTTCAGTCATAGGTTTTTGCCGCAGCTGCACAGACAAAACGGTATCTTAGCGTTCTCCTAATTTCAGATTCGGCACTGCATTGAGGTCCCAGCCATGGCGTGTTCCTGCGAGAAATTCATAGTATGCTGCTGCGCCGATCATCGCTGCATTATCCGTACAGAAAATAGGAGACGGATGGTAAAATAAAATATTATTTTCTTTACATGCTTTCTCCATCATTGTACGAAGCGTTGAATTCGAAGCCACTCCTCCTGCAATTGCCAGTTTTTGAAATCCATATTCTTTTGCGGCTCCCACGGCGTGTTCTACCAATACTTCACAGACTGCCTTTTGAAAAGATGCCGCAACATCTGCATCTTTGACCTTTTCTCCCTTCATACGTGCTCCGTTTAAATAATTTAAAACAGCTGATTTTAAGCCGCTGAAACTAAAATCATACGGAGCGCCTTCTATTTTCGCTTTTGGAAACTTAATTGCCTCCGGATCTCCCTCTTTTGAAAGTTTGTCAATTTTCGGTCCGCCTGGATATCCCAGTCCGATTGCTCTTGCGACTTTATCATACGCTTCGCCTGCCGCATCATCTCTCGTCTTTCCGATAATCTCATATTTGCCGTAATCTCTTACGATCACCAGATGCGTATGACCTCCTGAAACAACCAGACAGACAAACGGCGGTTTTAGTTCTTTGTTTTCAATATAATTTGCTGAAATGTGTCCTTCTATATGATGAACCCCTATCAGAGGAAGCTTTTTCGCATAACTGATTGCTTTTGCTGCCGAAACCCCAACCAATAGGGCTCCTACCAGTCCCGGTCCGTACGTAACTCCTACTGCATCCAGATCTTCCAATGTTACCTGTGCTGTTTTCAGCGCCTCTTCGATTACCTGATTAATTTTTTCAATATGTTTTCTCGATGCAATCTCCGGCACAACGCCGCCATACAGCTTATGTAGTTCTATCTGTGAAGAAATCACATTTGACAGCACTTCGCGCCCATTTTTCACCACAGCTGCTGCTGTTTCGTCACAGGAACTCTCTATCCCTAAAATTAAAATATCTTTTTTCTCCATTGTTTAATCCTCTTCAAAATCCAGTTCTACTGTTTTTCCATCTTTTCCCGGAAAACTATTTGGAAAGATCTCTCTTACTTCATCCATAAACTCTTCTGGTCTGGTCAGAGAGGGACTGTAATGTGTCAGCCACATTTCCTTTACATCTGCTGCTTTTGCCAGATATGCAGCTTCTTTAAATGTCATATGTTTATATCCTACTGCTTTCTCTTCTTTTCCCGGCTCCCCATACATTCCTTCACAGATAAACAAATCAGAACCTTTCGCATTTTCTGCAATGGCATTGACCGGTCTTGTATCTGTGCAATACGTCACTTTAATTCCTTTTCTGGGCGCTCCAAGTACCATATCGGGAGTATACACCTTTCCCTCTTCTTCTATTGTTATTCCCTTTTGCAGAGGATTCCAGTATTTCAGCGGTATTTTTTGTTCTTTTGCACGATCCACATCAAACTTTCCGGCACGGTCAATCTCAATCGTATAACCATAACACAGGACATTATGATTTACTTTAAAAGCCTTAATCCGATATCCATTTTGTTCAAAATTCTGCTCGATTCCCTGAATCTCTTGAAAGATAATTGGAAAAGGCAGTTCCGGAGCAATGACACGAAGCGCATTGACTACCCGTTCTAGACCTTTTGGTCCAATTAAAGTCAAAGGTTCTGTCCGATCTGCGTTTCCCATCGTCAGCAAAAGTCCCGGAAGTCCGCTGATATGATCTCCGTGATAGTGAGTAAAACAGATCGTATCAATCGGCTTAAAACTCCATCCTTTCTCTTTAATCGCCACTTGTGTTCCCTCGCCGCAATCAATCAGCAGACTGCTTCCGTTAAATCTTGCCATCATTGCAGTCAGCCATCTTCTCGGAAGAGGCATCATTCCTCCTGTCCCTAATAAACAAATATCTAACATTCTTCCTCCTTGTCTGTTGCTCCGCTTTTTGTATCGATTTTCATGAAAATTCAGAGAGGAGACCTTTTGGGCTTCTTGCATTTTCTCGTCTCCTCTCCGCCTTCGCTCACATCTTTTTGAGCAAATGGTATTTTTTTATTTTAACACAATTTCTACGTTCTCACAACCCGCATGACCATTTCTGTATTTCTCTTCTAACACGGAAAAAATTCAATCTCTTCTTTCGTTTCTACTGGAATTACAAATTCAGCAGTCACCTCATCATAACATTTTTCGCACAGATCAAACGAATCTTTTTTCATATCTTTTTTTGAAAAATATCCCCATCGCTTTTCTACATGAAAAACTTCTTCTTCTGCAATTCCGTGTTCTACAGCGATCCGCTTTCCGCAGCGATTGCATACGACTTCTTTTATCTTATTTTTTTCATATTTTTTCATGTCGTCCCTCTTCTTTCTTTTTGCTTGCCTCCATTATATAGCGAACTGTGTCGAAAAAACTACTGGGAAATAAAAGAAAGAGAATTCCATCTTTTAAAAGCTGTCATTCTCTTTCTTTTTCACTGTCTCCGCATAATTACTGCATTTTCTGCCGGCTTTTCATAAAAATTTTTTCGTATTCCCACTGAGACAAAACCTGCTTTTTCATAGATATGAATGGCTCTCAGATTGCTTTGGCGCACTTCTAAGGTAAATTGAGAAATCCCGTTCTTTTTTCCTGTCTCTATCAGCTTTTCTATCATATCTGTACCGATATGGCGTCCCCGATATTTTTCTTTTACTGCTACGTTTAAAATATCCGCCTCATCGAACACCTGCAGATATCCGCAGTATCCCAAGATTTCTTCTTCTTTTTCCGTTACCAGAAACACAGTGTCCTCTCGCTTCAAAAAAGAAAACAGACTTTGCCGGCTCCACGGCATCGAAAAAGTTTCTTCTTCCAGCTGTGCAACCTGATCAAGATCTTCCTCTCTCATTTCTCTGATCTTTTCCATCCCACATTAAGCCCCTTGTTTTTGCTCTTTTTCCATACGCTCTCTCTCTGCCTGAGACAGACGAAGATATTCCGGTTTATGATCTTTCGGATCTTCTGTCTTGCCTTGTTTTAAATATTCTTTTGCAAGCGCGGCAATCGCTCCGGCTCTTTGCTTGTTTACATGCGGCGGAGCAAACGTATAAGGCACGCTGCAAAGCTGCTCTATGACACCTTGATAAACTTTCACGCCATCTCCCAGGAATGTCACTTCTTTTCCTATTTTATTGATTTCCTCCATAATCTTTTCAATTGCTGTTGCCGTCTGTTCTTTTACCGTTCGAAATTGCGAATGATCAAATTCATAAATTCCTGTATAAACCTGATTCCTTCTCGCATCCATCAACGGACAGATCAAGCCTTTCGTATTATATAGATTATAAGCAAGTCCTTCCAGTGTCGGAACGCCAATCAGCGGTTTCTTCAGGGCAAGTCCCAATCCTTTCGCAGTTGCGGATCCGATTCTAAGCCCGGTAAACGATCCCGGTCCTGCCGCTACTGCCACTGCATCAATCGTGTCTAAATCCAGCTCTGTCATTTTTACAATCTCATCCAGCATCGGAAGCAATGTCTGAGAATGTGTCTTTTTATAATTTACCGTATACTCGGCAATCAGATTATCATCCTCTACGACTGCGACCGATGCCACCAGCCCAGAACTGTCAAGCGCTAATATCTTCATTTTTTATGCCTCCCCAATACAAATCTTTCTATAGTCAAATCCTTTTTCCAAATCTTTCTCAATCTTCACCCGAATTACATGTTCCGGCAGCAGTTCTTCTATCAGGTTTGCCCATTCGATCATGCAAACTCCTTCTCCAAAAAAATAATCTTCATATCCGATCTCCTCCATCTCTTCTGGATCTCCAATTCGGTATACGTCAAAGTGATAAAACGGCATTCTGCCTTCCTCATAAATTTGAACAATCGTAAAAGTAGGACTGCTTACCGGTTCTTCTATTCCAAGTCCTGCTGCGACTCCCTTTGTAAAAATCGTCTTTCCTACGCCTAAGTCTCCATCCAGTGTGTAAATTTCTCCTGCTTTTGCCTGCCGTCCTATCTTTTTTCCAAGTTCAAATGTTTCCTTTTCGCTGTTTGTCTCAATGATCATCTTTTTATCGGATACCTCCTATCCCCTGTTTTTCTTTTTACTTCTCTTTCTCTGTTCCAAACGAACCTTTGCAAGTACATATCCTGCAAAGTACTTTGTTTCATCGGAAAATATTTTGCGCTTTAGCGCAGCCAGTCTTTCCCAATCATACGAAAAAAGAGTACTTCAAACTCTTCCCTGTCTGTCAGTTTACCGTTTTTGAGTACCCTCGTTTCCTTCAACTTTTGATTTTATTTTAAAAATGAAAATGGATCTTTTTCTTCCTTTAAAAAATGCATCAGCATATACGCGCACATAATCGCCACACGTTCTTCTTTTAAAATTCTTCTGACCTCTGCACGATCAGCAAGCACAATTTCAATCTCTTCACTGTCTTCTTGCCCTTTTTTGGACACTTCTCCAGAAGCATATCCATATACTGTAGCGCAGCATTCATCCGTCATTCCAATCGTTGTAAAATATGGTTTCTCATACATCGGATCTACATCAATCGGCTCTAAATCCAAACCAGTCTCTTCTTTTAGCTCTCTTACAGCAGCTCTTTTAAATTCTTCCCCATCTTCTACCAGACCTGCCGGAAATTCATAGATATAGTCATCCAAAGAATACCGATACTGACGAACCAGCACCACTTTATCCTGTTCTTCTTTACAGATACTGTAAATGATCACTCCATCCGGAGTTTGGTTTTTCGTACTGATTTTTAAATCCTCTGTTTTTTTTGCTCTGGAAGCAACAAAATAAGGAAACTCTCTTCCTACTTTGTTAACTGCGTCAAGCTGATATAAATTTAAATGTTTATTGTCCGTCAACTTTGAAATCTTCTTGATTGTCGGCATATTCCATTCTCCTTACCTATGGTGTATTTTCCTTGTTTTTCAGCCATGATCTGATCTGTTTTTTGTCAAGTGCTATGCTCTTTGCAAAATCGGACGAATATTTTTATATAACAGTAATGTCAGGACAGAGACCAGCTCTCCTTTTAAAATATTAACCGGTGCAACTGCAAACATCACAAATGTGAAGATATCTTGAATTCCGGCATTGATAGCGGTTCCCATCTGAATCAGTGCATCCAGCGGCATTCCAGATGCCGTCGCATAAAACGGAAGCAATATCCAGGCATTGATCACACATCCAAGTACTGTCATAACTATAGTTCCAACGGTCATTCCTATCATTGCCCCTTTTTTGGTACGTACTTTTTTATAAATCAATCCTGCCGGTACAATCAGAGCACATCCGATCAAAAAGTTTGCAAGATCTCCAACTCCTGCTGTCGTAGTTCCCCGGATTGCCATATGCAGAATCACTTTAACAAATTCAATCAACGCGCCTGCCGCAGGTCCCATTGCAAAACATCCGATCATAACAGGAAGTTCACTCAGATCAATCTTGTAAAACGGGGGTGCAAACCAAAGCGGTATTTCAAAAGACATCAAAATCATTGCTACGGCCCCTAACATACCGATCTGTACCATTGTCCGAATATTATTTTTTCCGGTAAATTTTGTTGCTGTCTGTGTATTACTGCTCATATTCTTCTCTTCTCCTTTTCTTTCTTACACTTTTTTGTGTTTTTCTGATTTTGGAGAAAAAAGAGACAAGCACATGACCCGAAAAGCGATCTGCTTTCCTGCGTAAAAGAAAAACCTCCTAAAAAATTCCAAGGAGGCTTTTTCCATACGTTTCTGAATATCATGTACGATCTTTCTTCTCTCATCCAGACTATACTGTCGGTTCCGGAATTCTTCCATATCATATCTTTTGCCAGAAGTCACCGGATCAACCGCTTTTGCGGTTCGCGGACTTTACCGCCGGTAGGGAATTCCACCCTGCCCCGAAGAATTTTCTTTGTTCGTTCCTTATTATATGCTTTTCTTATATAGGATTCAAGTATTTTTTCAGACAGTTTTTTCCAATTTTTTCCTTTTACTTTTATCGAAGATTCCAGTTTTTTGCCAGCTTGCTGATATCGAGCTCTTTTTTCTCTTTTCTTCTTTCTTTTTTCTGTTCTCTCTTTTCCTTTGAACCGTTCTTTTTCGTCTCATCCAGTTTCATGCTCAACGCAATTCTCTTCTTTTGGAGATCAACGCTTAAAATTCTGACATTTACAATGTCACCCACACTCACAGCGTCTAACGGATGTTTCACAAACTTGTCCTCAGACATCTCGGAAATATGGACCAGTCCGTCCTGATGAACCCCAATATCCACAAAAGCGCCAAAATCAATGACATTGCGCACGGTTCCTTTTAAAATCATTCCTTCTTTTAGATCCTTCATATCTAAAACATCACTTCTTAAAATCGGCTTGGGCATCTCGTCACGCGGATCACGCCCTGGTTTTTCCAGCTCTTTTACAATATCGCGCAGTGTCATCTCTCCGATTCCCAGTTCTTTTGCAAGACCGGCGTAATCATTTATTTTTTTTGAAATTTCACTCAAGTTTCCTGCTTCTATATCAGCCGGCTCATATCCTAATTTCTCTAGCAGCTTTTTTGTGGCATCATAGCTTTCCGGATGGACGCTCGTCGCATCCAATGGATTTTCTCCGCCCGGTATGCGCAAAAATCCCGCACACTGTTCAAAGGCTTTTGGTCCTAATTTTGCGACTTTTAAAAGCTGTCTTCTATTTGCAAATCTTCCATTTTCTTCTCGGTATGCAACAATATTTTTGGCTACTGTCTTTGAGATTCCGGAAATATATTCCAGCAAAGATGCACTTGCCGTATTTAAGTCTACGCCTACTTTATTGACGCAGTCTTCCACCACTCCTGACAATGCTTCTCCTAGTTTCTTCTGATTCATATCGTGCTGATACTGTCCCACTCCGATCGATTTTGGTTCAATCTTTACAAGCTCTGCCAGTGGATCCTGAAGTCTTCTTGCAATCGATGCTGCGCTTCTTTGTCCCACATCAAAATTGGGAAACTCTTCTGTGGCCAGTTTGCTTGCCGAGTAGACAGAAGCACCTGCTTCGTTTACAATAACATACTGAACTGGAAGTTTACTCTCTTTTAGGAAATCTGCAATCACCATCTCGGATTCTCTTGAGGCTGTTCCGTTTCCAAGTGAAATCAGATTGATATGATATTTCTCAATCAAATCTTTCATCGTATCTTTTGCCGCACGGATTTTTGCGTCATTCGTAGGAGCTGTCGGATAAATAACTGTAGTATCCAGCACTTTTCCCGTCTCATCTACCACTGCAAGTTTACATCCCGTCCGAAACGCAGGATCCCATCCAAGAACTACTTTTCCCGCAATCGGAGGCTGCATAAACAGTTGTTTTAGATTTTCTCCAAATACTGTAATCGATCCGTCCTCTGCTTTTTCTGTCAGTTCGTTGCGGATTTCTCTTTCAATCGCCGGTTGAATCAGACGATGATAACTGTCGTCAATCACTGCTTTTAATACAGGTGTTGTATTCGGATTCTCATTTTTAATCACCTTTTTTTCCAGGTAACGTAAAATTCGTTCTTCCGGTGCAATGATTTTGACATTTAGAAACTTTTCCTTTTCTCCGCGATTTAAAGCAAGTACTCTGTGTCCGGCAATCTTTGAAACCGGTTCTTCGTATTGATAGTATTTATCATAGACAGATTCTGCTTTTTCATCTTTTGCACTTGAGGAAATCACACCTTCTTGTTCCGTCAGTTTTCTGATATAGATACGGTAGTCCGCCTCATCAGAAATCAATTCCGCCAAAATATCACACGCACCTGCAATTGCCTCTTCTTCTGTTTTGACTTCTTTTTCTTCTGATAAGAAAGCAGCTGCTTCTTGTTTCAGCGTGTTTTGTGTCATCTGAAGCAAGATCAGCTCTGCCAGTGGTTCCAATCCTTTTTCTTTTGCGATTGTCGCTCTTGTTCTTCTCTTTGGACGATACGGACGATATAAATCTTCTACCACTACAAGTGTCTCTGCCTCTAAAATCTGTGCTTTCAATTCTTCTGTCAGTTTTCCCTGTTCTTCGATACTGGAAAGCACCTGTGTTTTCTTTTCCTCCAGATTTCTTAAATAGTTCAGCCGTTCATACAGTTTTCGCAGTACTTCATCGTTAAGTGCTCCCGTTGCCTCTTTTCGGTAACGAGAAATAAAAGGAATGGTATTTCCTTCGTCAATCAGCTTCACCGCTGCATCTATCTGCCAGAGTTCTACATTTAACTCTTCTTTTAATCGTCTGTTAATATCCATCTACTTTCTCCTTCTTTTTGTTGAAATTTTGTCCCCTTTTTTGTTGACCAGAGGATAGGATACTTGAAAAGTATCATATCTTATCTTCAATAAATTTACAATACCATTTTTTCTAATCTCTGTCTTTTCCCTATTATGTCTTTTTTCAGATCATTTTCGTTTCGTAAGATAGTATATAACCTGTTACCCTTTTAAGTACCGAATCGCGCTGATTTTAAAATATAAACCATTCAACATACGTTTTCCTGGAGTATACGGCTCAAACTGCAAATTTTACGGTATTCTGCCTATTTTTTGTAATCTTATAAGTTTATCCTACCCATTTCGAGGAAATTCTTGTTTTTCCTTCATTTCTATGCTATCATTTTTCATAGTTGTCCAACAGCTATTATTTTTTGAAAGGAGTTTGCCGTCTATGGATGATCAGCAATATCAGGAAGGTCCTGATTTTCAGCGTGGCTGGGACGAAAAGCCGTTTTCTCCTCCCAGATCCGGCATGGAGATAGCTGCTTTCGTTTTAGCCGTTATTTCTTTCTTTTTTATCAGTTATTTCCCTTTCACTGTGGTACCGATTGGTCTGTCTATTTTATTTGCGCTTCTTTCGAAGGGTTCTCGAATGAAAGTCAGCAAAATGGCAAAAGTCAGTATCTTAATTTCCGCGGTCTCTCTTATTGTCGGAACCGTCTCTTTTACTTCTTTTGTCTATCGAAACTGGGATCTGATCTCAGAAACCTTTGAACGGGAACTGGAACGTGCTTTAGAAGATCCCGATTCTTATCTGGAAGATTTTTGGTATTCTGAAGAAAGCGATCCTTTTTCAGGATCCGATCCATATGATCGCTTTTATGACAATTCCGATGACTACGGTGATTTGATCGATGATCTTTTCGGAGATTCTCCGCGCAGCATGCCTTACCCGATGTCTCCGGAACCGCCTTCGCAGCAGCCAAGCGATATGATCTAAATTTATTGCAAGACTTTTATGACATCGTTTCTGTTTTCTGCAGCCAACAAAGACACTGTCTTTTCGGCTGCCGCCAACTATAAAAGAATGGAGTGTGAATTTTTAAATGAAGCGTTCTTCCGCCGAATTAAAAGCAATGGCAAGAGAGAGTCTTGAGGGACGTTACACTCTTGCCGTTGAGCTGGTGATTGCCTATTTTGCGATCAATTTTTTTCTGTATTCAATTAATCTTCGATTTTTTTCTGATTTTTTAAGTTTCAATCTCATCAGCTTGCTTGGAAACTTTTTGATCTTTCTGCTATCTATGATGATATCAGCCGGGCTTTCCTACTGTTTTCTTGCCATGACTCGCGGATGGGTAATACGGATTTCTGACCTTTTTTATGCTTTCCGTTATCAGGCTGATAAGGCTTTGATTCTCTCTCTTATTTACAGCGTTATTTTCCTGCTGTTGGAGTTTCCTCTCAGCTCGATCCTATCGCTCCAGCTTAGCGAGGCTTTAAGCAGCCACGTTTTTCTTGCGCTGCTCCTTGTTTTTGCCTCTATCGCATGTTTCATTGTCGCTGTTATTTGTATGCTTGCTCTTTCTATGTGTTACTATTTCTATATCGATCACCCGGAAATGAATATCCGACAGCTTCTTGCAGCTAGTTTTCAGATAATGAAGGGGAACAAAATCCGGCTTTTTTATATTTATATTAGTTTTTTTGGGCTCCTTCTGCTTTCTGTGCTGACCTGTTTTATTGGAATTCTCTGGGTAATCCCTTATATTTCCTGTACAACAGCAATGTTTTACCGCGAGTTAAACGGAGAACTTCCCCCCAAGATGGATACCGTGGAATTTTAAAACTTTAAGATTCCTCGTTTCTTTCTTTTCCATTTTTATATTCTTTCTGGTTTTCTTACGAAAAACACGGTAAAATTACGCAGATGCCCCGGTTTTATTGACCCTCCATTTGATGTTTTATATAATCAAGTCATCTTAAGAACATGATGCCATATGTTCAAAACTTATAAGATTTAGGAGGGTAAGAACATGAAGAAAACAAATAACTATTTAAAAAAGGCTGCCGTTGCATGTATCGCAGCTGTGATGACAGTGAGCACCGCTTTTCCGGTCTATGCCGAAGAAGCCAGCTCGCAGGATGAGGTACAGGTATACGATTACGAAGATAAATATTTGTGGTACGTTCCGACAGAAAGCTTTACTTGGGACAGCTACGGATGTCTTGCTGATCATCACAGCCAAATGGGCGGTACGGCAGCAGACGGTACCGAATTTGATTTTGATGCTCTTGTAAACAGTCCTTTGGGCGAAAGTATTATAAGTACTTCTAAGAACTTTATTCTCTATTCAGATGAATACGGTGCACAAGAGTATGAATACTGGGAGAGTCTGGGAATTCGAAAAGAGATGCACGATTTTGACGACAAAGACCATAAATGGGCGACGTTTACTCCAATGGAAGCGTATGAAGAAGAAAACGCAGATAAAACATACCCTGTTCTGTTTGTGTTCCATGGCGGAAACAACCCGATTTATGCTGCTGAAACTTATGGGTATGCACAGCTTGCAGCCAAGGAAGGCTTTATCTGTGTGATGCCTTGGGCCCAAAACGGCGGTTCCGGCGATGAAGAAGAAGGTACCACGCTCGATGCTGAAGTTGATCGTATCATGGAGATCCTTCGTGAAGAATATCCGATCGATGAAAGCAGAATCTATGCTGCAGGATATTCTCTGGGAGGACGTTCTACGGTCAGAGAGGCAGTAAAACATCCAAATATGTTTGCTTCTATTACGGTAGGAGGTCATAACCTGGGTGGAATTCGCCAGGGAGAAACCTATTCCTTTGCAGAGGAAGAATGGGACGCACTCAATGAGACACCGATTCTTCAGTTGGACGGTGAACATGAAATGCGGATTAAACTTCCCTACGGATACGATGTTACCGGTGAAGACTCGCCGAATGCACTGAATCGTTGGTTTGAAATCAATGGTATTGACCGTGAAGTGACCTTAGAAGAATGTCAAGAAATTGTGAATACAACGGATGACTATGCTCAGAAAATGCTTGGACTGGAAGCAGATGAAATTTATACTCAGTATTATGATGGAACTGCATTTTATACTGCTGATTTTTATAATGAAGACGGCGTCAATATGATTAAAATTATTAATGTAGACGGAATGATTCACTGGATGACTCAGTCTATGGCTCAGGCATCTTGGAACTTTATGTCACAGTATGCACGAGATACCGAGACGGGAGAGCTGATTGTTTTAAATCAGGATAATGAACCGCAGCTTACGCCGCAGGAAATCGACTATCATAAAAAAGGCAGCTTTATCCAGGAATATACGATGGAAGCCAAAAAAGGAGAAGAAATTACAATTACGATCAAAGCATCTGAAGATGTGAGCGGTTATGTGCTGGCTATGGAAGATGGAACAGAACTGCCTATTACCTCTCAGACAGAAGAAGGTGAAGATGGATATTGCTACTGGACTCTTTCTACCTCTGTAAATCAGGCTGGAAAAGCAATGCTTCATCTGACGCCTGTGACAGAAGAAGGCGAACCGTCTGCACTTGTACTTCCAGTATTAGTACAGTAATTTTGAGACATGATAAATTTTTTCTTTGAACATATAGCGCCACCGACTTTAAAAAGCCGGTGGCGCTATATTTCGATTTGAACTTTTTAGATTAGGATTTTTATCTGAACGATTTCTTATCTCTATTTTTTATTCAATAGTTACTGTCTCTGTGTAAAGCAGATTGTCTGAAGAAGATCCAACCATCACATCGCGGTCTCCTGTCGCAAGTACCCATTTATCTTTTGTTCCGTCTTCTCTCTCAATCAATTCAAGACTTGCATCCCAGTAAGACAGCATTCTTTCGTTGATCTGCATTGTAGCTGTTTTGCTTTCTCCCGGCTCAATGTCTTCTACTCTTGCAAATGCTGCAAGCTGTTTTTCTGCCATCTGAACGCCTTCCGGAACTTCTGCTGCTCCTAAATATACCTGAACGATTTCATCACCTTTTACGTCGCCTGTGTTTGTCACTGTCACACTGACATCGATGGTATGATCATCGTTTACGGTCACTTCATAATCACTGTATTCAAAGGTTGTATAGGACAGACCATATCCAAATGCGTACTGTGGTTCTACATCTTCTGCGTCATACCAGCGGTATCCGAAGTTTAATCCTTCTGTATAATGTGCGGTGTATTCTGACTGTGACTGATCACCGGCACGCTCTGTATTGTAATTTGTCTCGGCATCCGGATTATCATAATATCCATATGTCAACAACGTATCCGCATTTGTCTTTGGAAGCGTCATGGTCAATTTTGCACTTGGGTTTACAACACCTGTCAACAATTCTGCTATTGCCGTTCCGGCAGACTGTCCTGCATAGAATGGTACGAGCAATGCATCTGTATCATCTAACCAGTCACCTTCAAATGAGAATCCGGAACGTCCAAATACGACAAGGACAAATTTATTTCCGTTTTCTTTTGCTGCCTGCTGTACGGCTTTGATCTGTTCAATCTCGTCAAGAGAAATGTCAAAGTCTGTCTGGAATACCGGTCCGTGTCCTGTTGCTCCTGTTCTTGTGAACATAACAACAGTGTCATTTTCTGCTGCTGCTGTCAGAGCATTTGCCATATCTGTTTCTTCCTGAGATGGTAAAATCCATGTCAGTTTTACACCTTGATCACGGTAAGAGGAAGTATGCTGTGCTGTCACAACGACTTTATATCTCTGTCCTGCCTCTAACGTTGCAGTTGCTGTAGAGTAATTCAATCCTTCTGTTGTATAATAATCCCAAGATACTCCATCAGATGCGCTTGCCGTAATATCTTCTTCTCCGGCTCCACTAATTTTTACATTTGCATTTCCGCCGTTTGTCTGAATTACAAACGAATATTCTCCGGATTCCGGCGCTTCTACATATCCTGTCCAAGTATATGCTTCCTCTCCTGTCAGAGCGTTTCCTTCTTCGGCATTCTTGAAATCTCTCTTTCCTGTCGTCAGATGAATGCTTTCTTCGATACCTACTTGACTTCCCAGTTCTGTTCCAGGATTTTCAATCGGTTCTGGTGCTTCTGTTTCTTCTGTTTCCGCTTCTGCCTGTGGACCTCCCGGACCGCCAGGTCCGCCGAATCCTCTTTGTTCTACCACATCTTCTGACAGAATTCCATTTGTGCGTACCCATCCGTTTTCAGAACCATCTTCGCTTTGGAATACAAGTTCCGCAGGAATATCCGTTCCATGAACATTGTTTAAAATTGCTGCTGTGATATTGGCATCTTCTCCTGCAATCTCTACCATAGATTCATATGGAGTTGTCATATATTCCAGAACACCAAAGGAACGCTCTCCTCCTGTTCCGCCTACCAGATTCACTGCCCCATATCCAATCAGTGCAACTGAGTTGTCGCCTGTATAATCTTCACTTGTCAAAGGAAGTGTATCATCTTCATTCTTCAGCAATACAATACCCTTTTCTGCAATTTCTTTTGCCACTTCATTGTTTTCTTCATAAAGTCCTGCTGCACGATCTTCCTCGTATGTTCTTTCAAATCGAATTGGTTCTGTGCGTCCCGGCTCTTCTTTTGCATATCCGTTTTCGTCAATTTCTACCAGATTTAAGTATCCGCTGACACCGTATGCATACAGTGTTGTTCTTGCTGCTGCATCTAAATCTTCAATTGTCATGATGCCCTGTGATGCCGCTGAGCGGAAACTTGATTCGATTGATTCTGCATTGTCCTGAGAAATCGTTGTTCCAAGACTCATGGAAAATTCTTTGTTTGCGCCCCAGTCTGGAACCATAGCTCCCTGCCAGTTCCACATATCACGCAGAACTTCTATTTGCAAATAGGAATTTGAGGAAGTATAAAATCCATTCAGACGGTTGTAAGTTCCCATGATAGAAGCCACTCTCGCCTCTTTTGCCGCTGTCTCAAATGGATATAAATATGCGGTATGAAGCGTCTGTTCATCTACTTCCAGCCAAAGAGAAGTATCTCCGTCTGTACCGTAAGCGCCGATGTGTTTTGCCATCGCGATACCGCCGTGTTCCTGAAGACCCTGTGTCTCTGCAACCGTTAATCTGGAAGTCAGATAGTAGTCTTCTCCAAAAGAGTCCTTTGCTCTTGCCCAGTGCGGTGTTCTTGCTAAATCCATCTGCATACCCAGCTGCCATCCTGAGCCTGTCGATACGTGTTCTTTTCCAAGTGCTTCGCCGTATGCGTACACAAGATCCGTACTCCAGGTCATAGAAGTCGTCAGCTGCAGTGGCATATTTGTCGTCTCTACATAAGAATCAGAACTCTGTGTTGCTGTACTGATTCCGGATGGACCGTCATGCATACGGCTTTCCGGTACGCCAAGTCTTGGAACACCTGTAATATATCCAACGCCGGAACGATTTTCCGGGTCTGTGTTCATCGATACCAAATTGATTTTTTCCTCAAAAGTCATTGTTTTGATCAAGGCATCGATTGTTTTTGTCAAAGTTTCATCATCCATCGGAGTCATCTGATCCTTTGGATAAACTTCAGGGAAGGTAGTATCTTCAGGATCTACCTGTGTATAAAAACTTGGATCGTCAAAATCTGTATTTACACTGAATGTTCCTTCCGGATAAACGGTTCCAAGTCCTGTGCCATTTTGTGCATTTTCAATATTTGCCTGTGTATATTCGTTTGCCTGTCCTTCCTGAAGTCCTTCTGCAAATACTGTCATGCTAGAAAGTACCATACTTCCCGCCAGTACAGCACCCATCACTTTTTTTGTCAATGCTTTTCTGTTACGATTCATTTTCAAATCCCCTTTCTCTTATCTTTTTCCATGCCAATTTTCCATACAGATCATTTTCATAAATCCTGCATTGTTTTCAAACAGCCTGTTCTTTGCCCCCGCTTAACGCGCTGTTTGTTATTAGCCGAAAAATTATTACTTATGATGATTTGATTATATAAAATTTTCTATTTTTTCGTCAATTTATCTAAAATGCCGTTCACTCCGTTTTTTGGTCATTTCACTCCAGACAATGCAAAAAATCTGATTTTCCGGCAGAATATTGTTCTAATATTTCCCTGGCTTGCTCAGCAGTACACAAATAATCCTGCCGTCCGGAATAATGGAGTGCGCCTAAATTTCCCTTATGAAAATAATGATATTCCATCGCAGACATATTCAAATGTCTGTACATCATCTGATTTAGATATCTCGTGGAAGAAAAACCGCTTTCTTCAGCTGCCCTCGTCACAGTACAGGCAGGATCAGCAAGAAGTTCGCAGGCACGGCTGAATCGTTTTTGTGACAGATAAGTCTGAAATGACATCTGCAGCATTTCCTGAAAAAAATGAGACAGGCGGGAAACCGACAAATGTTCCGTCTTTGCCAGCTCTTTGATTGTCAGCCGCTCCATATAATGCTCATCAATATATGTCAGCAGCCTCTTTAGGCGATTCATTCGAAGCTTGTAAGACTGATTATCATAAGAGCGGGAATCGATCACGGGCACACAGTTTAGAAACAGATAGAGGATTTCATTGATCAGGCTCATACAATGCAGAGCAAATAAATTCTCTTTTTTAAAATAAGTAATCCCAGCTTCTATCATCAGATCAGACAGATACTCATAGATGCCGGCTTTTTTTAAACATTTTGTCGGAATCATCTCTGTCACTCGAAGTCTCATAAGCTCAGTATCGCATATATTCAAAATTGCCGGAGAATACTGTACCCCAAAGATCAGCATTTTATCAGAAACAGCTGTAACTTCATGGGCTTCCAGAGAATTAAAGTAAAAAAAATCTCCCTTTTTTATCGGTGTATCCTTCTGCATCGTGTGTATTTTCCCTGATCCGTCCAAAACGAGGCAAAATTCTGCATCAATATGTAAATGAAGCTCACAGTACTTAAGCCGCGTCACATAGAAACGCAGCCCGGGAAGAATTTCATGTGCAACCAGTTCCAGTTCCTGTTTTTTCATTTTGTCACTCCTTTTTTCAACATGACCTTTTGACCTATGATGCCACACAGATTACTTCATGGCTTTTGGTTCTATTCTAATATCATCAGCATATTTGTCATGAATTGACGGCATTATAATCATTGCTAAGAACTATATTTTCTTTTATAATATCACCAATAAATAGTGAAAACAATATGATACGAAAGAGAGGATATCAATATGGATAGCAGAATGATTACAAAAAGAAAAATTTTTGGGATGGTTGCAGGCGTTATCATTCTGTCTGCTGGTATTGCCATATTCCGTCAATCGGGAATGGGGACTGACTCTGGCAATGCCATGCTGTTTCGAATTGCAGAAATAACATTATTTCCTTTTAGCACCATTGTACTGTTATCAAATCTAGTCTATTTTGCAGTGGAATTTTTTTTGGGAAGAACTTACATCGGGATAGGAACCTTCGTAAACGGAATCGGTTGCGGTTATATTGTCACCGTTTGCTGTTATTTTTTAGAGCGCATTTTCGGAACACCTGGAACTTTTTTTATGCAGCTTCTGTGGGTTTTAATCGGAACTCTCGTCATGAGTCTGGGCGTATCTCTGTATCAGACCGCCGGGCTTGGAATTGCTCCGTATGACAGTCTTGCAATTTTGTTATGTAAGTATACAAAAATGCCGTATTTCCTGTGCAGAATTTCTGTCGACGGTCTGTGTGGCGTAATCTGCTGGCGAATTGGCGGTCATTTAGGAATTGGAACATTGATCTGTCTCTTTGCACTTGGTCCTTTTATCTCTTTATTCGACAAATATGTTTCGCGACCGTTTATGAGAGATCTTTCGGTTCAAAAGTCAATCAATACCGTCAAGGTCTGAATCTGTATTTTTTCGTTGTTTCTTGTTTTAGTCATAAAATATGCTCCCTTCAAGCAGTGGGTTATATCCTTTTGCCCATCTGCCTAAAAGGGAGCATATTTTCCGCTATTTTAGATCATTTTCAAGTCTCTTTTTCTGTTACCTTTTTATTTATTCTGTAATCGTAACTGTCTCTGTATACGTCAGGTTATCGGAAGAAGATCCGATCATTACGTCTCTGTCTCCTGTCGCAAGAACCCATTTATCTTTTGTTCCATCCTCTCTTTCTATCAGTTCCAGGCTAGAATCCCAATACGACAGCATTCTCTCACTGATCTGCATTGTAGCAGTCTTACTCTCCCCAGGTTCAATATCTTCTACTCTTGCAAATGCTGCAAGCTGTTTTTCTACCATTTGGACACCTTCCGGAACCTCTGCCGCTCCTAAATATACCTGTACAATTTCGTCGCCTGTCACGTCTCCTGTATTTGTGATCGTCACGCTGACATCGATGGTATGGTCGTCGTTTACTGTTACGCTGTAATCACTGTATTCAAACGTTGTGTAAGAAAGCCCATATCCGAATGCATACTGTGGCTCTACATCTTCTGCATCATACCAGCGGTATCCGAAGTTTAATCCTTCTGTATAATATGCCGTATATTCCGACTGAGACTGGTCTCCGGCACGCTCTGTATTGTAATTGGTCTCAGAGTCCGGATTATCATAATATCCATATGTCAGCAACGTGTCTGCATTTGTCTTTGGCAGTGTTACGGTCAGTTTCGCACTTGGATTTACCACTCCGGTCAAAATTTCTGCAAGTGCAGTTCCTGCCGACTGACCTGCATAGAATGGCACTAACAGTGCATCGGTATCATCCAGCCAGTCTCCTTCAAATGAAAAGCCAGAGCGTCCAAATACAACAAGTACAAATTTATTTCCATTTTCTTTTGCTGCCTGCTGTACCGCTTTGATCTCTTCTATTTCATCGAGGGAGATATCGAAATCTGTCTGGAATACTGGTCCGTGTCCTGTTGCACCCGTTCTTGTAAACATAACAACGGTGTCATTTTCTGCTGCTGCTTTTAATGCATTTTCCATGTCAGTCTCTTCCTGAGACGGCAGGATCCATGTCAGTTTTACGCCCTGATCGCGATAAGCAGAGGTATGCTGTGCTGTCACAACGACTTGATATCGTTGTCCTGCTTCCAAAGTTGCGTTTACCGTAGAGTAATTCAATCCTTCTGTTGTATAGTAGTCCCAAGATACTCCGTCTGATACTGTAGCAGTCAATTCTTCACCGTCTGCAATAATCTTTACATTTGCAGTTCCTCCATTTGACTGAATGACAAAGGAATACTCTCCAGATTCGGGCGCTTCTACATATCCAGTCCAAGTATATGCTTCGTCTCCTGTCATGGCCGTTCCGTCTTCGGCATTTTTAAAATCTCTCTGTCCCGTTGTCAGATAGACTTCCTCTTCCACAGCCACCAGACTGCCTGTCTCCGTTCCCGGATTTTCCACTGGTTCTGCCGGAGTCGCATCTGCAGAAGTTGCAGCATCCGGTCCCATTGCCTGCTGTTCTACCACATCTTCTGACAAAATTCCATTTGTGCGTACCCATCCATTTTCACTTCCGTCTTCGCTTTGATATACAAGTTCAGCAGGAATATCGGTTCCATGAACATTATTCAAAATTGCGGTCGTAATATTCGCATCTTCTCCTGCAATTTCTACCATAGATTCATATGGAGTTGTCATATATTCTAAGACGCCAAAGGAACGTTCTCCTCCTGTTCCTCCAATCAGATTGACCGCACCGTATCCAATTAACGCAACGGAGTTATCGCCTGTATAGTCTTCTTCGGTTAAAGGCAAAGTATCATCTTCATTTTTTAATAATACGATTCCCTTTTCTGCAATCTCTTTTGCTACTTCATTATTTTCTTCATAAAGTCCTGCTTCGCGGTCTTCTTCATATGTTCTTTCAAATTTAATCGGTTCTGTACGCCCTGGTTCTTCTTTGGCATATCCATTTTCATCGATTTCCACTAAATTTAAATAACCGCTGACGCCGTATGCATACAGCGTTGTCCTTGCTGCCGCGTCTAAATCTTCAATTGTTAAGATTCCCTGAGAAGCAGCGGAACGAAATGCCGCTTCTACGCTTTCTGCGTTATCCTGTGAAATCGTAGTTCCCAGACTCATAGAGAATTCCTGGTTTGCACCCCAGTCTGGAACCATAGCGCCTTGCCAATTCCACATATCGCGCAGAACATCAATCTGCAGATAAGAATTTGAGGAAGTATAGAAACCGTTCAGACGGTTGTAAGTTCCCATAATCGAGGCAAGTGTTGCTTCTTTTGCCGCCGATTCAAACGGATATAAATATGCTGTATGGAGAGTCTGCTCATCTACTTCTACCCAAAGGGAAGTATCGCCGTCTGTCGCATAAGCTCCGATATGTTTTGCCATTGCAATACCGCCGTTTTCCTGAAGTCCCTGTGTCTGTGCAACCGCAAGAAGAGACGTCAGATAATAGTCCTCGCCAAACGTGTCTTTTGCTCTTGCCCAGTGTACTGTACGTGCCAAATCCATCTGCATTCCCAGCTGCCATCCTGAGCCTGTCGATACGTGTTCTTTTCCAAGTGCCGCACCGTATTCATAGGCAAGCTCTGTACTCCAGGTCATAGAAGTCGTCAGCTGCAGTGGCATATTGGTTGTCTCAACATACGTATCTGCATCCTGATTTCCAGTGCTGATTCCTGACGGTCCGTCGTGCATCCGGCTTTCCGGTACACCAAGTCTTGGAACACCGATGATATATCCGACTCCAGAACGTCCTTCCGGATCTGTATTCATGGAAACTAGATTAATCTTCTCTTCAAACGTCATTGTCTTCATCAGTGCATCGATTGTTGCCTCTAATGTTTCATCATCCATCGGCTCCATATTATCTTTGGGATAGGACTCCGGAAACGTCGTATCTTCTGAGTCTACATTATTATAAAAACTTTCATCATCATAATCTGTATCGATGCTGAAGGTTCCCTCTTCGTAGACTGTTCCAAGCCCTGTGCCGTTTTCTGCATTCTCTAAGTTTGCCTGTGTGTACTCATTTGCCTGTCCCTTTTGGAGTTCAGATGCCAAGACTGTCATACTTGATAAAATCATGCTCCCTGCCAATACTGCGCTTACCACCTTAGCGGACATTCTCTTTCTGTTTCGATTCATATTGATCCTCCTTTTCTTACCTTTCGCTCACTCATTCTCCCTGATTTTTCCCTTCTTGTGCATTTATTATATTTTCTTTTTCCATTTTTCGTCAATTTCCACTCTATTCCATTCGCTCCCTATAAGAACCTTTCGCACTTTTTTATCTATTTTTTACAATATATTTCAGGTTTTCTTCAGGTTTTGATCACATTTTAGTCACATTTGTACAATTTCTATTCTTTTTATTGTTGACGCAAACTCTGTAAGCATCTCTTCTATGGTAAGAGGAAGTTTTCTCCTTACTGTATCTCGAAACAAAAATCTTTCCTATCCGCTAAACATTACAAGGACTATTTTTCTTCTCCAGGCATTTTCCATGCATGGTGGTCGGTATGAAGCAGCTCATGCGCAAGATGCGACAATGGCTCTCCTAAATAATCCTGATAACATTTCTGTACCGCAAGATTCTCATGTGAGAAGCGCAGATGATTGACCTTGTCCAGCCCATACAAAACGCTGCCTCTCTCTTTTGCGAATTCTTTTCCATCTTTGATCGGCTGTCCTCCGCCTCCGACGCATCCGCCCGGACAGGCCATAATTTCTACAAAATGGTAGGAAACTTTTCCTTTGCGAATCGCCTTCATCAGTCTTCTCGTGTTTCCAAGTCCGCTTGCAATCGCTACTTTTACCGTTTTCCCGGCAAGATTAAATTCTGCTTCTTTCCAGCCATCCATTCCGCGTACTTTGCTAAATGAATCTGGATCTGGATTTCTGCCAGTTAAAAGATAGTAGGCGCTTCTCAGTGCTGCCTCCATCACTCCGCCTGTCGCTCCAAAAATCACTCCGGCTCCGGATCCCATTCCAAGCGGCATATCAAATTCTTCTTCTTTTAGATTCTCCACCAAAATATGTTCTGAACGGATTAAACGCACAATCTCTCTTGTTGTCAATACAATATCTACATCCTGTCCTGCCCCTGCGCTGTTCATCGTAGGCAATGCCGCTTCCTGCTTTTTGGCGATACATGGCATAATAGAAATCGAGCAAATTTTTTCCGGTTCTACATTGAGAAGTTTGGCATAATACGACTTAGCAATTGCTCCAAACATCTGCTGTGGTGATTTTGCCGTTGAAAGCTGATCAGCCATGTCCGGATACTGAGACTTCATAAACCGTACCCATCCTGGGCAGCAAGAAGTAAACATTGGAAATTTCTCATTTTCTTCGTTTTTGATTTTCTCCAGAAATTCACTTCCTTCTTCCATAATCGTTAAATCAGCTCCAAATGTGGTATCAAAAATATACTGAAATCCGATCTGTCTAAGCGCAGCGACTAACCTCTTTGCCGTTGCGAATTCTCTGGAAAGCCCCAGTGATTCTCCCCAAGCTGTTCGAATGGCAGGCGCCATCTGTACAATTGTAATTTTTTCCGGATCTGCCAAAACATCCAGTACTTTTTGAATATCGTCTCTCTCTCGAAGTGCTCCTACCGGACAGTGTGTGATGCACTGTCCGCAAAGAGCGCAGTCTGCATCTTGAATCTTTCTGTTTTTTGACACGTCTACCGTTGTTCTAGAGCCTGTTCCCGCCACATCCCAGATATTTAATCCCTGAATTTTATCACAGATCTGAACGCATCTCATACATTTGATACATTTCTTGGCATCTCGAATCAGCGGAAAATCCATCGGCCATTTTGTCTTAGGCAGCTCTTTTTCAAACGGCAGATCTAAAATTCCAAGATCATTTGCGATCGTCTGAAGAGTACAGTTTCCGCTTCTGACACACGTTGCGCACTGACAATCATGCTGAGATAAAATCAGTTCCACATTGTTTCTCCGGCTCTCTCTGACTTTCGGACTATTCGTGTAAACTACCATGCCGTCCCATATTTTGTTGTTGCATGCAGTAACCAGTTTTGCACATCCTTCTACTTCTACCATACAGACGCGGCAGGCTCCAATCTCGTTGATGTCTCTTAAATAACACAGTGTTGGGATCAAAATTCCGGCGCTGGCTGCAGCATCTAAAATCGTCATTCCCTCTTTTGCTTCTATCTGTCTTCCATTGATTGTTATCTTTACCATTTTTCTACTCTGCCTCCTTTCAGACAGCCAAACCCAAAATGATCGCAGCGCAGGCAACGTCTTGCTTCTTGATTGGCTTCTTCTAACGTCATTCCCTGCTCTATCAGCTGAAAATCTTTTGCCCGTTCTGATGCCTGGCGTTCTCTCATATTAACTCTTGCACAGCTCTTTCTGTCATCTAGCCGTACTTCCGGGATTTCAACATCGGAAGAAATCGTGTGATGATATCCAAGATAATCGTCAATATTTGCTGCTGCCACTTTTCCTGCCGCAATCGCACGGATAACAGTTGCCGGTCCGGTCACGCAGTCTCCGCCGGCAAATACTCCTGTAATATCTTTTGTATTGATGCCGCTCCATCCCAATGCATCAATCACACCTCGTTTTACCGGAATTCCTTGTTCTGCAAATGCTTTTGACTCAATTCCCTGTCCAATCGCTACAATGACAAGATCACATGCAAGACGCAGATCTTCTTGTTCAGAATCCATCGGTATCGGTCTGCCGTTTTGTACCGGACCGATAATCTGAGGTTTTACCCAGAGCGCTGCTACGTTTCCCTCTTGATCCTTCTCAATTCTAAGAGGAGCATGCAGATCGAGCAGCTCGCATCCTTCCGCCACAGCTCCTTCTACTTCTTCCTGCATTGCCGTCATGTCAGCGGCTCTTCTTCTGTAAGCAATTCTCAGTCTCTTTGCTCCAAGACGAATTGCTGAACGTGCCACATCCATTGCTACATTTCCGCCGCCTATCACAATAATGTCTTTTCCTGCAAAGTCAGGCATTTCTTCATCTCCAATGCTTCTAAGCATTTCCACTGCGGAAATCACACCTTTGGCATCCTCTCCTTCCATCCCGATTTTTCGGTCTGTCTGTGCTCCAATTGCAATGTAGACGGCATCGTATTCTTTTCTTAAATCTACGATACTTGGATTTTCTCCTACGGTTATTTCTGTCTTTACATGAATACCGATGCTTAAAAGATGTTTAATCTCCTGATCCAAAATTTCTCTTGGCAGACGATAATTTGGAATACCATAACGCAGCATCCCGCCTAGTTTCTTTCTCTGTTCAAAAATAGTAACGTCATGTCCCATCAAGGCAAGATAATAAGCTGCACTGATTCCTCCTGGTCCTCCTCCGATTACAGCAATCTTCTTTCCGGTTGAAACTGCCGGGACAGGAAGCGGAACCTCACCTGCATGATCTACTGCAAATCGTTTCAGTCCGCGAATATTAACCGGATCATCAATCAAAGTTCTGCGGCATCTGACTTCACATGGATGCTCACAGATCAGCCCACAGACAGCCGGAAGCGGATTGTCTTTTCGAATCAGGCGTACCGCATCTCCATATCTTCCTTCTGCCACAAGGGCAATATATCCGGGAATATCTACTCCTGCCGGACATTGTGAAACACATGGTACGGGCTGATTTAACTCCATCTTGCATCTTCCTCTTAAAATATGCTCTTCAAAGTCATCTCGGAATCCTTTAATTCCTTTTAATACCATTTTTGCGGCTTCATATCCAATCGCACAGTCTGCCGAATAGAAAATGTTTTTAGCCGTCTTTTCAATCAACGTGATCGTATCTAACTGTGCTTCTCCGTCTAAAACTTTTTCCATTAACTTTTCCAGTTGTCCTAATCCGACTCTGCACGGAACGCATTTTCCGCAGGACTGCGCATGGCACAGTTTCAAAAATGAAGCAGCCAGATCGACCGGACAAAGTCCTGACGGGCTTGCGCTGATCCGTCTTTCCAGATCTTTATACAGTTCTTCCACTGTCTTTTGCGCTTTGTTCTGAGTGACAATACTCAATCTGCTCACAATATCCTCCTCCTTGTCAAAAAAATAATTTTTTGTTCTTTGTGTCTTTTTTACTCATCTTTCTATCTTTTATGTCAGGATTCCATCGAAAGAATTTCTCATATGACAAGCCGCTCTTGCTCTCTGTGTTTTCACTGGAGTTGATCCATTCTCAGAGGATTTTCCTGTTTTTATAAAAGATTGTATTTTGAAATATCAATATAGAAAAAAGGGCAATATTTGTAAAAACAAATATTGCCCAGATGGTCGGCTTGTTCAGAACTTTTATCACACTGTGTTATTTCCACATTTTATTCCATCAGCAATAAAAGCTCTCTTTATTTTTTTTATTATAAAATATTTTCTGATGATTGTCAAGAAATCTCATTTATTCTGACAGTTCGAAAGCATCGTGAATTGCCTTCATTGCTCTCTCGCCATCTTTGATATCCACTAAAACAGTAATCCGAATCTCCGATGTCGAAATCATGTTGATATTGATTCCGCTGCTGTATAATGCCTCAAACATCTTTGCGGCAACTCCCGGATTTGACATCATGCCTGCTCCTACGATCGAAACTTTTGCCACTTCTTTTTGGCATGTAATCTCTTTTGCAGTAATTTTTGTTTTATTCTGCTCCAGAAGGGAAATAACTTCTTCTGCCTCTTCTTCTTGCACAGTAAAAGAGATATCTTTTGTATTTTCCCTTCCGATAGACTGTAAAATAATGTCTACATTGATATTATTTTTAGCAAGAATCTGAAAGAGCCGAAATGCGATTCCCGGTTCATCTTTTAATCCCATCACAGAAATTCTCGCCGCTTTTTTATCAAGGGCGACTCCGCTCACCAACATTTTTTCCACATCTACTTCCTCCTTGACCGCTGTGCCTTCTGAATTGTTTAAACTGGAACGCACTACAAGTGTCACTCCATATTTTTTTGCCATTTCCACTGAACGGTTATGCAGTACACCGGCTCCCGCCGTGGCAAGATCCAGCATTTCATCGTATGTAATTTCTTTTAGCTTTCTTGCGTTTTTTACGATTCTTGGATCTGCCGTATAAATACCGTCTACATCGGTATAAATCTCACACGCATCTGCGTGAAAGACTGCGGCGAGTGCCACAGCAGTGGTATCTGATCCGCCTCTTCCAAGCGTCGTATAATCTTCATATCGATTGATTCCCTGAAATCCTGTCACAATTACAATTTTGCGTTCCTCTAATTCATGTTGGATTCTTTCAGTGTCAATTGCCTTTAATCTCGCATTTCCATATCTGGATGTTGTATGCATTGGAACCTGAAACGCATTCAGGGAAATTGCCGGCACTCCTAGTGCCCCTATCGCCATAGCCATCAAAGCGGCCGAAGTCTGTTCTCCTGTTGTCAGAAGCATATCCATCTCTCTTTTAGAAGCTTCCGGATTGATTTCATGTGCTTTTGCAATCAGCTCGTCCGTTGTCTTTCCCATCGCAGACAAGACAACGATCACGTCATGTCCCTTCTGATAATCTTCCATACACCGCCTTGCCACACGGAAAATCCGTTCTTTATCGCCGACGGAAGTACCCCCCAAATTTTTTTACTATCAGCATTTTTTCCTCCTGTTAGGCAGAAGGAATCTTTTGGTTTCTGTACATTTTCTGACATCAGACTCATTTTTTGACGTTATACCTCAAACAGATGGTCGATCATTTTGTATCCTTCTGCGATATCATTTCCACTTTTCTTTGCCTCTGCCTCATTATAAAGCCACTGTTCATGTTTTTCAACTGTATTGTCATATAAAAGATACGGAACTGGATCAGATGTATGTGTGCGCACCCGAATCGGCGTTGGATGATCTGGCAATACCAGCAGACGGTAGGCTTCCCCCGAAGCATCCATTTTTTCTTTTACATAACGAATCACTTTATCATCTAAGTATTCAATTGCCTGTACTTTCCGCTCCACGCTTCCTTGATGTCCCATCTCATCCGGCGCTTCCACATGGATATAGGCAAAATCATATCCGTCATTTAAAAGTGCATCGACTGCTGCTTTTGCTTTTCCCTCATAATTTGTATGGAGTCCACCGTTTGCTCCTTCTACCATTATGTTTTTCATTCCGGCACCGACTGCAATTCCTTTTAGCAGGTCTACGGCTGAAATCATCACGCCTTTTTTATGGTTTTTTTCTTCAAAAGAAGACAGAGACGGTTTTGTCCCGGCTCCCCAGAACCAGCAGCTGTTTGCAGGATTTAATCCTTTTTTTCTTCGCTCTGCATTGATTGGATGATCTTTTAATATTTCGTAGCTTTTGATCTGCATCTGCCGCAGGACAGGATCTTTTGGGAGATACTGTGCAATTTTTCTCTCCAGAATATCATGCGGCTGAGCAAGCTCTACGACTTCTCCTCCATTCCAAATCAGACAGTGCCGATAGCTCGTTCCTGTGTAAAACTGATACGTCTCACTTTGCAGTTCTTTTTTCACTGCTTCCAGCAAGACTGCCGCATCTTCTGTGCTGATCTCTCCTGAACTGTGATCTATCATTGTCTTCTCCTCATACGGTTCCTCTTCCGAAAGGGTAACAAGATTGCACCGCAGCGCAATATCAGTATCTTTCATTGGAACCCCAATGCTTAGTGCTTCTAAAGGAGAACGTCCCGAATAATATTTTCTTGGATCATATCCCAAAACTGCAAGGTTTGCCGTGTCACTTCCTGGTTTCATCCCTTCCGGAATCGTATGCAAAAGACCAATCTCCGACTTTGGCGCAAGCTCATCAAGTGTCTTTGTCACTGCATAGGCAAGCGGTGTTTTTCCGCCTAGAGCCTCAATCGGCTCGTCTGCCATTCCATCTCCTAAAACCACGATATATTTCATTTTTCTTCCTCCATCTGAAAAAATCCATTTTCTGTCACTGTTAAAAAACTTTCATTGAAAAAATTCTTTGTATTCATCGCTTTTATAAATTCCGAATGCGGATACGGCTGATCAGTGTACCGTATTTTCTTTCTTTTTCTTCAAATTCCGCTTCTGTCATTTCTTCTGTGACAAATCCAAATTCTCCGGCAAGCTCTTCTAATACGATAGGCTCTACCGGACCGAATATCGCCTCGATTTTCTCTAACTCTTTTTCTAATTCTCCATAAACACGCACAAAAAATTTCTTTCTGGAGGTTTTAATGTCAGAAAGGTCCAGTTTTTCTTCGCTCCAAGATGCCATTACATTTCTGCTTCCGCTTTTTGCCTCATCTACAATGTCACCGACAACGGCACTTGCCGTCGGCAGTTTTCCGGCACCGCTTCCATAAAACATTGCATCTCCTAGCATATTTCCATGTACAAAAATTGCATTAAAAACGCCATTGACGCTAAAAAGCGGATCTTCTTTTCCGACTAAAACAGGAGAAACCATAGCATATACATCATCTCCAACCCGTTTGCTGCTTGCTAACAGTTTAATCGAATCATCCATTGCCTTTGCATATTTAATATCTGATGCGGAAATCTTTGTAATTCCCTCTGTATAGACATCTTCAAAATTTACCTGTTTTCCAAATGCTAAAGAAGATAAGATTGCAATCTTACGGCATGCATCATGTCCTTCTACATCTGCCTCTGGATTTCTCTCTGCATATCCTTTCTCCTGTGCTTCTTTGAGTGCCTCATCAAATTCAGATCCCTCCTGAATCATTTTTGTCAAGATATAATTCGTTGTTCCATTGAGGATACCTGTAATCTCATCAATCTGATCTCCTGTCAAAGAAGAGTTCAGCGGACGGATAATCGGAATACCGCCTCCGCAGCTTGCCTCAAACAGATAATTGACATGATTTTCTTTCGCAATTTTTAACAATTCTGCTCCATGTCTTGCTACTAATTCTTTATTGGAAGTGCAGACACTTTTTCCGGCAAGAAGCGCTCTTTTTGTAAAAGTATAAGCCGGCTCTACTCCCCCCATTACTTCTGCCACGACACGAATCGTTGGATCGTTTACAATGATCTCAAAGTCATGGACAACCTTTTCCTGAATCGGATCTCCTGGAAAGTCCCGAAGATCCAGCACATATTTTACCTGGATTTCCTCTCCTGCTTTTTTGGCAATGGTATCTTTATTTGTATTGAGCACTTCCACCACGCCTGATCCTACTGTGCCATATCCTAATACTGCAATCTGAATCATTTTTCTTTTCACTCCCTAGCTAGAATTTTCAGGTAATGCACACCTGATTTATTTTCGATCTTTTCAATCATCTCAGAAATGTCTCCCGTATTTGGCAGTACTTCCACGCTTAAAGTAAGAGAAGCAATCCCATTGATCGGAATACTCTGATGAATTGTCAGAATATTAGCTCGAAACTCTGCAACAATCTTCAATACATCTGAAAGCAGTCCCGGCTCATCATCCATCTGAATGACAAAAGTGATCGTCTTTCCTTTTGCATTTTGATGAAAAGGAAAAATGTCATCTTTATATTTATAAAAAGAACTGCGACTGATTCCGGTTCGTTCCGTTGCCTCCTGCACCGTTTCTACCTTTTCTGATTCCAACAATCTTTTCGCCTCTACCACTTTTAACAGTACTTCCGGAACCGCTTTCTGTTTCACAACAAAATATTTGCTTTTTTCCTCCATTATAAGCTCCTCCTCCGTGTTTGCACCAGAGATACATCTGTTTTCACAAGGAAGATCGTACCACATTTGCTTCTTTCACGCAAGTCTTTTTTGTCTGTTATAAATTTAAAAAGCAGACATCCCTATTCGGTAAGATGTCTGCTCTTTCTACCATTTATTCTTCTTTTTTTCCTCCCAGTGTCAGCCATTTCAAATAAGCATTCATGAACAGATCAATTCCGCCATCTAGTACCTGATCTGTATTTCCTGTCTCTGCACCGGTGCGATGGTCTTTGACCATTGTATATGGCTGAAGAACATAAGAACGAATCTGATTTCCCCATCCGTTATCCGTCACTTCCCCTCGGATATCAGAAAGTTTTTCCGCATTTTTCTGCTGCTCCATCAGATACAGCTTTGCCTTGAGCATCTGCATTGCCTTATCTTTGTTCATGTGCTGGGATCGCTCATTTTGACACTGCACTACGATATTCGTCGGCAAATGAGTGATACGAACTGCCGAGGAAGTTTTATTGATATGCTGACCGCCGGCACCGCTGGAACGATACGTGTCTACCCGAATGTCCTCATCTCTGATTTCGATATCAATATTTTCTTCGATATCCGGCATTACATCACACGATACAAATGACGTCTGTCTTTTTCCTGCTGCATTGAATGGCGAAATTCGAACCAGACGATGGACACCTTTTTCTGACTTCAGATAACCGTATGCATTCTCTCCATTGACCTGAAAAGTCACAGATTTAATTCCTGCTTCTTCACCGTCCAGATAATCCAAAACCTCTACCTGATATCCTTTTTTCTCAGCCCATCTTGTATACATTCGGTACAGCATTCCAGCCCAGTCACAAGATTCTGTTCCGCCGGCTCCTGCATGAAGTGTGACAATAGCATTATCTTTATCGTATTCACCGGAAAGCAGCGTTTTTACCCGGATTCCTTCATACATATCGATAAAATCATCCAATTCTTTTTGAATCTCGGGAATCAAAGAAGAATCATTCTCTTCATATCCCATCGCTATCAGAGTTTCAATATCCTCATATTTCTGCTTTAACTGATGATAAATTTCAATATCATCTTTCAGGCTTTTTAGCGTTTTCATCGATTCCTGAGACTGTTCCGGATTGTCCCAAAAGCCCGGTTCTTCCATTTTTCTTTCTAATTCCTGGATTTTTTGCTCTTTATTTACCAGGTCAAAGTGAATCCCTCACTTCCACTAATGGTTTCTCGTATGTGCCGAGTGTATATTTAAACTGGTCTAACTCTACCATTCGCTTCACCTTCCTTTTTTATTTTTTTCTTCCACAGCACTGTTTATATTTCTTTCCGCTTCCGCATGGACACGGATCATTTGGATACACCTTATTTTCTTCCCGTTTTTTAGGTGCTTTCGCAAGACTTTCATCTTTATTCGTTCCTGTCACTTTTGCAACTTCTTCTCTTTCTACCTTCTCTTCCAGTCTTACATGATACAGAAGCTGAATCGTTTCTTCCTGAATTGCAGCAGACATTTCATTAAACATGTCATAAGCTTGCATTTTGTACTCGATTTTCGGATCTTTTTGTCCATAAGCCTGAAGTCCGATACCCTGACGCAGCTGTTCCATATCGTCAATGTGATCCATCCATTTACGGTCAATGACTTTCAGAAGAATGACACGCTCCAGTTCACGCAGTTTTTCTGCTTCTGGGAATTGTGCTTCTTTTTCTTCATATAATTTTACTGCTTTTTCTTTCAGATACTGTCTAAATTCCTCTTTTTTCTTGATATCCTGAATATCTTCTTCCGTGATCGGTTTCATCGGAATAATCCGCAGCATAACCATATTGAGTTCTTTCAGATTCCAATCCTTTTTATCCTGATCATGAGTAATGCACATATCTACATAGCGATCCACACAGTCGTTGATCATCTTGTAGATCGAATCTCTCATATTTTCTCCGTCAAGAACACGGCGTCTCTCTTTATAGATAATCTCACGCTGTTCATTGTTTACCTGATCATATTCCAACAGATTTTTACGGATACCATAGTTGTTGCTTTCAATCTTCATCTGTGCTTTTTCAATCGCGCTGCTCAGCATTTTATGCTCGATCTGTTCGTTTTCCTTTACGCCCAGAGATTTAAAGATTCCCATCAGTTTTTCAGAACCGAACAGTCTCATCAGATCATCTTCCAGTGAAAGGTAGAATCTGGATTCTCCAGGGTCTCCCTGACGTCCCGAACGACCTCTTAGCTGATTGTCAATACGTCTTGACTCATGGCGCTCTGTACCGATGATCTTTAATCCTCCGCATTCCTTCGCTTTTTCATCCAGCTTAATATCAGTACCACGTCCAGCCATGTTTGTCGCAATTGTAACAGCTCCATGAATACCTGCATCTGCTACAATCTCAGCCTCTAACTCATGGAATTTTGCATTTAAGACTTTATGCGGAATTCCCTGTTTCTTTAACATGCCGCTTAGCATTTCGGAAATTTCAATCGTAATCGTACCTACCAGCACCGGTTGTCCCTTATCATGAGCTTCTTTGATCGCTTCTACTACGGCATGGAATTTTTCTTTCTTTGTCATGTAAACAGCATCATCTAAGTCTTTTCGGATAACCGGACGGTTAGTTGGAATTTCTACAACGTCCATTCCATAAATTTCACGGAATTCTTTTTCCTCTGTAAGTGCTGTACCTGTCATACCACATTTCTTTTCATACTTGTTAAAGAAATTCTGGAAGGTAATTGTGGCAAGCGTTTTACTTTCTCTTTTTACCTTTACATGCTCTTTTGCCTCAATTGCCTGGTGCAGTCCGTCGGAATATCTTCTTCCCGGCATAATACGCCCCGTAAACTCATCGACAATTAAAACCTCGTCGTCTTTTACTACATAATCTTTATCGCGGAACATCAGGTTATGAGCTCGCAGCGCAAGATCTATATTATGCTGGATTTCCAAGTTTTCTGCATCCGCAAGGTTTTCGATATTGAAAAATTTCTCTACTTTCTTAATGCCGTCCTGTGTCAGGCTGACAATCTTATCTTTTTCGTTGACGATAAAATCGCCTGTCTCTGTGATCTCTTCTCCCATCAGTGCTGACATTTTTGTCACTTCGCCGCTTGCCTCGCCTCTCTCTAGCTGTCTCGCCAAAATATCACACACTTCATACAGCTTTGTTGATTTTCCGCTCTGTCCGGAAATAATCAGAGGTGTTCTTGCCTCATCGATCAATACAGAGTCTACCTCATCGATGATCGCATAAGCAAGATCTCTTTGCACTAGCTGCTCTTTATAAATTACCATGTTGTCTCTTAAATAATCAAATCCCAGTTCGTTGTTTGTCACATACGTAATGTCGCAGGCATATGCTTTTCTTCTCGCATCGTTATCCATGTCATTTAAGACAACGCCTACCGTCAGTCCTAAAAATTCATGAACTTTTCCCATCCACTCAGCGTCACGTTTTGCAAGATAATCATTGACCGTTACAATATGAACTCCACGCCCTGACAGTGCATTCAGGTAAGCCGGCGTCGTAGATACGAGCGTCTTTCCTTCACCTGTTCTCATCTCTGCGATACGTCCCTGATGCAGGATAATTCCTCCGATTAACTGTACTTGATAATGTTCCATATTTAAGACACGCTTTGCCGCTTCTCTTACTGTTGCGAATGCCTCAGGCAGCAGATCATCCAATGTCTCACCTTGCTTCAGTCTCTTTTTATACTCCTCTGTTTTTCCTCTCAGTTCTGCGTCGCTAAGTGCCTGCATAGTCGGACGCAGTTCTTCGATCTTGTTTACCAAAGGCATAATTCTCTTCAGCTCTCTGGCACTATGAGTCCCAAATACTTTCTCAACAAACTTCATGTCACTTTCTCCTATTTCCGTTCTAGTCAAAGCCGATTGCTCATCTGCTCTGCCGCTTTTTCTTTCCATCCCGTCTTTTCTCCTGTTTTAAGACTCGCTCCTAAGTCTTCTCTCGTCTGATAAAACCGGCTGGAATTTTTTTCATCTTCTTCGTCTGAGTCTTTGACGATTCCGATCTTTCTTGGTGTTAAAAACAAATTCTGTTCTCTATTGTAACACTTTCCATCGATGAACACAATAAAATTTTTTTGACTTCTCAACGTATATTTCTTATTTTTTCTTCTTTCTCTGTCGACTGTCATGTTGCGGCAGCCGGGTTCCAAAGTTATATTTTTCATTCAAATTATAAAAAATATCATCTTGTCATCCTAATATCATATTATCTCATCAGACCGATTACAGTCAAAATTCCTGCCGCGGCACATCCGACGTAAAACAGGATCTGATTTACCGCACCATCTGCCCTGCACAGTTTTAAAGAAACGCCTCCTGAAAATGGATACCACAGGCGAATATCTTTTTTATTAAAAATGTCTAAAACAAGGTGGGAACTCATCGCCACCGCAAAATACCCCGCCGCTTCCGGAAGTATAAGATATACTAATCCTGAAAAAAGACAAACGGCAAGCAGTGAATGCATAAAGGAACGATGCGGCTGTTCTTTTCCAAAAATACATAGAATAAAAAGCCCTGCTCCTCCTGCAATTTTAGGCCATATATCACGTCTTTGTATCATTTCCTGTGTAATTCCCAGCTGGAATTTCCATTCTGCAAGTCCTAAAAGGATGACTGCAACGGTACAAATGATTACCGCTGCTTCGACTTTTTTATGTGCATTGGAACTGTCGATATCAATATCGCAAATTACCGCTCCGATTGCCGCCGCTCCCAGACACCATGCTACTTCTTGCCATCCGACAGGCTGCATAACGGTCAGAGCCGCCGCTTCTCCCATCACTAAATGTGTTTTTCCTGTCATAAATTCTCCCGTTCTTTTTTAGTACGCAAAAAACTCCCCGCTGTTTTAAGGCGGGGATCTTTTTCATTTTTATGTTTTAGAATTCCGGTTCAATCAGTCCGTATGTGTTTCCTTTTCTCTTATAGACTACGTTAACTTCCTCCGTCTCTGCATTGCAGAATACGAAGAAATTATGTCCGAGCAGTTCCATCTGCACGCAGGCATCTTCCGGATACATCGGTTTAATTCCAAAATGCTTTGTGCGGATAATCTTGATTTCCTGAGGATCTTCTTCTTCTTTTTCCATAAATTCGGGTTGGAAAATTCCGCCTTCTTTATGTTTTTCAATAATTTTATGTTTATATTTGCGCAGCTGTCTTTCAATAACCTCTTCTACCAGATCAATCGATACATACATATCATTGCTTACCTGTTCCGAGCGAATAATATTTCCTTTTACCGGAATCGTAACTTCTATTTTCTGTCTTTCTTTTTCAACACTTAATGTGACAATGACCTCCGTATCAGGAGTAAAATACCGTTCCAGCTTTCCCAGTTTTTCTGTAATCGCATTTCTTAAACCTTCTGTAATATCAATGTTTTTTCCGCTGATCGTATAACGCATATTAAACACCCCTTCATTGTTTTTTCATAGTAAAGCAGGTGATTTACTATAAATTGATTATATCATATTCTCTGTACTTTTCAATACAATTTTCTAAGCTTTTTTATTTTTTTTGTTTTTTTTAATATTTTTCACACAATTTTAAAACTTCTCTGTACGACATGGTTCCTCCAAATAAATCCAGGGCACTGCCGATTGTCACATCGATCTTATCTCTTCCTTCCCGCTTTAACTTTTCCAGATCTTCAAACGTTGCGACTCCTCCAGCATATGTGACAGGAATTCTTCCCCATTCCCCCAGCATTTTTACCAGTTCCCTTTCGATCCCCTGCGTTTTGCCTTCTACATCCACTGCATGAATCAAAAATTCTGCACAAAATCCAGCCAGCTCGTTGAGTACTTCTGTCGAAAGAGCCACCTGGGTAAATTTCTGCCATCGATCCGTCACAATATAATAGTTTCCGTCTTTTTTCCGGCAACTTAAATCCAGAACAAGGCGTTCTTTTCCTGTTCTTTGTTTAAGTTTTTCCAGATTTTCGTAATGAATTCTTCCATTTTGAAAAACAAAAGATGTAACAATCACATGGGATGCCCCTGCGTCCAGATAAAATTCTGCATTTTCATCATTGATCCCTCCGCCAATCTGCATACCGCCCTTCCAGGCTCTCAACGCTTGAAGTGCCTGTTTCTGTGTGGCAGCGTAATAAGGAGAAGAAACGGAATTGAGTAAGATAATGTGTCCTCCTCTTAATCCGTCCTTTTTATAAAATTCTGCAAACTCTTCGGCATTTTGATCTGTCACAAAATTTTCTTTTGCCTGGTCTTGCTCATCTTTTAAGCTTCCTCCTACGATCTGCTTTACTTTTCCGTTATGTATGTCAATACACGGTCGAAAATGCATGATCTCCAACCCCTCTTTCACCTTATTTTTTATTATTATAACAAACTTTTCTAAATCTGAAAAGGCAGAAAATTTCGAAAATAAAACAAAATTTTCTGCCTTTTCAGATATCATATTACTGTATACTCTCGACCATGCCATTCTTCGTTACATGAGAAGTCGTTCTGTTTTTCATCTCTGTCTGTGCATCTTCTGCGCTGTCTTTCATGCCGTCTTCCATATCTTCCATTCCATTTTCTATTCCTTCTCCGATGTCTTCTACTCCGTCTTTTATCCCTTCTCCGGCATCTTCTACTCCATCTTTTATCCCTTCTCCCAGATCTTCCAGAACTCCTGTTTCCTCTGTATTTGTTTCTGCCGCAGTTTCGCTCTCCTCTTTTCTTGTCTCTTCTTCTCTTATTGTCTCACTTTCCGTTGAAGTTGACATTTTTTCTGTTGTTTTATCAGAATCCTCATTTCCACATCCTGACAGTCCCAGCATACACACAGCAGCAAGACATCCTGCCAAACATAATTTTCGTCTTTTCATGAAATTTCCTCCTGTCTTTGATCTTTATATATGAGAAGCATCCAGACGCTTTTTAGTAATATGTGCATCTGTCTTTTTTCTATACATAAAATCTAAAATTTTTTTCTTTGAAAATTTCAGAAAATGTAAAAATCTTGTTCCTTTATTTTGTCTGTATTTTGTGGTATCATTCATTTACTTCTTGTAAATGATTTCCAAAATATGATTTATCAAATTTTGCATTTTTGTATGCGTCTGCAACAGGAAGAATAAAAAAGTAAGGAGAAAGTTTATGGATTTTTTGCGTTTTTTGGCAGAATACCGAACACCTGCCGGCGAAAAAATTTTTCAGTTTTTCACGTATTTCGGACAAGAACTTTTTATCATTCTGATTTTATGTCTGATTTACTGGTGTTTGAACAAAAAGCTTGCCTACCAGATTGGACTTACCTTTTTCGTCTCAGGTCTTTTCGTTCAGATTTTAAAAATCGTATTCCGCGTTCCGCGTCCCTGGGTAATCGATCCCCAGTTTAGCCCCGTAGCTTCTGCTGTTTCGGCTGCTACAGGCTACTCCTTCCCGAGTGGGCATACACAGACCAGTACAGCTTTGTTCGGGACACTTGCACTTTATCTAAAAAAACCGTGGCAGCGGATTGTCTGCGTCTTTTTGTTTGTCATGGTTGGTTTTTCCAGAATGTATCTCGGTGTTCATACTCCAAAAGATGTTTTCGTATCTATGATTTTGACGTTATTGATTGCATTCGTCATTTCACGCATCCGTGTTCCGCTAGAAAAGCATTCTGTCTCTGCTGCTTTTGTCTCATGCATTTTAGGAATTTGTTCTCTTTTTACGGCTGGAGTGGCACTGCTTTTTCTAAATCAGGAACTGATTCCATCCGATTATGCTGCCGATGCCTGTAAAGCTGCCGGTGCGGGTCTGGGATTTGCACTTGCCTGGTATTTGGAACATACCTGCGTTAATTTTGAAAATAAAGTACCTCTCAATAAGCAAATTCAAAAACTTTTTTTAGGACTGACAGTCACTGCTGTTCTTGAATTTGGCTTGAAATGGTTTGCCGGCGATGGACTGCTTCTTGGCGGACTCCGTTACTTTCTTATCGTACTTTGGGCAATTGCATTGTTCCCATTCTTGGATAAAAAATTTTCATGGGGATTTTTTGGCTTTCCCAAATCCGGAAACAGACAGTGAGCAAATCAACAGACAGAAATTTCAATTACGTTTTTTATCTGACATCTCCCATATAAAACAAAGCAACCGTTCCCGGTCCTGAATGAGCTCCGATTGTCGGTCCGACGTAATTAATTAAAAAATTTTGAATTCCAAATTTTTCTTCGATCTGTCTTTTCACAAAATTAGCATCTTCCATACAGTCTCCATGACTGATAAAAACAATATCATTTTTTCCGCGGTAACTTCCGATCTGGCGTTCCATGCTTGCGACCAGTTCGGCAAGTGCCTTTTTCCTTCCATGTGCCTTTGAGACATTAATTAAATGTCCTTCATTATCCACATGAAGAACTGGCTTAATTTTTATCATCGTTCCCAAAATTGCCGTCGTCTTTGAAACCCTTCCGCCGCGGTAAAGATGAAACAGATCATCTACTGTAAAATTATGGCAGATATTTAATTTGTGATCTTCGATCCATTTTACAAGCTCATCATATCCTAGTCCCTTCTTCTGCTGTTCTAAAGCTTTGTGAACCAGAAGTCCTTCTCCTAAAGACGCGCTCAACGAATCGATAATCGTAATTTTATGTCCACATCCTTCTTCCTTCAGTTCTCTAGCCGCCATCTGCATACTATTATACGTTCCGCTCAATCCGCTGGAAAATGCAATATGAATAATGTCTTTTCCTTCTTTTAGAAATTCCATCAAATCTTTTTTTGCTTCTTCCGGATTAATCTGAGACGTAGTAGGCATTGATCCGTTTCTCATTTTTTCATAGAACTCATGGCTGTCCATCCCATTTTTGCTTGTATAGGTTTCCCCTTCTAACATATAGTTCAAAGAACATGTCTTTATGTGCCGTTCTTCTAAATACTCTTTTGGCAGATCACTCATATTGTCTGTTGTAATGATATATTCTCCCATATTCCTCTCCTTTCAGATTTTCCCCATCATACCATTATTCTCTCTAAAATACAAGCCAGTCCCTTATATCCTGCTCTTTTGTCCCTTCTTCAAAATCACGCTGGCTTGAAATGCTCTGTGGCTGTGAATAATCCTTTTCTTTTTGTCATACAATATAGAAAATAAAAATAAGGGGGCATGCAGATGAGTGCAAAAACTAAGATTCTGGTCTTTCGGATGCGTGAAATTATCTATACTGCAATCTTTGCAGTGCTGGGAATCATCCTGCTTGTTCTGCTGTTCTTTATGTTTCTTCCAGCCGCCAAAGAAACACCTGGCAAAGACAATACCTCTGTGCCAAAATATATTGCAGGTGTCTATACTTCACCCGTCAGTCTGGGCGGAAATGCCGTCGATGTAGAAGTTGTCGTAGATGAAAATCACATCAACTCTATCCGTCTTGTTAATCTCAGTGATACGGTCGCTGCGATGTATCCGCTCGTCAGCCCTACGCTCGATACCATTGCTTCTCAGATCTGTCAAAATCAGTCGCTGGAAAATATTACTTATTCTTCTGAGACCCAATATACATCCCAAATACTGATTGAAGCCATCTCAGAAGCTCTCACCCTTGCCGAAGGTGACATTTAGCTCTCCGTTTTCTTTATCGTACTCCTCAGAAAAGTCAAAACATAAAAGGATGCCGAAAAATTCTCTCTTCTTCGGCATCCTTTCTTTGATTCTCAGAAACTTTCGTCTTCTATGAATCAGAAATGCTCAGAGAGATTCCTATTCCGCCTCCAGTTCAGAAAGCTGATCGAGCCATAATTTTGCCGAAGCATCACTTGGCATTCTTAAATCTCCCCGTGGTGAGACAGCGACTGATCCCACCTTTGGACCGTCCGGCAGGCAGGAACGCTTAAACTGCTGTGAGAAAAATCTTCTGTAAAATGTCTCTAGCCATTTCAAAATAGTTTCTTTTTCATAGACGCCTTCAAACGCTTTTTTTGCCACACGGTAAACCTTTGCCGGTTCATAGCCAAAACGCAGAATATAATACAAAAAGAAATCATGCAGTTCATAAGGACCGACAAGGTCTTCTGTTTTCTGTGCAATCTCACCGTCTCTTGGCGGAAGAAGCTCCGGACTGACCGGCGTGTCTAAAACGTCTGATAAAATTTCCGATAATGTTTCATTTCCGCATGTATCCGCATAATAGCGTACCAGATGGCGCACCAGTGTTTTAGGGATCGAAGCATTGACGCCATACATTGACATATGATCTCCATTGTAAGTGGCCCATCCTAAGGCAAGTTCCGACATATCGCCTGTTCCAACGACAAGGGCGCCATTTTGGTTTGCAAGATCCATCAATACCTGTGTTCTTTCTCTTGCCTGGCTGTTCTCAAAAGTTACATCATGGTTTTTAAAATCTTGTCCAATATCAGAAAAATGCTGGTACACTGCATTTTTGATATCGACTTCTTTTAACTGTACTCCTAGTTTCTGTGCCATCTCACATGCATTTGTATAAGTACGGTCTGTCGTGCCAAAGCATGGCATTGTCACGGCAAGAATGTTCTTCCGTTCTATTTTCAGCATATCAAATGCCTTTGCCGTCACCAGAAGTGCCAAAGTAGAATCCAGTCCTCCTGAGATACCCACAACGGCATTTTGACAGTTTGTGTGTTCCAGTCTTTTCTTAAGACCAAGTGCCTGAATCGTCAAAATTTCCTCAC
>CALWCS010000101.1 GCA_944376425.1 uncultured Lachnospiraceae bacterium | reverse complement strand
AATTCGCTGACAGTCAGAAAATGTTATGTGGAACCGGGATTAAAAGATGCAAAGCCATATGACAGTTTTCAGTTTGTCAGACAGGGATATTTCTGTGTCGATGCAAAAGATTCGAAACCGGATGCCTTGGTGTTTAACCGGATTGTATCGCTGAAGAGTTCTTTTAAACTGCCGAAATAAATTTGAAGTTTCGTTTATGAGTTTTGAACTATAAGTAAGTTTAAATTTGTGAATTTATAAGTTTATGAGACAGAACAAAAGGTTCGTTCTAGTCGCAGACACGGTGATTTTCTGATTTTACTGCGCCATCCATTAACATCAGCTTTGCCAAATTCGCCTGCAAGCAGGCTCAAGGGGCAAAGCTGATGTAATTAGGCTCGTAAAATTGCGAAAATCTGCCGAATGTCTGCGTCTTAGAATCGAACCTTCTGCTCTGTCTTTTTCAGTTTTTGCACTTTTTGCATCTAAATTTCTTCTGCTGTGTATGCTGTCTCAGGATCAGGATCAGGATCATCTAACATATCTTCATCCTCATCCTCTTTTTCAACTTTCTCATCCGTTTTCCCATTCTCTGCATCGGACAGGTTATCGGATTTTGCTTCCTCTTCGTTATGGATTTCTTCAGCCATATGGTCCGTATGTTCTTTTGGAATCGTTACATATCCACGGTCAACGGAAGAAAAATCGTCTTCAAAATCTTCTTCCTCATCATCTTCAAATTCATCCTGAAAATCATCAAAATCGTCATCGAGTGAGTTGGAGTCGTCTTTTGATTTTTTGTAGTAAGCAATTCCGCCCAAAACAGCAGCCCCAAGAAAGGCACCGATCGCTAGAATTTTACCGAATTTTTTAGCCATAATGCCAAGCTCCTTTCAACAAATGTTATAAACATTTTAATACTTTTTCACAAAAAAAGGAAGGGCTTTTTTTGGCATGAGATAAAATTATTTCATTTTCAGGAAAATTAACATCAGAATTTTTTAAGAATTTTAGACAGAAAAATTTCTGAATTTTGCATACAAAGAGAAAAATATAAAAATTTACAATGAAAATATAAAATAGCTGAATTTCGTAGAATATTTTTATTTACAAAAAATATTTTAAGAAAAAAACGAATTATTACATATACCCTTAGAGTTATGCATAGAATCTGTTTTTAAGAAAAAATAGTTGTATAATATTTACAGAAAAATAGAGAGAAAACAAAATTTTTAAAATTGTCAAAAATCAATATAGAAAAAGTGAAAGGAAAAATAAGAAAGTGAAAAAGAAAAATAGCATCCATCTGATGCTAATAGTACTTGGATATATGATTTATAGTATTATTTTTTGGACTTTAAATCATGAAATTAATAAAACAAAGTGGTTGTGGTTTGGAACCTCTGTATTTTATTTTTTTATGGTTCTTTGGTCCTTTTTTCTTTCAGGGCGCAGAACACAATCCGATTTGCGTCAAAACCGCCGATTTATTCTCAGTATATTTTTTTGTATTTTTCATATGATTTTCAGCCTTGTACAAGGGAAAAGAGAATATTTGCCATTTCGGAAATCTATGGCAATTTGTGTATGTATGTCATCTTTGTATTTATTTTTCTGGATGACCTTAAAAAATCAGAGCAAAGGACTGTGCACAGTACAAAGTCCTACTGCGGAGTCGGATGGATTTTTAGAAGATGTAAGAGGACAATTAAGTGTGATAATAATTGGAATAGAAGATATAAAGTTAAAAGATGCTATAAAACATTTAGAAGAAGATATTCTTTATAGCGAACCTGGAAAAAAAGGCAGAACACAGGAACTAGAAGAGCGGATCAGAGGAAACATTATAATGCTTCGGGAAAGCTTAGAAGATCATAATATAGAAAAGGCTTTTGACCATATAACAAAATTAAAACAATTGATTGCCGAGCGAAATGTAAAATTACGTGCCGGAAATAAATGATAACGTTTTAAAATGAAGAGTTTAAGACGATTCCTAAAGGGAGGAAGTGTATGAACAGAAAAAAAGAAGAAGCACTAAGGTCTCTTTATGTAAAATTAGAGTTATGCAAAGACGGAAATACGGACTTAGAGACTGCACAATATCTGAGAGATTCACTTTATTACATGAAGGAAGCGAAAAATCTAAATATAGATCAGATAAAACAAATGTTGGAAATGAGTCAAAATTTGCAAGAAAAATTACGGCATGGATATATCAATACTGCACGGATGGAAGCGGAAAATCTAAAAAAAACAGCAGATGAATTGAGAAGAAATCCAGGAGGGAACAAAAAAAAGATGGGAATATGGAAAACATTATTTGGTGTGAAAAAAAATCAGGAAGATGTACGCAGCGAGCAGATTGATACGCAATTAAAACAGGCAGAAGAAAATGTTAAAAAGATTAAATGGCAGCTTTCCCATCTCTCTGATCAATGGGAAGAGTGCTATAAAGAAATAGAAAAACTTGCCGAAGAGAGCGTGAAAATGAATCGTAAAAGTCCGCGTTATAATCAATTGCTTATCGAGGCAAAAGGAAAACAAGATCAAATGAAGATTTTGGAAGGACAGATGAAACAATATACAGCTGCACTGCAAAATAATACACAGTATCGAATCTTGTTAGATAATGGAAGAATTACTATAGATCTGCAAAATATGATACCAGATATTGCGAAAGCGGAAGTCTTAATGGATCAAATTGCACAAGGGACAGAAACAGTTGGCGAGAAGATTACAGATTTAGATAATATTCTAGAACGTGAAAACAAGAGAGTACTAGGGGCGATGGAACAGAAGACAGATAGGATGACAAAAGATATGGGATTTTTTGCAGAAATGCAGAAAAAAGCAATCGATCGAGAGAAAGAAGAACAGAAACAAAAAGAAAAAAATATTCAGGAAAAATCAGAGAAAGAAAACAAAGAACAGGAATTGGACTTCTCTGTATCAGAAAGATTAGAGGAAGGATGTGATCTGATATGAGGCTGTTTAAATCACAAGCTGAAAAAGAGCTAGAAACTAGATTGACGATCAAACAGGGAATAAACGACCTAAAAAAATATGATCATACCTTGGAAAAAAAGAAAAAAGAAATGATTGAACATGCGCAGAATGCAAAAACACAGGGCATTAAACAGCAGTACGATGTGGCTTTAAGCGGATTAAAAATGATTCTATCATACCAAAAACGATGCAAAGCAATGATTTTGCAGATCCAGATGACAGAGAGTATGAGAGATCTGACAGCGCTTTCTTCTAAGTTTGTGAAGTTGATGGGTAATGTTGGAAAAGAATTAACAAAGGTCAATAATACAGCAAATTTTACTCATAATCAGATGGTCTTTGAAAAAGGAATGATGTCCGCAGAAGCTGCGATGGATCAGCTGGAAAACTTTTTGGAAGATGCAGGTATGTCTTTTACTGATGCACAGGATGAAGAAAATATTACAGAAGAAATAGAAGCTCTGATTGACTCTACAGGAGCTGCGAAAGTTGATGCTATGGACTCTGAAATTGATACTATGCTGGCACAGATTGAAAAGAAAAGTTCTGCGATAAAGGAGTAATAAGGAATGAAAGACAGACAGGGATTTTCGTACCAGATCTATGAAACTTATTTTCAGAAAGCAAAGGAAGCTTATGCAGCGAAACGTATGACAGAGGCAAAAAAAATGTACCTGAATTCCGCACAATCCCTGCTTCGAAGTGCAAAAGATACAGACGGAGAAATGAAAGAAGCATTGATACGGCGTGCGGAAAAAATCGTACGTCTGGCAGATACCATTCCAGAAATATCTTTCTGTGAAATTTCAGAGTTAAAAAATGGATCGGATATTCAGATTACAAAATCAGAACCCCATATGGTTTCTCAAGAGAATAAAGAAAAGGAAGAAGGAGAGACGAACTGGAAAAGAAGTGGCAGCCCCGGTGTATATTTTGATGATATTGCAGGGCTTCAGGATGTAAAGGAAAGTATCCGTACCCGCGTGATTTTGCCTAGATTACATCCGGAAATATACGACCATTTCCGCCGCAAAGTAGAAGGCGGAATTTTACTTTATGGACCTCCGGGTACAGGAAAAACAATGATTGCAAAAGCGATCGCTACAGAAATTGATGCAGAGTTTTACTCCGTCCGCTGCTCAGATATTGTAGGAAAATATTTTGGGGAAGCGGAAAAAAATATCCGCAGATTGTTTGACACAGCGCGAAAAAGTAAGAGCAGCATTATCTTTTTTGACGAATTTGAAGCACTTGCTATAAAAAGAGGCGGACATTCTACTGTTATGAATCGGTTGGTGCCGGAATTGCTTAGCCAGATGGATGGATTTTGCGGTACAGAAGAAAATCATCTGCTGATCCTTGCGGCAACGAATCGTCCATGGGATATTGACAGTGCTTTTTTACGGCCACCGCGTCTGACACAGAAAATTTACGTCGGACTGCCGGATTATGAAGCCAGACACTACCTGGCAGAAAAAGCATTTTTATCTGTGCCGTGTCAGGTAGAAAATATTTCTGATTTGATTGCCAAAGCAACACAAGGATGTAACGCTGCAGATGTAGCAGCAGTGTGTGGAAGCATTAAAGACAATGCCATCCGATATGCTATTGAAAATGGTCAATCAGGAGGTATGATTCGAGCAGAAGATGTTGAAACAGCATTGCAAAATTATCATTCTTCGGTACAGCAAAGTGATTTGGATCAGATCAGGCACTGGGAAAAATTACAGGGAAATGGATAAAAATTACATCGGGAAAAGAATTACGATTAATGGAAACCATATGCAATATTAGATAGGTAGATATGAAAGAGAAAAAAATTTTTGCGATACATAACGGAGGGAAAACATGGCAAATTGTCCAACATGTGGAAAAAGTGATATTCAAATCCGATCCAAGGGCAGCTGTGTAATTGGTTACTGTGATGCCTGTGGAGAATGGAAAGGATTGGAAGGAGACAAGACGCAGCAGACTCAGATGATTGAGAAAGCCAAGGAAGAGGAAAGACAAAAAGAAGCATATGATAAAGCAACGATTCGGATGGCAGGGGCGCAGAAGAAAAAGTCAGCTGAGGAATATCTAGCTGCAAAAAAAGAATTTGAAAAACTAGGAGTGTATCAGAATGCAAAACAAAAGGCAGAAGAATGTCAAAAAGCAGCTAAAAAGATTCAAAATAAAAAACGAAGACACGAAAGAGCCATGATTGCAATTGCATTTTTGATTAGTTTAGGAATTAGCTCACTCTACATGTTTCGAATCCATTTACCGTCCAAACTGTATAAAGAGGCAAAAATTCTTCTGGAGCAAGGGGAATATACAGATGCCCTAAAAAGGTTTGATTGGTGCGGTAATTACCAAGATGCAGAAAATCAGACCGACTTATGTATTGCTTTGATAAGTTTACATCTGGATGATCCGGAAACTACGCTGAATATTTTGTCTTCTTTGCAGGAAAAAAAAGCAGAAGCAGGAGATACTCTAAAAGAAGAATTATTCAATCTAGTAAAAGACTGGAAAACGAAAAATATTTCAGCGTATAGTCTGCTGACACTTCTTACACAGCAAAAACTTTTCGATCCGGAAGGAAGTCTGGACAGAGAACAGCTGTTTTTAGAAGCACATGTTGAACTGGCAGGAAGAGATGATATCGAGGAATGGTATCAGCAGACAGAAGACGATGGTACAAAAAAGCTGGTTGTTTTGAGGACAAATGGTAATGTAGAAATGTTCGAAATGACTAACCTGGAAAATGATCCTATCATCATGGATCGTGCAATGAAAGCAGACTGCCTCTTATCGTTTGGAGCTCGGTTACTTGAAAGTGATCCGGAAAAAGCACTGCGATGTAATTTAGCTGCTTTGGAAGAACGTCCCGATGCCGAGGCGCGATCTGAAAGTCTTAAAGCATATCAACAGTGTGCTTTGCACCATGAAAAGAAAGGTGACTATTCATCTGCACTTGAAGACGCAAAAAATGGTTTTATGATTCAGCAGACACAAGAAAGCTTTCTTTTTTATGTACAGCTGATGCAGCGGTATTGTGCGGCGTCAGAAGATATGGAACAGGGAATCGTTTTATGGAAAGATTTTTGCGAAAAGGAAAACGTCCTGATTGATACATATAATATGGAAGAAGAAACACAATCTTATACGGGAAAGCTTTGTTTGCACTATGCGTTGGCACTGGCTTCTTGGTGTGATGATACATGTCTGGATTGGTTTGAAGAGGCTAAGAAGGAAGGAGCAAAGACAGAAGAAGCTTTACTGGAAGCAGTGGAGTTTTTTGATTTAGGACGGACAAGAATAGGACTTCGATATCTGCTGTTAAAAGAATATGAAGAAAAAACGAAACTGTATCAAGAGCAAAGAGTTTTGATTGCAGAAGAAATTGGTCAGATATTGGAAAAAAGTACAATTTCTTCGATAGAGGCAGAGGATAGGCTGGTCATCCTTCTATATGCAAAAGAACTGGAAATTTTACCAGATTCTATCGATGCAAAAGCGATGTATCGAGAGGCACTGGCAGAAGCATCACATGCGGATCAAATGACTGAAGTAATAGAGGTAGATTGGAATCAGGACGGCTGGACAGAGCTGGTAGGACTCGATACAAAGGGATGTCTAACGGAATATAGCGTCACAACAGACGGTCTGATCCATTATGTACAGAAAGAAGCTGGTTTTTCAAAAATAGAGATTCTGGAAAGAGAGCAGACATTTCTTCTCCTTACGGATGAGAAAGAGACTACTTTTGCAGTATATTATGTACAGGATGGAATACCGGTGAAACAGTTTTTAACAAAGGGGCTGGCTCGTTTTTCAAGGGAAAATTTTATGATTTCTTTTGAATGTCTAATGGAAGGAAGTATCCCGCGGTATGAATGTTATACCTATGAGATCGGTTCTGATACGGACAGTGCCGTATACCATGAAATTATCTGGCAAAAGGATTCCTACCCTCTTCCGCAGACACCGGAAAATGCTGTAATTCAGGCACTGGAAGCTTTCACTCTGGAATTGCAGGAAGAATTTGAATTGCTCAAAAGACCAGAGAAAACAGATGAATGGATGTCTTATGGAGATTTAAGCACTCTTCCAAAACCAACCTTTCCTCTTACTATAACGTGTGCCCCATACTGGACGGAAGAAAACCGGCAATTGGTGCGTGTAAGATATCAGACAGAAGATGGGATAGAAGTACGGTATTTTTCCTTAAATCAGGATGAAGCAGGTATTTGGCGTTTAAGCGGTGTCTCCGAAAAACCTCTTTCAATAGACAACTGGAGAGAGGAAGAAATAACATCCCATCCATGGCTTTGCCTAAATGAACCAATACAGGATGTATTTAACACACAGGGAGAAAAACGTATCTATCAGATTGTTCTTCCGTATGATGCTAAAGTGACCTTGTTATGGCAGTCTGGAGATTCAGATGGCAAAAAGGAAGCTTATGAAATTGTAATGACAAAGAAAGATACACCGGAGGAACCGATTTTTTCTTATACTCTAAAAGCATCTAAGGCAACACAGCAATCACGTGCTATCTTTTTAGACGCTGGGATATATCAGATACAGATTACAGCAGGAGAAGCAGAATTTGGAGCATATACACTGGAACTTCTTGCCCAGGCAGGAATCGAGATGGAACATGAACCAAATGATACTTTGACAGAGGCGAATAAGATCAAGACGGATCAAAAAATTTATGGTGCGTTATCTCAGAAAGAAGATGTCGATGTCTATACATTTACATTAGATCAGCAGGCGGCAGTTTCAATCTATATCTCATCTGAAGAAGAACAGAACTTTTCTGTGCAGCTGGCAGACGGTGTTTCTCGTCAACTTCTTAGAAAAAGTGAAATTGTACAAAATGAATCGACAAAGAAAACGTATCTGGCAGCAGGTAGTTATCTGGTACAGATTGAATCAGGCGGTGTCTGGACTGGGGCAGAATATGACATGACGATTCATACAGAAGAAATAGAAAATTGTGAGGCAGAACAAAATAATACGATGGAAAGTGCGAATTTGATTGCTGTAAATCAGACGATCAGCGGAGACTCAGCCGTAAAAGGAGATGTCGATTATTTTTCATTTAGACTGGATGAAGCAAGCACAGTGGTATTGAATATGACTTTTCCTGAAACGAAAAGTGAAGAAGAAACGTATCGGCTTTCTTTATTATCGGATACTGCTTATACTTTGTGGAGCCAGACGGGAGTAGGCAAGGAAGGAATAATAAATTCCGGAGCATTAGTATTAATGCCCGGCAATTACATGGTGGAAGTCGCAAACCTAAAATGGAATAACAGCAGTTATACTATTCAAGTGTTATCAGAGACTGTTAATGCAGAAAAAGAATCAAATGACGCACTCAAAGCAGCAAATCAGATAGAAACAAACAGTGCAATTTTCGGCAGTTTACTGCCAATGTCAGAAGAGCAGGAACAGGATATTGATACTTATCAGTTTGTACTTGATGATCCGGGAAGGATTAGTTTAGAGCTGACTTATGAAAAACAGCCCTACAGTTCTTCTGTTTATCAGCTGACTTTAGCTGATGAAAATACGAATGTAGTATGGAGCGAAGGTGCTGACGGTGACCGGGAAAACCTAACAAGCGGAAATATCTGGCTGGATAAGGGAGTGTACCTTGTTCAATTAAGCGAAGGAAGAAGAAGCAGCCCTACGGCATATCAGTTGACTCTTTCTTATGCAGAAGACAACGGTGGAGAACAGGAACCAAATGATAGAAATCCGGCGGAATTACAATATGATCATCCTCTTCGAGGTTCTTTTGCAACAGAGGATGATGTGGATCTTTTTGCACTTACTTTGGAAGAAGAGACGACGGTACGTCTTGTCTGCCGTGTGGAAGACACAGAAAAAGGCAAAATACAGATACTTTTAAAACAGGAGGAAAATATACTTTGGAGGCAGACCTTTTTAGCATCAGAAGGAAAGATGGAGAGCAATCTCCAAATTCCGGTTGGAAACTATATTCTTGAACTGAAAAGTGAAGATGACTGGTGTAGTGTTCCCTATATTCTGAGCTTAGAAAAAGTTAAAAATACAGACGGGGAAAGAGAGGAATAAAAAATGGCAATCCATATCACAAATCTGTTGGAATACGGTGGCACAGCAGAGGATTTGATCTGGAAATCGGATACTGTAAATTTTAATAACAATTCGCATGTTGTTGTTCGGGAATCACAGGAAGCAATTTATGTCAGCAACGGTGTAATGAGCAATACGATGGGAGCAGGCAGACATGTACTCAAATCAGGAAACATTCCGGGATTGCGTCAAATAAGAGGCTTTTTCCAAGGCGAAAAAGCAATCAGTACAGGAGAAGTATATTTTTTTAATCTTTCTGTTGTACGTCCGATTCAATGGGGAACGAAAGAGTTTGTACAGATCGTAGATCCGATTTATCAGATTCCTGTTCGATTCGGGGCAGGAGGAACTATGTATGTCAGAATAGGAGACAGTAGAAAACTTTTGAAAAAATTAACCGGTACACAGCAAGTTTTTACAAGAAAAGATATGGACGATTTTCTAAGAGGAATTTTGACGAGCTGTGTCAGAAACTATCTGGCAAATGAGATTTCTAGCGGAAAAGTCAGTCCGTTGGAATTCGATAAGGAAACCGAGCGTCTCTCAAAAAAACTGGAAGTGATATTGACAGAAGAATTTGAAAACTATGGACTATATCTGGAGAAATTTTATATTGAACGAATTCCGGTGAAGGAAGAAGATATTCAGACAATCAGAAATGTTCTTGCAGAGCATGGTGCGAGACAGCTTTATGACGAGAAAAAAAATCGGCTGGATCGTATCAACGCAGAAAAACAGGCAGAAATTGAACAGATTAAAGCCAAAGGAGCTTCTGAAGTCAGTCGGATCGAAATAGATACCAAAGCATATGATACAGTCATTTCCGGTCGGGCAATCAATACGGTAAAAGCAGAAGAAGGTCAAACTCAGGCACAGATTAATCAAGCACTGCACATTACAGAAAAAGAAAGAATGGCGTTGGATGTTATTACTGAAGTTGCAAAAAATACGAAAGAATCATCCGGAGAAGTTTTTATGACAGGTGGTATGATCCCGGGAATGGCAGGGAAAATACCGTGCCCTAACAGCTCCAATGCAGAAATGGTGATGGCAGGTATCAAAGAGATTTTAAAAACTGACAGAACCTCAACGATGAATCCGGAAGATAAAAAGACGTCATGGCAGTCGGATTTTAATTTCTCTACAGCGGAAGAAGCAATAATGAAAAAATATAGAATGGAAAGAGAATTCTTAAAAAAGGATCTTGAAGAGGGAGTTATTACCAGAGAAGAATACAGAAAAGAACTTGCAAGACTTCGGGAAAAATATGCAGATTTATAGAAAACATAGAAGGTAAGCGGTCGGCAGAAATATTTTTCTGAGAAATATGATCCCGTGGGGAAAAATCATTGGAATGAGGTAGTGTAAAGTAGTCTATGAAAAAATGGAGTCCTAAAAATCGGCTCCATTAGAACCTTGAAAATCGCAGATATGTTTGTTTTTGGCACCGTCCGCCACCCTTGAAGGCATGACAAAGCAATGCTCTGGCAGTCTTACCGACGGCGAAGAACTCAAGAACAGTCTGTTCGTCTCCGTCAGATCCACAGCATTGTAGCATTGCTTTGCCGTGCCTTCAAGGGCATAGCCAGAACCTTTGGTTCTGGTGGCTGGATAGTTACCTCCGGCTCGGAATCTAAGAACCGTCCGCAGCTTTCGCCGTTTGTTGCTGCAGGATCGTCTGCTGTCCGAGGTAGATCAGCAGCTGCCACTTGCCAGGCATGTTCCCGGCGCCTTCCAGCAGGTCGATTTTGTTGAGCGGCTCTTTGCCGCCGGTTTTTTCATGCGGGCGAAGGAAGTTATAGTAAGCGACCCAGAGGGATACACTGTGACAGGCACCATCTTCCGTACCGTAGCCGCAGGTGATGCGGTAGGATTCTTTAAAAGTGCGGTTCAGCCTTTCAATCAGCTGTTTGCAAGGACGGAACTGTTTGGATACCTCATCATTATTGGTCAGACCGATGACCTGGGTGATGAAAACGTCCCAGTCTTTCTCCAGCTTGAACTGCTGTGCGGCCAGTGGATAGGCGCTGTAGCCATCGGCAATGAACTTCAGGACCTTGCCTGGGAATTCCTTAAATTTATCAAAAGCCATGCGCATAGTAAGGAAGGATACAGGAACCGACAGATCTTGAAGTGGAGACCTGATAACCGAGGATAGAGCGGGACACTTTATCCATGATGAGCCAGACATAGGCTTTTACTCCGCGGATCTTGATATAGGTCTCATCAGCCACGAGTTCGTTGGAGGGCTTATAATCATAGGAATCCACGAAGGGGCGGATAAGGAATGCGGTCGTTTTGGCATAGTTATTGACCATGGTATGGGAGATCTCGATCCCATGGATCTCTTGGAGGGTCTGTACGGTCTGACGCAGGGAAAGCTTAAGGTTGATCCGGTAAGAAAGGCATAGCCCCATGATATAGGCATTGTTTTTCTTATATTTGAAAGAGGTTGCCCATTTGGGGAGCTGGTTCAGATCCATGTCAAAAAAGTTGACGGAGAACTCCCGGTAAAGATAACGGAGTTTGTATTTCCAGTATTCCGATGGCGGGAGATC
>CALWCS010000100.1 GCA_944376425.1 uncultured Lachnospiraceae bacterium | reverse complement strand
CTCTGAATATTTAGTCCTGACCAATCCTATATTTTGGAATGGTCTATTAAGATTACCCTTTTTGCTCTGTTGTAATAAATTTAACTTTTTTCATATCACCTCTTGACATTTCTTAGCTGGACTCTTTGATTTAAGTACCTTTTATCAGTACTTACATTCATTTTTGACTTCATTCTTCTGCCATTTTATACCATCTCTATTTTTCTTTGTATTCCTTCTTGATCAGACAGCTTCATCATCTCTTTTTCACCGTCATTATAGTACGATTCCGCTTTCTTATCAAATACCTATATTCAATGATGATTGATAGTTAAAAGTTATGAATCTGCTAAATATTTCCTATGATATCAAAAAAACAGAGAGTATTTATACTCCCTGCTTTCTATCCTTCCATTTACAATATAAAATTGCCACTGCTGTACTTACTGTCGTGGCTGCAATTGCCGGTCCTATAATTGCAGTTGGATTTACACTTCCATATTGACTTCTATAGGCAATCATATTTACTGGAATTAACTGCAATGATGAAATATTGATAATCAAAAATGTACACATCTCATTGCTTGCCACTCCCTTTTTCTGTGCTTTTCCCTGATATTTCCCCTGTCTTCGTTCCTCTTCCAGTGTTGCAAGCTCCTCCATAGCACGCAGACCTGCAGGTGTTGCCGCCCATCCAAGACCTAAAAAATTTGAAATCATATTGACAGAGATTTGCTGCATCGCAGGATGATCTTCTGGAAGTCTTGGAAATAAAAATTTTAAAAATGGCTTCATTTTTTGAGACATCCAGGAAATCAGTCCTGATTTTTGAGCAATCTCCATCACACCACACCATAATGCAACCACCCCAAACATTGTAATACAAAGAGAAACTCCTTCTTTTGCACAATTTAGAGCTGCTTCTGTGATAGCCTGCATATTTCCCTGCAGTGCTCCATAGGTAATCCCGATTAAAATCATAAATCCCCATAAATAATTCAGCATAACCTGCCTCCTAACCTTTTATTGTCTCATTTTCCGGCTTCCTATGGTCTCTTATCTTCGTTCTCCCGCATAAACTTTCTTTTTTATTTCCAAAAACAGGAAAAAGATCCGCAGTTTTTGCCGTCAAAAATCCCCGCATACCGTTCTGTTTCAAAAAACTATATGCGGGGATTCTTCTATCCATTCCTGATTATTTGTTAAAAAGATAAAGCAAGCAGTTTACACCGTTTATTCCTCTTCTTGTTTCGTATAGACATATACATTGCTTTGACTGCTCAGTTCAAATCCCGTATCTGTCTGTTTGAAATTATATGTCAAAATATTTCCGCCTATCACAAAAGTGATCAAATCTTCTTCTATATCGTAGGTTCCTTCGGCTGAAACGCCATTCGGCGCTGTTATTGTCACTGTTCCATCCTTTTCAAATTCGTATGTGGCATCTTCTGATTCACTGTAATAGGTTCCCTCTAATTCTACTGCCTCAGACGGCGTTGCGCTCGTTTCTTCTTCTTTTTTTCCGCATCCTGCCACTGTCATGCAAATCAGCAGAATTAGGATCATTAAGCCGCCAAAAAACTTTTTTTCTTTTTTCATAAATATATCTCCTCTTAATTTTCAAGCAATTCCTGATAAATCTCTCTTTTAGAAACTCCGCGGTCTTTCGCGGCACGTTTCATCGCTTCTTTTTTCTCCATCCCCTGCTGGAGATAAAAATCAACATGTTCTCTTACAGAGAGTTCTTTCCACTCTTCTTGTTTTTCCTCCTTCATTTCCTGACGGCTTCTTCCCTCTAAAAGAAGCACACATTCCCCTTTTGGCTCTTGTTCTCTATAAAATAAAACAGCTTTCTCTAATGTCGTCTGAAAGCATGTCTCATGTTTTTTTGTCAGTTCCCGACAGACAGTAATTCGTCTGTCTCCTAAATTTTCTTTTAGTTCTTCCAAGGTTCGCACCAGACGGTGCGGTGCTTCATATATAATAATGGTTCTTGTCTCTGTCTTTAGTTCTTCTAAAATTTCCTGCTTTTGTCTTTTATCTGCAGGCAGAAACGCTTCAAAACAAAATCTCCTTGTAGGAAGTCCTGACAATGTCAATGCTGTCACACATGCAGATGGTCCGGGAAGAGAGGTGACATGAATTCCCTCTTCATAGCAGATACGCACTAAGTCTTCCCCGGGATCAGAAATTGCCGGGGTACCTGCGTCTGTAATCAAAGCAATATTTTTCCCTTTTTTCATCTGATCCACCAGATCATATGCTTTTTCAATTTTATTATGTTTATGATAACTCGTCATTGGAGTTTTAATTTCAAAATAATTCAGCAGCTTTTTACTGTTTCTCGTATCCTCTGCTGCGATCAGATCGACTTCTTTTAAAATTTTCAACACACGCAGCGTAATATCTTCCAGATTTCCGATCGGCGTAGCACATAAAAATAATTCTCCCTGCATCTTTCACTACTCCTCTAGTACCCATAAATATCATAAATTTCATCTGTATACACACCAGGTTCTTTGTACACAATCAGAGGCGCTTCCACCGTGATTCTTGGTCTTGCTCCTCTCATGGCTTCTATAAGAACCATGTTCGGCTCTTTATCTAAAAATGGATGAACCATTTTCATCCGCTTTGGTTCCAAATGATATTTAGATAATGTAATCATCAGCTCTGCCAGCCGAAACGGACGATGGACCAGATAAAATCTTCCTCCTGGTTTCAGCAATCTCTCTGCCTGTCTCGCTACATCCTCAAAGGTGCATAACAACTCATGGCGCGCAATTGCCTTCGGCATATTTGGATTGAGCAGCCCATGATTTCCTGTCATATAAGGAGGATTACATGTAATGACATCAAAAGAAGCTAACGCAAATAATCGGTCAGCCTCCTTAATATCGCCTTCTACAATCGAAATTTTATCCTCTAAGTGATTATAGGCGACACTTCTTCTTGCCATATCGGCGCTTTCTTTTTGAATTTCCAGTCCGGTAAAATGTTTTCCCTGCGACTTTGCCTCTAAAAGAATCGGAATAATTCCTGTTCCTGTGCCCATATCAAGAACCTTTTCTCCTAATTTTACTTTCGCAAATCCTGAGAGCAGCACCGCATCCATTCCAAAACAGAATGTTTCCTGATTCTGAATAATTTTATATCCATTTCTGTGAAGTTCATCTAGCCGTTCACCCGGGTAAAGGTCACTCATCATTTAATTTTGATTTTCCTTCCTTTTTCTCTAAAGCTTCTAACTGTTTCAACTCTTTATCTGAAATATTTACTTTTTCTTTTTTCTTCTTCGGCTTAAATTTTAACTGTCTGACCTGATATTCTCTCAGTTCTTTCTCATCATTAATCTCTACCAGTACTTTTACCAGCTGTCGAAGTACATTGACACTTTGTACTTCTCCTTTCATTCCGTCGTCTGTGGTGACATAGTCCCCGATTCCGGGAAGACGATTGTTCAAATATTCATATGTCTCTTCTTCATTTTTCAGACAGCACATCAATCTTCCGCAAACGCCCGAAATCTTTGTGGGATTTAATGAGAGATTCTGCTCTTTTGCCATTTTAATGGAAACTGGAACAAATTCGGAAAGATACGTATGGCAGCAAAGTTCTCTGCCGCAGATTCCTATTCCTCCGATAATTTTCGTCTCATCTCGTACACCAATCTGACGCAGTTCAATTCGTGTTTTAAAAACTGCCGCAAGATCTTTTACCAGTTCTCGAAAATCGATTCTGCCGTCTGCAGTGAAATAAAAAAGTACTTTGTTATTGTCAAATGTATATTCCGCGTCAATCAGTTTCATTTCCAGATTATGTTTTTTAATTTTTTCGAAACAGATCTTCTTTGCTTCTCTTTCTTTTTCTTTATTTTTTTCTGCTTTATCGTCATCTTCCGGTGTCGCCACACGGAGCACCGGTTTTAAAGGCTGTGTAATTTTATCATCTTCCACTTCTCGGCAGTCCAATACTACATAGCCATATTCGATTCCTCTTGCAGTCTCTACAATTACATGATCTCCTTTTTCAATGGTGTATTCTTTTGGATCAAAATAATATATTTTTCCTGCATTTCGGAACCGCACACCGATTACTTTTACCATTTTTTAATTCTCCTTTATCAGAAGGAACAATAACTCCATCGTAAGCTCAAAGTTTACGTTCGCTTTCAGACGAATATTTGCCTTTTTGATTCCTTCTACAATTTTTTCGATTCCTTCATAGGAACTTCGGTTCGCCTGCTTTGAGATATCTCGGTATTGATCCTGAAATACAAGCCCATTGATATCTTTCGTTGCTTTAAAATAGAGAACATCTCGATACCAAACGGCAAGCAGATCCAAATAGTCCGAAATGTCAATTTTAAATTCTGAAACAGCCTTGACAGAAGCAATCATTTCATTCATCTCCATGTCTTTGGCATTTTTCAGCAGATGCAGTGCTGTGGCTTTAATTTCATTAAAATTCTCCGATGTCGCAAGCCGAATCGCTTTTCCTACGTTTCCCTGCGCAAAAGCTACGCAAAGATCCGCCTGATAATCCGGAATATGAACATGCTCCATCAAATATTTTCTCACCAGATTATCAGCAGCCGGTTTCATGCTCAAAACAACGCACCGCGATAAAATAGTAGGTAAAAGAGAAGATGCATTATCTGTCAGCAATATGATAATTCCATAAGCCGGCGGCTCTTCAATTGTCTTTAACAGCGCATTTTGTGCCTGTGCCGTCATCTTTTCTGCCTCTGAGATAATATAAATTTTATATTTACCGTTATACGGCTTGATCTGAATATCATTTACTACTTGTTGTCGGATCTCTTCTACTCCGATACTGTTTGGTTTTTCATGAACAATATGAATGATATCCGGGTGATTTTTACTAGCTGCCTGTCTACAGGATTTACAGGTACCGCATGCATCCGTTCCCTCTTTTTGATGCTCACACTGAAGTGCAGCTGCAAATGCTTCCGCAACTGTCTTTCTGCCGCATCCTTTTTCCCCTTCAAAAATATATGCGTGGGAAACTTTATCTAGCTGAATCGCATTTTTTAAATGCTCTATCATCTGCTTATGTCCTATAATTTCTTCAAAATTAGGCATATCCTCACCTGCTTTCTCCTATCCATTTTTTCATTTCACACTTATTATCGTACACCCTTGTCTTTCTTCTCCTTCTAATTATATGACATTATTATATCATATTCTTTTTTTATTACCTAGTCAGAAATCATATTCTGTGTCTCTTCTTCCCAAGCTCTTCTTACCATCAGAACTTATTTTTTCTGAAAGACAACTATCGTTCTGTTCTCTATTTTTCTCATTTTTGATCCAAAATTTCTTTCATGTATCTTACAATTTCGTTGACACATTGATCCAGACATTCATTATTTTGAAATCTCTTTTTGATTCCAGTATTTCTTAAATTTTCCTCAGAAAAATCATGACTGTCAGCAAGAAATCTGCGGCAAAGTTCTTCATATCTCGGGATTTTCTGATTTTCTTCTCTTTCCAACGCTCTGTGAAGTCTCTTTCCATCTTCTACTTCAATATACAAGGGAATAATCCGTTCTTCACCAAAGTAACTTCTGATCTTCTGGTACGAATCTAAAGTTCCAATAGCAAGATATGATTTTTTTTCCAAATCAATCTGTCCACTATCAGCTGTAAAGTATTTCCACACCCCATAAATTGTCTGATACTCTCTTAGTTCAATCACTCTCCCTGCATTTTCCATTTTTTCCAGTATTTCCTGATTTACAAAATAATAGTCAATTCCATCTCTTTCATCTTCTCTGGGTGGTCTTGTTGTATATAGTACAATCTTCTCCAGATTTAATTCGCGTTTTTTCAAAAGTTCCCGAAAAACGGTATCTTTTCCGGATGAACTTTTTCCCATGATATAAAAAATTTTTCCCATATCTCTTTCTTCTAACTTTCCGGATCTGATCCTCTTTTTATCTCTTCCTCGGCTGCAGTTAAAATAGTTTGTCCTGTTTGATCCGATAATCCCTGAATTTGAAACTGTCTTTTTTGATAATATTGAATCTGACACACCAGTTCTTTTGAAATCTTTTCTCCGGGAACAATCAAAGGAATTCCCGGAGGGTACAGATATGCATATTCTCCTGCAATTTTTCCAATTCCTTTTTCCCAGCTCAACGATCTGACAGGAACTTCTTCCATACAGCTGATTTTACAAAGCGATTCCAGTCGTTTCAGAGAAAAATCAGAATCTCTCTTGCTGTTGTGATTGGAAATTCCATCCTGTTTTAACTCTTTGTCAATCTCATGCAAAGCCTTTTCCAATCTTCGGAAACCTTCCTCATCATCTGCGACAGAGGTCATGGCAAGTGCATAATCTCCTGACGCCATCTCTAATTCCAAATGATAATCGCCGCGCAGCCTTTCCTGAAGCCATTTTCCAGTTCTTTTCGTTTTTCTGACAGAAAAAATTAATTTTGAAAAATCAAATGCAAATACTCCATTGTTTCCTATCAATTCTTCTCCGGGGATTTCAATTGCACAGAGATCTCTTGTATTGTCTCGGAATATTTCCAAATTTCTTTTGAATTTTTCAAACATTTCTTTTCCGCTTTTTTTCATTTTCTCTATACATTGATCCATTGCTGCCAAAAATACATAGGAAGGGCTGCTTGTCTGATAAATCTGCAGATACCTTTTCAGCCGTTCTCGGTCTACCAAATTTCCCTGGCAGTGCAAAATGGCCGTCTGTGTCAGACAAGGTAACGTCTTATGCAAGCTCTGAATTACTAAATCGGCGCCATACTTTAAAGCACTTTGCGGAAATCCTTCCGCAATTCCAAAATGTGCGCCATGAGCTTCGTCCACAATGAAAGGAATTTTAAAATGATGCACAATCTCTGCAATCCCTCTGATGTCTGAGACAATCCCGTCATATGTAGGAGATGTCACAAAGACCGCTTGTATTTTAGGATCTCTTTCCAATATCTTTTTTATTTCCGTTTTGTCATATCCTCCATTCAGCCCATAGTCCGAAATTATTTGAGGATACAGATATTTCACTTCCAGATCTCTCAAAAACACACTGTGGTATGCTGATTTATGACTGTTTCTTGCCATCAGAATTGTTCCGTTTTTTGGAACACATGCCGAGACAGCACTTAAAATTCCGCAAGTGCTTCCATTCACTAAAAAAAAACTTTCCTCTGCACCTGCAAAAGCAGCTGCTCTTTTCTCTGCTTCCAGAATGATTCCCTCTGCACAGTGCAGATTATCAAATCCATCAATCTCGGTAATATCAATGGCAAAAGGATCCTCAATCCATCCCATTCTCCGTTTATGTCCCGGCATATGAAACGGATAAGCGTCAGAATCTGTATATTTTCTGAGCGCTTCATATAGTGTTTTCATAATGTTGCTCCTATTTTAGAACTTATGTTCTTTTTCATCATAACACATTCACGTCTGACTGTAAAGAACCTATTTTCCATCTGCTCTGCATTATTTTTGAGGAACCATCTCAATCCAATATCCATCTGGATCCGTAATAAAATAAATGCCCATCTGCGGATTTTCAAATACAATACATCCCATCTCTTTATGCTTTTTATGATATTCTTCATACTGGTCTGTCTCAAAAGCAAGATGAAATTCACATTCTCCTAAATTGTAAGGTTCTTTTCTGTCTCTTAGCCATGTCAGCTCTAACTGGAACTGTGTAGTCTGATCTCCCAGATAAATCAGGCGAAAAGAATGATCTTCCGCTTCAAATTCCCGAACAATTTCCAGATTCAATGCCTCTTTATAAAACTCAATACTTTTTTCCAAATCTAAAACATTAAAATTAAAATGTGCGAATTTTAACATGCTCTATCTTCCTTTCTTTTTTATGTTCTCTTTATTGTATCACAAAAGGAGATGCTGCAACATCTCTGATTTCAAAATCATCACCAGCATCTCCTTGATATAAAATTTCTTTTTTAAAATTTAAAGATAGCGACACCATAAGCTGGCAGATCATATCCAAAGGAGTACGGTCTTCCGTCGCATTCCTGTTTTACTGCCTTATACACTTCCGGCTGTATTTTTCCGCTTCCTCCAAACTCAATGTCATCGCTGTTTAGGATTAACTTGTACTGTTTTCTTCTGGGCACTCCTACCCGATAATCCGGACGTGCTACCGGGGTAAAGTTGATTACAAACAGCAGATTATTTTTTTTGTCTTCTGAATGACGAATAAAGCTGAAAATACTTCTTGAATTATCATTTGCATTAATCCATTCAAATCCAGAAGGATCATTATCGCATTGATAGAAGGCTTTTTCCTTTTGATATAAATGGAGCAATTTTCTGACATAATTCTGTATTTGTCTGTGTTTTTCCTCTCCTAAGAGATACCAGTCTAACTCTCGTTCTTCACTCCACTCTTGCAGCTGGGCAAATTCCTGTCCCATAAACAGAAGTTTCTTTCCCGGATGTCCCAGCATGAAAGAATATCCTGCTTTCAGATTTGCAAACTTATCATTGTAAAGTCCAGGCATTTTGTTAAACATCGAGCATTTCAGATGAACGACTTCATCATGAGAAAGCACCAGCACATATTTTTCAGAATAAGTGTACGTAATTGAAAAGGTCATTTTATTATGATTATACTGTCTAAAATAAGGATCCAGCTTCATATATTCCAGAAAATCGTTCATCCATCCCATATTCCATTTCATTGAGAATCCCAGACCGTCTTCTTCCGGTTTTCCTGTTACTTTCGGCCATGCCGTTGATTCCTCCGCGATCATCAAAGCTCCCTTATTTCTTCCGAGAACAACACTGTTTAAATGCTTAAAAAACTCAATGGCTTCCAGATTTTTGTTGCCTCCGTAGATATTGGGAACCCATTGTCCTTCTCTGCGTCCGTAATCTAAATATAAAATAGAAGCAACTGCATCGACGCGAAGTCCGTCTGCATGAAACTGTTCAATCCAAAACAATGCATTTGCAATCAGGAAATTTTTAACCTCATTCTTTCCAAAATCAAATATCTTTGTTCCCCAGTCAGGATGTTCTCCTTTTCTGGGATCTGCATATTCATATTGACAAGTACCATCAAAATTTGCAAGTCCGTGGGAATCACGAGGGAAATGTGCCGGAACCCAGTCTAGAATTACTCCGATTTTTTTTCTATGCATATAATTGATAAAATACATAAAATCTTCCGGTGTACCATATCTGGAAGTAGGCGCATAATATCCTGTCACCTGATATCCCCAAGAACCGTCAAATGGATGTTCCGCAATTCCCATCAGTTCCACATGAGTATACCCCATGTCTTTTACATAATCTCCAAGAGCATGAGCTAGTTCCCGATAGTTATAAAACCCACTTGGATCTTCCTCTGTAGCAGGGTGTTTTTTCCAAGAACCCGGATGCACTTCATAAATTGCCATAGGACTTTTATTCGGATCTGTACTTTCTCTTTTTTTCATCCATTCCTGATCACTCCAGCGAAATTTCGTAATGTCAGTCACAATGGAAGCATTTGCGGGTCTCCTCTCACAATAATTGCCAAATGGATCCGATTTATAATTTTTATCTCCATTTTTCGCAACAATCAAATACTTATAAACTTCCCCCTTTTTGATTCCCGGAACAAACAATTCGTAGATTCCCAGAGGATCCAATCTTTTCATTGGATGAGATGTTTCACTCCATCCATTAAAATTTCCCGTCAGATAAACTGCCTTTGCATTTGGAGCCCACACAGCAAAATAAACTCCGTCTTTTCCATTCCTTTTCGTTAAATGTGCTCCTAGCTTTTTATAAATATCATAGTGGGTTCCCTGACCAAAAAGATATTGATCCAACTCTGTAATCTTCACAGACTCTTTTTTATTTTCTCTTGCTCCCCCACTTTTTTTTGTAACTGTCTTTTTTACCATTTTTTCTCCTCTTTTACCATTGTTATCTCATCTAGCTTTTTGGATACTGTCAGGAAACTGTATCCTGTCTAAAAAAATGCGTTCTTTGAATCTTTTATCAGTTTCCTTCTGTTATTTTCCAGACTGCGCTTTCACATGCCTTTAGTTTTGCACATATTTTTCCGTTTTCTATTTTGGCGCTTTCCCCTGATACAAGTTCTATACACTCTTTTGCTGAAAAAGGAAGCGGAATCCAAAACTCAGCGTCTTGTTCATCATTATTGACTGCCGTAACAACTGCCTGATGATCTAAAATTCTTCCAAATGCATATTGACGGTTTGTCAAAAGCAATTCTCTGTATTTTCCGCTGGAAAGTTCTTTATTTTCTTTTCTGATTTTTCCCAGAGTTGCAATCCACTGAGTCAGCTTTTCATTTGGATTTTGTCTTCTCATCTCATCTAAATCGATTCTTGGTCTGAGCGGATCATCATTTGCTCCTTGTTTTCTTCCCTCAATTCCAAACTCAGATCCGTAATAGACAGACGGAATTCCCGGTAACGTGTACAGTAAAGTATATACCGGAAAAATATGTCTTTTTTCATTTAGTTTGCTGTAAATTCTGTCAACATCATGATTATCCACAAAAGAATACAATTTACGTCCTCTGTAAATCCCACCGTTTTCATCAAATTCTCTGCGAATTGTATGAGCAATCTCAAAGTAATTATGATCGTTATGTCCGGAATAGAGACCTTTATGCAGTTCATAATTTGTCACAGAATGAAGCATTTCATCATTAGCCCATCTTGCATAATCTCCATGAATTACCTCTCCCATCAGCCAGAAATCAGACTTCTCTTTTGTTGTCATTGTACGCATCTCTTTCATAAAATCAAAATCCAGGCAGTCCGCACAATCCAGTCTGATTCCGTCAATGTCAAACTCATGAATCCAAAATCGAATAATATCAAACAGATAATTTTTCACTGCCGGTTCTCTTAAATTTAAATTAACTAATTCAAAACAATTTCTCCATGCCTCATATCCAAATCCATCATTATACGGTGTATTCCATCCAAAGTTAATTCCTTTATACCAATTACAATAAGAGGAATGTTCTCTGTTTTTTTGAATATCCTGAAAAGCAAAAAATTCACGTCCTGTATGGTTAAACACTCCGTCTACAATTACACGGATATTTCGTCTGTGTGCTTCTTCTACAAATTCTTTAAAATCCTTATTGTCTCCGAGACGTCTGTCTACCAATTTATAATCTCTTGTATCATATCCATGTGTGCTTGATTCAAATAGTGGTCCTATATAGATCGCATTGCAGCCGATCTCTTCAATATGCGGAATCCATTTTTTCATCTCGTCAAATCGATGCTCTGTTTTCTCCACTGTATTTCTTTTTTCAGCTCCTACCATCCCAAGCGGATACATATGATAGAAAATTGCATCGTCATACCAAAAACTCATATTTATTCCTCCAGTCGCCTAATATTTTATGAATTAATCCCATGCATAAATTGATGTACCAAAGATCTGATAATATCTTCTGTAATTTGAATTTCTTTTCCTTCTCCTTGTTCGCATATCATAATTAAATAACAGTTAATCACTCCCATAAATCCAACTGCAAACTGTTCTTCTCTGTGATTCATATTTCCAAGCTGCTCTTTTGCATCTTGGAATATCTTTTTTATAATGAAAAAAAACTCTCTTATTAGCGGTTTTACTGCTTTATATGCTTCATTTTCTCTTGGCAGATAAAACATTGACATCAACAGCATATAAAATTTCTGATTACTCATGGCACATTTTACATAGGCGAATGCTACACGATTTAAGGTAGCCGCGACATCTCCGTCATATTTCGCTGCCTGTCTTAATGTGGTGCTGAATAGTTGAAACTTTGTCGTAAGAAGAGTTTCCAGTAATCCATATTTACTTCCAAAATAATAATAAAGAGTCGGTTTTGTAATTCCTGCTTTTTCTACAATCTCCTGTACTCCGACTGCATCGTATCCTTTCGCATAAAATAAATCTAAGGCACATTTTAAAATATTTTCCTTGTTTTCCATATCCGGTCTCCTTACACAGTAATTATACCGCTCGGTATATAAACTGTCAATATTAAGGGAAAGAAAAAAGGATATTCCATCAGTCTTTCTTCTACTGATTTTATACCCTTTTTTTCCTTCCTTTATACAGATACCTGCCTATTTAAAATCTTTTTCAAATAAAATAACTCTATCTTCTTCATCATAGCGTTTTTTAGAAAATCCCATTTTAATTTTCCTCAATCCGCCTTTTTCGACTTTTTTCATAACAGTATCTAAAATCTTCTTTACATTCTGGATCGTACTTGGCTGAGTCGGATCTGTCTGTCCCTCACGGATTCTGTTGTACAGTTCTTCCTCCGCTCCCTCTGCAATCTTATAGTCATGATCTAATGCATAAATTTTTCCAAACAGCACAAGCTCTTCATTAGTGAAAATCGGAATTACAATCTCAGAATTAAACTTTTCTGCAAAAGCGCGATGTCTTTTTAACATATCTGCGATATATTTCGGCTCATCTTCCAAAATAATGACAAGTCCATCTGTCCTGAAATCCATTGCTTTTGTTAAAGTTTCAACTACTGTGTCATTTAAGTCTCCTGCCTCTTCAATAATCAGCACACCTCCTGCAATCTTTCCGATCGTTGCAGGAATATCTTTTTTGTTTAAATCTGCTGCATAAATTTTTGCTACTTTGACAACAGGTGCTTTTTTTTCTGCACTGAGTGCTTTTGCAATATCAATTCCAATTGTACTTCTTCCGCTTCCTCTATTTCCTAAAATAATAATATTTCCTTTTTTAGAGGTTTTATCGTTCTCGCTCTTTTTGGCATTTTCCAAAGCATTGGCAATCTGTTCATTCAGAGGTGGAATTTCCCGATAAAAAGGAAAATAATAACTCTGCATTTTATTTAATCTTCTTGGTGTGCTCTTTGGAGGTGTTTTTGACGAAGAAAATTTTGTTGCTGGATTTTTTTCCTTTTTTATCTCCGTTTTTTCTTCTTTTACCGTTGTTTGAACCGGTCTGTTTTGTACTGTCTGTGCTTCGGCAACCGGTATTCTTTTCTCCTTGATCTCTTGGTTTTCTTCTTTTTGTCTTAAATTTAAGACTCCTGCTGCCGCCTCAATAGCCGCTGACAGATCAATTTCATCGTTTTCTCTTTTATTCTGTACAGGACGCTCACTTTCCTGACGTTCTTCTTCTCTTTCTTGGACGTATGCCTGTCTCTTCTGCGGCGCTTCCTCTCTTGTTTCAGGTACATGTGCCTGTCTCTTCTGCGGCGTTTCCTCTCTTGTTTCGGGCACATATGCCTGTCTTTTCTGCGGCGCTTCCTCTCTTGTTTCAGGTACATATGCCTGTCTCTTCTGCGGCGCTTCCTCCCTTGTTTCAGGTACATGTGCCTGTCTCTTCTGCAATACTTCCTCTTTTCTCTCTTCTATTTCTTCTAACTCTTTTTCAGAGATCTCTTCATCTAACATTTCCTCATCTAAAATCTCTTCTTTTTCGGGTTCTTCTATCGTCTCTTCTATGATTGGATCCTCTTCTTCTTCCTTCGCAGCCGCTACTGTCTCATCATTTCCAAAAGAAGTTAAAATATCATCTATTGATGCAGCACGTTCTTTTTGTTCTTCAGATATAAAAGAAACTTTGTCTTTCTCCTGAGCAACTTTTTCTTCCGATGGTTGTATAATATTACTGCTTTCTACAAGATCTTCCTGTTTTCTTCCAATCCCTGCTACAATTTGACGCATGCTCTTTGCCAGCTCTTCTTGCAATTCTGCAGTATTAAATCTTTTTTCAAACTTTGCCTGTTCTTCTTTTTCCTTTTCATTTGCTTCTTCAAGCGCTTTATTGACAGCCTCTGTATGAAGTCTTGCACTTTTTTGAAGTAAATCCCAGTCTTGTGCACCGTTATCTTCTTCCATGGAACTGTTTTTCTTTTGTTCAGATGTATGCTGCATCACAGTCTCTGCAATCTCTTTTTCTGTAGCAGCAATAATGTTATCTGCAAGATTCTGATTTGCGACCTTATTTACAATTTCTTTTTCTAATTTTGGAAGTTCCTCTTTTTCTCTCTGTTCTCTAAGCAAGGCTTCTTCTATCACTTCCTCGTCTTCTTGCATATTATTTCTCTGATCATATACATGCTGCTGTTCCGGAGTCAGCTCAGCATAATTTTTTTTCAATTCCAATGCTTTTATCACATATTTTCCATTGTGAAACCACAATGCCAGATCATCACATGCCTCTACACACTTTTCTGGCATATTTGCTCTTTGATACAGTTTTGCTAATTCATATGCCCATTTTTCTGTATACTCTTTGTTTTTGTATTCTTCTAAAATGGCAATCTGATCTTCAATGGAGGAACCTCTTCCTTTATAAATTTTATATTTTAAAATATATCGGCTGTTATCATTTGGAGCACTCTGCACATATTGTGTATAAAATTCTACTGCATCATCAAATTCCTTCATTTTTACACAAATTTCTACCAGTCGGTATAAAATAGCTCTTACATTTGGCGATCTTCTGTAAGCTCTCAATAAAATTTCTTTACTGTCTTCTAGTCTTCCATCTGCCTCATAAATTTCGCTTACCATGCAAAGAGTTCGGACATTTCTGACCCTCTTCCATTCTATCGTATCCGCCACCCTTGCAGCTTCTTCATAATCTTCTTCATTTACCAGTTTATTAATTTCTTCCAGTTTGACATTGTATTCGTACTTATCCAACCTTATCCACCTCTTATTATTAATCTGATGCTGCCCTTATTTCCTGCACTTTGATCATTCTTCCGTCTCTTAGCCTAAAAACAGGAAACTGTTTTTCTTTCTCTCAAGCAATGTCCTTTTCCCAGTTTTTCATTTTTCTTTGTACTCTATCATCTTCAAATATGTAGAGCCTTTTTTTCTGACTGCCGCTTTTTTGCGGCATTACTATTTATATTTTGAACTGTGGGCATGCTTTTTTCAGTTAAATATAGGATTAGTGTACCATACCTAAAAGTGCTTGTCAAAATAAGATCATAAAAAAGCAGTGTAAGATTTTGCCTTACACCTCCTTTTCAGAAAATATTTTTTTTAAATCTCATCTCCAATCCTGTCTGTCTCTTTTGTTTGGCGAAATATCTTCTGTTTCCGCCAGCGCCGAAACATAATATTTCCCATTTGGAACCTAGAACACGGTTGCCTTTAAAATAAAAAAACAGCCACTATAATTTCTTATAATGGCTGTTCTTAATCTTAAGTATTTTAGTCAGGTTATCTTAAGTATCATATATATAAATTATCTTAAGTAGCCCAAACTTATTATTCAAAAAATCTATTATTTAATTTTATGAAAATATAATCGGAGGCTTTTCTTTTTCTTTGTATTTCCCGCCTTTATTTATATAAATATATTTTTGAAATTGACATTTCTCAATATATAACATTTCAAAGCGAACGATAGTATTTTTCCCTAAATATTTATCTTTCATATTTTCAATTATATAATTTCTCTCAATCAAAAGCTTTCTTCTTATCTTTTGACTTTTGATGATTATATAATCTAATCATATTTTTAATTTCCGTTTCTTTACACTTCCATTAAAATTCTTTGAAGTTCTTTTGTGGTAATTCCTTCAATATGGTGATAAACATTACCCTATCTCTTGTCCAGTTTCTTCTCTCCGACTATTTTTCTTAAGCTTTCTTTCTGGTTTTATTTTGTTGAGATAAAGGTTTGATCGCGGGAAATACTTACCATACCACATCCATATTGAACGTTTAAATGTTCAGTCATGCCCATTGGATTCAACCTCCATTCCTTTCTTTTTTCTCAATCTTTTATGATTTTTATATAAAAGATCTGAGTAAACAACTTTTCTTGTTCGGTTCATTAAGCTTTCTCGTCACTTAATTACTTTTTGAAATGTTGTTTTGTTTTATGTAAGTATCATACCACTCTTTTTTATATTTGTCAATAATATTTTTTATTTTTTATTATATTTTTTGCTTATAATATTGTTTTTGTTATATATACTGTTATTTATTTTTATAATACTTATTTTTTTAAATAAAATTTATTATATTATCTATTTTTTCTTATTATTATATTTTTATCTATTATATAAAAATATTTATTCTGATACTGATGTTTTTTCAGAATATTTTATTGACAAATATACTGATTTACTATTCATCTTGAAGCATCAAATTAGTAGTAAAAGAATGGTCTGTAGTAAATACCTGATACTGACCATTATATTTTTTTGTGATACTTTTAATGATCTTAATTCCCATACCATGAAATTCCGGATTGCTTTTATGAGTATAAAATCCTGGATTTGTCTTCTGGACATCATTTTTGCTGGTATTCGTAATCTCAATAATCAAATATACTTTTACTTTATGAATATCTAATGAAATTCTTGCATTCGGCAAAGTGGCACACGCCTCAATCGCATTATCACATAAATTGACAATCAGCGAATTCAAATCACTGATCACAATTTTTCCGGTATTGGGAATTACAATATTCGTTTCAAAACGAATCCCGTACTTCTCTGCCATAGTAACCTTTTGATTCAGAATAATATTCAAACTTTCATCATCGACAAAACGTCTCAGATGAACACCTTCATATTGATATTGGTGAAGCGAGACTAAATATTGATGAAGTTCCTCATATTTTCCCGCGCTTAACAAGGTATCCATGCAGAACAGATGCGCTTTATAGTCATGGCGGAATTTCCGCAATGCCTCTGTCATCTCTAACTGCTGCATCAGATATTGATTCTGCGTTTTAGACAGAGCAATCTGCGCACTGATCACTTGATTTTTTTCTGCACTGTTTGCAAGATATTTCATCATCATCAACAGAACCATCGGCAGCATCACCAAAAAAAGAATTCCTGCAATTCGTATCACATAATTCTCATTGTCTGCCGGAAGCCGCCAAAAGACTAATAGCAGATTGTCACCAATCGATACTGTTAAAATCAAGAACCAACATGGCGTAGGCATCTGTATACTAGATTCTCTAGGCCAGGGAAATAGCTTTTTGATCAGAAAAACCAGAAGCATTTTTACTCCGATTCTCCTTAAGAAAAATAAAAAAAGAAAGATTGCATAGTTGTTATTTGGATTTACCAGCTCATCGGGAAGCTTTATAATTACATTTTCAAATGATACAATCAAGGATGTAAAAATGGAACAGATAATAATCTTTGTTGCAAGACTCTCTCTGAAAAATAACAGGCTATACAGTAAAGGCAGCAGAAGTATCGTGATATAGTACGCATAAAATTCATTGTCAAAGATAATATCCACAAAAAAAAGTACTGCTGCTAAAAGAATTGTCATAATGACAGTATGTTTTCTGGAGATAAATTTTCCCTTACGGGGGGTGAAAAAACGGTTGACCAGATATATAAAAAGGTAGGCATCAACAAATTGAGCAATCGTATGAATCACCATGACTTCAGGCAAAGAATATATATTCGTATGATACGTCATACCATCTTCACTCCTTTCTAAGCCTAAATATTCTTTGCAGTCCGGGCATACTCCAAAAACTGGCATTGAATCTCTTTTTTACGGTGACGGCTAAGAGGAAGCTTTTCTCCACTGTCCAGAACACATTCTTTTGTATCAATTCGATAGATATACCGAAAATTGACGAGATATCCTCTGTGTATACGGATAAACTGATATGGTGTCAAAGCATTTTCCAGTTGACTGATGGAGCAGCGAATCATCTGACGATTGTCAATACTGACAATATCTTGATATTTTTCGTTCGCTTTTATGTACGTAATTCTTGTCAAATTCAGTGGAACTGCATGTCCTAATTCATCATAAAAAGTAATAATCGTATCTTCCGGTTTCTTTAAATGTTGCGCCAGCGTAGTCATCGCCTTTTGGATATCATCTGTAAAATGTGATTTCCGAACAAAAGCAAGCGGCTGAACACGAAAAGTCTCATAAACTCTCTCTTCTTTTGCAGAGACAAACACAATCAATGCTTCCGGATTTTTTATTTTTATCTTTTCCGCAAGTAAAATTCCATCTTGTTCCGGAATGTCAACATCTAAAAAATAGACATCGTAACCATCTAGAGAATACAGATGACTAAGCAGTTCTGAGGCAGATGAAAAGGTATCTGGATTCACTATAAAATTATGACTGTAAAAAAGTTCCTTGATCATGGAAGCCAGCTGGGGCAGCAGCAAAATTTCGTCATCACAAATAGCAACTTTGATTTTTTCCATAATTAGCCTCCTCATATTACAATAATTTTTTCTTATTTTAACATCTATATAAGAGATATGCAATTTTCATTTTTTGTAAAACATTCATGATATTTTTTCAAATAAATTCTAAATACCGTTCTAAATTCAATCAAAAAGGAGGTATCGCAAAAGTCTGTTTCTATGAAAAGATTTTTCTGACTTTTGCAATCCCTCTTTTTCTCTTATCTGTTATTCCTCAATGTTTCAATGTTCGTTTTCTTTTATCCTCTATAATAATTAATCAGACATCCTTTGAGAATAATTGTTCTCTCATCGTCTGTCAATTCTCCCATTTTCAATGTAAATTCTTTTGCTTCTTCTCCGATTACATATGCCTTGATTTCCGTCAATTTCTCTTCTACAGCTTTTCGAATATCGGGAACAAACAAATAATCTCCATTTTTAAACGGCAGTTCACCTTCCTTGATCAGGAATGGAAGCATTCCCCAGTTAATCAAATTGGAACGATATCTCTTTGTCGCATAGCTGTTTGCAATATTTGCCCATCCTCCGAGTACTTTCTGACAGGAAGCTGCCTGTTCACGCGCAGATCCATCGCCTGGTTTTACTGCAAATATCGTACTTCCAATTCCGGTATTTTCAAAATCTGCTTCTTTGCATACTGTCTTAATTGTCTCCATTACAGATTTCAAAGCTTCCAGCTCTTTTGTCGGATCTTCTCCTGCTTCTCTTGCCTTTTCTGCTCTTTGCACTTCTTTTGCAAGCCCAACATACGCCGGATCTTTTCTGGATAACGTAAATTCTGCAAGTCCAATTGGGTTGGAACGGTAGGAAGAAGTCTCCCCTGAAGGAATCAGCTCATCTGTTGTTGTGACAGGATCATGAATCTCAGAAACAACTTTTAAAATTAAATGATCTGTCAATGCAACCATTGGAGGCCAATCTTTAATGTTTGGTCCAAATTTGATTTTCACAGAAGGATCTGCAATTCCTTTGCTATCAAAGACACGGTTTGCATAGATTGTCTTATCGAAGAAATATTTCGGTTTTGTATAATTTGCATCAATGTCTGTTGCTGCTGTCAAATATCCTTTATTTACAGCTGTCGCTGCAATAGAACGAGCATCCATCAAAGCAACCGATGCGATCTGTCCGCTCTGAAGTTTCGATCCCTCTCTATTTGGGAAGTTTCTCGTTGAATGCCGGATACTAAATGCATTATTTGCCGGCGTATCGCCTGCGCCAAAGCACGGTCCGCAGAATGCTGTCTTTACAATTGCACCCGTCTCGATTAAATCAGCAAGCTTGCCGTTTTTCGCAAGTTCCATATAGATCGGAGTACTTGCCGGATAGATGCTCAACGTAAATTCATCGGCTCCGATACTTGCTCCTTTTAGGATATCAGCTGCATCGCAGATATTTTCAAATCCGCCGCCTGCACATCCTGCGATAATTCCCTGATCTACATATAATTTTCCATTGCGCACTTTATCTTTTAATGTAAAGTTTACAGCTCCATCCAGACTGACAAGTGCTTTCTTTTCCACATCATCGAGGATATCCATCAGATTCTTGTTCAGTTCTTCAATGGTATACGTATTGCTTGGATGGAATGGCATTGCAATCATCGGTCTTATCTGACTTAAATCTACGCGAACCATTCCTGCATAGTAAGATACTGCTCCAGGATTCAGCTGTGCATAATCCTCACTTCTGCCGTGAATTTCATAAAATTCTTTAATGGTATCATCTGTAAGCCAAATGGAAGACAGACATGTCGTCTCTGTCGTCATAACATCAATTCCAATACGGAAATCGGCACTTAAATTCTTTACTCCTGGTCCGACAAATTCCATTACTTTGTTATTAACATATCCGTTTGCAAAAACGGCTCCGATAATGGCAAGTGCCACATCTTGAGGTCCTACTCCTGGAATCGGGCTTCCTTCTAAATAAATAGCGATTACTTCCGGCATATTGATGTCATATGTTTTTGAGAGCAACTGTTTTACCAGTTCTGGTCCTCCCTCTCCCATTGCCATCGTTCCCAATGCCCCATATCTTGTATGAGAATCGGATCCTAAAATCATTTTGCCTCCGCCTGCAAGCATTTCTCTGGCAAATTGATGAATCACTGCCTGATGAGGCGGAACATAGACTCCACCGTATTTTTTTGCACATGATAGTCCAAACATATGATCGTCTTCATTGATTGTTCCGCCGACTGCACATAGACTATTATGGCAGTTTGTCAAAACATAAGGAACCGGAAATTTTTCAAGACCTGATGCTCTTGCCGTCTGAATAATTCCTACAAATGTAATATCGTGAGAAGTGAGCTTGTCAAATTTAATCTGAAGTTTTTCCATATTTCCAGAGGTATTGTGAGCCTCCAAAATACGGTAAGCCATTGTATTTTTCTTAGCTTCTTCTTTTTTTGGAATATTATCTCCAAGTTTACTTTTTAAAACAGATGTCACTTCCTGATTGTCTTCTACGATATCCGTGCCATTTAACAGATAGACACCATTATCATACAATTTTACCATTGTTTTCCCTCCTGATTTTATTTTTTATATCTGAGAAAGCAGAGCTGTTTTTCCGGTCTGCCTCTTTACCCTGTATTTGTTTTTATTGTTCTTCCATATATTTCATATAACTTACTACCATCAGCGCAATCTTAAACGTCAGTGCATCGTCAAATACTCTGATATCCAGACCTGTATTTTTTTGTAGTTTTTCCAAGCGATACACTAAAGTATTACGATGTACATAGAGCTGTCTCGATGTCTCTGAGACATTCAGATTATTCTCAAAAAACTTGTTGATCGTCGTAAGAGTTTCATCATCGAATGTATCTGGCATATGATCTCCAAAAATTTCTGTCATGAACATTTTACACAGAGGAATCGGAAGCTGATAAATCAAGCGTCCTATTCCGAGCATATTATATGCAACGATATTTTTTTCGGAATAAAAGATCTTTCCTACATCCAAGGCCATTTTCGCTTCTTTGTAAGACTTGGATACCTGTTTTAAAGTTCCAACTATCGTTCCATAAGCAATCTTAACACTCGACATTGCCTCTGTATTTAACATATCCAGAAGGATCTTTGCCGTTTCTTCCATCTGAGGATAATCTTCCCCTTCTTTTACTTCCTTGACTAGGATGATGCTTCTCTCATCTACTGCAGTAATAAAATCTCTTGACTTTATCGTGAACAGACTTTTGACTGTTTCCATGGCTGCATTGTCTTTTTCGTATTTTGTTTCAATAATAAAAACAATACGGCGTGCATCTACGTCTATATGGAGTTTTTTCGCACGGTTATAGATATCTACAAGCAATAAATTATCAAGCAGTAAATTTTGAATGAAATTATTTTTATCAAATCTTTCTTTATAAGCGACAATCAGATTCTGAATCTCACTGACTGCCACTTTTCCAATCATATAGACATCTTCGCTCGCACCTCTGGCAATCAAAATATATTCCAGAGCACGTTCATCTAATATCTTAAAGAAATGATACCCTTGAATCACCTGGCTGTCGGCTACAGAATCTGCAAAGCTGCGAACTGTCTGTGCTGGTATCTCTATATCTGAAAAAGTTGCGGCAATCGTTCTTCCCTCCAAATCCATCACACAAAGATCAATCCGTGTGATCGTTCTCAATTCATCAATTGCTGTCTGTAAAACTTGGCTAGAAATCATTTGTTCACTTCCTCTTCTTTCCTTTTCCTAATACCTTTTCTTTCTTTTTTATCTTTTCAATTTTACAGTCTTTGTTCCCATCCTGATGAACGTTAGTGACATTCTTGTTCCTAATGATAAAACAAAACAGAAAAAAACGCAAGAAAGATTCTGCTAAAAAAAGAGTAAGCGATATTATCTTATATTGCTCACTCTTTTTATATTTCAATCTTTCATCAACTGTCGTTTCGATTGCTTTTCTTCATTATCTGTCAATTAGAAATACACACCCCTGTTTCTTTATCAAACAGATGAGCTTTTTCCATATCCAAAAAAAGTTTTATCCTGTCTCCTTTTTCTATCCTAATCGGAGTATCATTTTTTACGATGATCTCAAATCCTTCTGTTTCCATTTTCAGATATCCCTCTGTCTTGACCATTTCACACGATACTACAGTAACTTCTATCACATTGTCTTCCTCTGACGAAGTCGGTTCTGTACAAATATGAACATCTTCCGGACGTATTCCCAGTATAATATTTTTTCCGTTATATTCTTCATTCAAAACTTTTTTTGCTTTTTGCTGCGGCAGTTTTATCGTTCCATTTTCCATTTGAAGCTTCGTTCCTTCTTGACCGGATTCTGCCTGCACGTCCAGAAAATTCATCTGCGGTGAACCGATAAAGCCTGCGACAAACAGATTGCATGGTTTACGGTATAAATCTTCCGGAGTCCCTATCTGCTGAATCATTCCGTCTTGCATTACTACAATTTTGCTTCCCAGCGACATCGCTTCTTCCTGATCGCTTGTCACATAGATCGTAGTGGTATCCAGTTTTCGATGCATCTTTAAAATTTCGCTACGCACTGTATCTCCTAGCTTTTTTTCCAGATGTAAAAGTGGTTCATCCATCAAAAATACTTTTGGATAACGAACAATAGCACGTCCTACCGCAACACGATGTCTTTGTCCTTCCGATAAATCCTGAGGTTTACAGTCCATCAATGTTTCCAGTTTTAAAATCTTGACCGTCTCTTTAATTCTCTGGTCAATCAATTCCTGCGGTATATTTTGCATCTTCAGCCCAAATTCCAGATTTTCATAGACAGTCATGTCAGGATACAGTTTATAATTTTGGAATATCATTGCGACATCTCTGTCTTTTGTTTCTGTATCGTTGACTACGGTATCTCCGATTTTTATCACACCTGCGGAGATTTCCTCTAATCCTGCGATCATACGCAGTACTGTAGATTTTCCACATCCTAAAGGTCCTGCAAAAACGATAAATTCCTTGTCTTCAATTTCAAGACTGACATCTTTTACAGCTTCAAATCCATTTGGATAAGTTTTTGTAATATGCTGTAATGATAAACTTGCCATAATCCTTTTCCTCCCAAAATCCTCGTTTTTTATAAGTCAATTTTTGTTCTGCCGCTTTGAATTGACATTATTTTCTACCCTCTTAACACGTCTGGTCTTTAGTATAATCGAAAATTTTTTCGGATTCTATACCATAAATATACAAAGATTTTCCAAAACCTTGTATGTTCTTTCTTGTCTTTTTCTTTTTTTCTTTGTTCTTACGGTATTTTGTATATTTTTTCCTGTTTTCATAGACATGTTGACGAAGAACCTTGTATTTTTGTTAGAAACTGTGTATACTCATACACGGGTGATACTATGAACTATATTGTTTTAGATCTGGAATGGAATCAGTCTCCAGACGGAAAAGAGCAGGAAACACTTCAGATTCCTTTTGAAATTCTTCAGATCGGCGCTGTCAAACTGGATCGTGATTTGAACCTTATCGATCAGTTCTGCGAACGAATCCGCCCTGTTGTCTATCCGGAAATTCATTATAAAATTCAGGAAATTCTTCAACTTGCCCCTGAAGATTATCAAAATGCAAGAGAATTTCCACAAGTTGCAAAAGATTTCTTTTCCTGGTGCGGTCCTTATTCCTATTTCTGTACATGGGGACCTTCTGACTTAACTGAATTACAGCGGAATTTAAAGTATCACGGTATGAAATCTCCGTTTTCATTCCCTCTCTTTTTTTATGATATCCAAAAAATCTTCAGTATCGTTTATGAAGATAGAAAGAAGCGGCGAAATTTGGAGTTCGCCGTTGACTATCTGGGAATTCCAAAAGATCAGCATTTTCATGATGCTCTGTCAGATGCCTACTATACAGGGATGATTATGAAGCATATCAGAAAAAGAGATATTTTAAAAAATTATTCCATAGACTATTACCAGCATCCAAAAAAGTCGGGTGAAGAAATCTATGTCATTTATGAAACATACTCTAAATATATTTCTGCTGAATTTGATAACCGGATTGCCGCTATGCAAAACCGCAGTCTGACTCAAATACCTTGCTATCTCTGTCATCAAAATACAGTTCAGGAAATTCCGTGGTTTGTAGGTTCTTCTAAGAGTTATTACTGTCTTTCACGCTGTAAAGAACATGGGTATTTAAGAGGAAAAATTCGTTTTAAAAAATCAGAAAACGGTAAAATTTTCTGCATCCGGACAGTAAAGCAAATCAGCTCTGAAAATGCCTGCAAGATTAGTGAGATGCAGCGTACCATCCGTGAGAAAAAGCGTTTAAAACGGAGGGAAGAGACGATGGTCACTCATAAATTTCATTCCGTATAACATTTTATTGATACTCTTTTTTAATATTGGTTTGAAATGCAATAGAAAGCTGATTCTTGAAACATAAAAACAGATACTTTTATCTGGCATTTTTCCTGCCCGAATTTAAAAGTATCTGTCTTTTATTATTTATGATGTAAATACATATCGTAAATTGCCTATTATTTCATTAATTCTCTATTGGCAGCAAGAATCTGAATCTTATTCTTTAAAATTCTCTGCTAAATTCTCCCACTCTGTCAACAGACAGTCAACTCTTCCATAGTAAGCGTCGTTGTTTGTTGGATTGTCCATTTCTTTTTCAATTTCATCCAGCAATTCTCTCAGTTTTTGAATCCGTTTCTTTCCGTTGTTATCTTTGTATAAAAGATATCGGCTTCTCTCATTTTCTTCCGCAGTCATTTTTTTCAGAACAATATCCACATCCGGTCTTTCTCCAATGTAGCGGTATGTAATAGAAGGAGAGGCATGATTTAAAAGTTTTTGCAGATAATAGATGTCATTAGTTGCTTTATAATACTTCCATGCAAAAGTCTTTCTCATCGTCTGGGCACCGACCGAGTTTAATCCAATCTCTTTCCCCGCATTTTTAAAGACACGATATGCTTGTTCTCTTGAAAGCGGGGTCTTTGACCCCGCATGACCGATAATCAGATAATCTTCCGGATCTTTTCCTTCTGTATAATCTAGAATAATTTTTTGAAGCTCTTTTGGAATTTCAAACACTTTTTTGATGTTCTTTGTCCCAATATAAGCCTCTATACTGGACTTTCCCCGGATGTCTTTGTTTTTGAATTTTAAAATTTCCTGTAATTGTAACCCTGTCCCCACTCCGATTTCAAACATAATATAATATTTGTCATCCACTTCTCTTAGCTTCTGTTTGAAATGTTCTAACGTCTCTTCGTCCTTAATAGGCGACACCCAATTCATTCTTCTTCCTCCTCATGATCCTGCTGACTTTCTTCTGAATCAGTTTCTTGTGCCTTCTCATTTTTTTCAGCATCGTCACTGTCCCATTTTTCCTCTTCCTCTCCATCTTCCTGCTGATTCTCCATCTTAGCCTTTTTCTGTTCAATCTCGCTGATCTGTCTTTTTGCCTCTTCTAACTCTTCCATCGCTTTTTTTGCTTTTTCCTGTGCCTCTCTTTCTTTTTTCATTGCGGCACGCAGCTCCATCTCTATCTCCTCTGTTGATTTTTCATCAATTTCTTTTTCAATTCGGGCAATTTCTTTCTTTTCCCATTCTATATCTTTTCTTCTCTTGCTCAGTTTTCTTGCTCTGAAATATGTCAAAATCAGTAACGGAATAAAGATAATCAGTAGAATCACACAGATCACCGTACAAAGTACTTTATGATTCAGAATATAATCATCCGCTTTTTCTATCAGACTGGTGATTTGGCTTACTCCTGTATTGAGGACCTGGAAAATACTTGAGCTATTTTCCCGCTCTTCTGTCTCTACTGCTGGCGACTCCGTCTCTGTCTGTACGGCAGTATCAGATTCTGTCTGCGGAATTTCCTGATAACTCAAATTTACAGTTCCCACTGGCCATCCGTTGTAACGGTATGTCAATTTTCCCGTATCGTCATCGTTTTTTGTCATCTCTGTCTTTAAATCTGCAAGATCAATTCCTTTTGGAACCATAACCGTTGAAGTGTCGTCCATCTCCAAAGACTGGTTTTCAAGAGAAGCCAGGATATCCATATCTTCGGAAGTATTTGCATTGGCAATTGCAGAAAATGTCTCATCTGTCTCCTGATTCGAAAAAGTCCTCTTTTCAAAGTTGTCAAATCCATAATCTAATAAAAGAGCTGATTCCTGAAATGTTTTATAAGCCCCATTCAATTTCAGAATCACACTAATCAAAACCGTACCATCTCTCTCAGCGTAAGTGACCAATGTGTTTAAAGCTTGGTCTGTAAATCCTGTTTTTCCTCCGATGCATCCTTCATATTTAAATTCCTCGTCATACAGCATTCGTTGATTATTTATAAAATAACGCGTCTCATCTACCACATTTGTTGGCGGAAAGCTGCATTCTACTGTCTTTGTGATTGTCCTAAAAGAAGGATATTTAAAAACCTCCTGTGCAATGAGTGCCATATCATATGCACAGGTATAATGATTATCATCATGAAGTCCATGTGCATTGACAAAATGAGTATTCAGACACCCCAGTTCCTGAGCTTTCTGATTCATCATCTCCACAAAGTGATCAATCGTTCCTCCAATGTGTTCAGCCACACCGTTTGAAATATCGTTTGCCGAAGCAAGCATAATGCCAAATAGAGATTGTCTCAGACTGAGCTGTTCGTCAGGTCTGATTCCCAGATGGCTGCTTCCTGGTTCTATGCTGTAGACTGCCTCCTGTGAAAACGTTACAGTATCGTCCAAATTTCCGTTTTCAAGAGCAATCAGAACTGTCATCAGCTTTGTGATACTTGCAGGGTATTCTTTTGCCTTGATGTTTTTCGCATACAGAACGGTACCTGTTTCCAATTCCATGACAATTGCCGCTTCTGCCTCAATTTGAGGACCTTCAGGCCAATTCTCCGTATGATTGGATTCTATCGGTATGGTATATGCTTCGATTGTCTCAGCTTGGGTTTCTTCCTGTACATATCCATCCCCGCTGTCTTCCTCTGCATAGCTTAAATTGACTGTTGACAGTAACAGACTAAATAGGGTCAGGATTACCCCTGTTTTCTTTAGCCATTTTTTCTTTTTCATTCCATCTGCCTCCTGTTTTTTCTATTGATATTACGATAGATTTTTTGCTGCGACGGAAGGTAAAACTGCTTATTTTATTATATTCGATCACCATCTTATTGTAAAGCAGCGTTTCCTGAACTTACATCTAAAAGCATGAATCTGTCTGTTGATTCTGCTTTTATTTTTAAAAAGAATTTAAAGATTCCATATTTTTCTCTTACTCTCTTTCTTATTTTTGCCCATTCACTTACTTTTTCTTGGCTGTTGTTTTATTTTATCATATAAAATATTAAAAATTTTCTAATCACTTCTTATATTTTTTTAATTTTTTAAATATAGAAAAAATTTTTCTTTATTTATCATAAATTTTTTGAGGAATTTTCTTTTATTTTTTCAACATAATAAAAATTTTTATTACTTCTTAAGGTGGTTTTCAAATTACATGGCAGGATATAAAATAAGAATATCAGAGGATATCTGTCTCTTTATTATCGCCAAATAAAATATGAGAATATCTCATTTTTAATATCAATTCACAGAGGGAGGAATTTATATGAAATTTGTGATCGAACACCTTTCTAAACATTTTGAAAAAAAAGAAGTACTGCGTGATATCAATTTTACTTTTGAGAGTGGAAAAATTTATGGTCTGTTAGGACGCAATGGTGCCGGAAAGACGACTTTGTTCAACTGCCTGAATCAGGATATGAAAGCAGACGGCGGAAATTTTTATCTGGAAGATAATAGAAAGAAAAGAAATTTAAATCCTTCAGATATTGGATATGTATTGTCTACTCCTACCGTACCGGAATTTCTTACCGGAAGAGAATTTCTTACATTTTTTCTTGATATCAATGGCAAGAATATCCACAATGCAAAATCACTTGATGAATATTTTGACGATATGAGCATTAATCCGGAAGATCGCGATAAATTATTAAAGGACTATTCACATGGTATGAAAAATAAAATGCAGATGCTGATCAATATCATCGCTCAGCCTAATCTCTTACTTCTAGATGAGCCTCTGACTTCACTCGATGTTGTTGTGGCTGAGGAAATGAAGCAACTGTTGCGTTCTCTAAAAACAGATCGCATTACCATTTTTTCAACCCATATTATGGATCTTGCTTTGGATCTTTGCGATGAGATTGTGCTTCTTAACCATGGAGTACTCGAAGTCGTAGATCAATCTAATTTAGACAGCCAAGAATTTAAAGAAAAAATTATTGCAGCACTGCGGGAGGAAAATCATGAATAAGACGTTACGGATTTCTTTTTCTTTAAAAAATACTTATCGGGTAAACAGTATTTTATATTCTATCAAGCAGATTCCTCTGATCAAGAGGCTTCTTCCCGATTCTTTGTATCAAGTACATGGTCTTAAAATTTTTGCCAATGTTATCTCCGTGATATGGGAAGTGATTTCTGTATTTCTCGGAAAATTTCTCTATCTTGCACTGATGGTCATTGGTATGGGAAGCCTCTATCAAACAGTACCGCAAGAACAGCTTTTTTTCCATATTCTTTTGTTTCTGAGTATTATTGGTGCTTTTACCAATACTTACATGTTTAATCCTACAAAAGATAAGTACTACGCAGTCATTTTGATGCGTATGGATGCTCGCAGCTATGCACTGGTCAATTACGGCTATGCTATTTTAAAACTTATTATCGGTTTTCTTCCGTTTACGATTTTTTTGGGAATCGCAAGAGATATTCCTCTTTGGATCTGTATTTTAATCCCATTTTTTATAGCCGGACTGAAATTAACAGTAACTGCGTATTCTCTCTGGAATTATGAAAAAACACATAATGCAACGAATGAAAATATTCTGGGAAAATTTGCCTGGGCTGCAATCGCTTTACTTTTAGCTGCTGCTTATGGACTTCCTGTGATCCCCTTTTTACTTCCTTATCCCGTTATGATAACCGTAATGATTTTATGTGTTGTCTCTGGGCTGATTTCTCTGTGGAAGATTTTTTCTTTCCAGGAATATCGCACCATGTATCAGGTCCTCCTGGCAAATTCCATGCATCAAATGGATGCTGCAAAAGAGATTTCAAAAAAGCAAAGTCAAAAAATGATTTCTTCTGATACTGATATTACAAGTACTAAAAAAGGCTTTGAGTATCTGAATGAATTATTTATCAGACGGCACCAGAAAATTCTCTGGAAGTCTTCTAAGCGGATTACCATGGTATGTATTTTTCTGACGGCAGCCGCTCTCCTAGCTTTTTATCTTGTTCCCGAGAGCAGAGAAAGCGTCAACGGATTGTTTCTGACTTATCTGCCGTATTTTGTATTTATCATGTACAGTATTAACCGCGGCACAAATTTTACACGCGCACTGTTTATGAACTGTGATCACAGTCTTCTGACTTACTCCTTTTTTAAGGAGCCTAAATTTGTATTAAAATTGTTTCAGATTCGTCTTAAAGAGATTATCAAAGTCAACTTACTTCCTGCTTTTACGATCGGCATTGGACTTGACGTTCTGTTTTTTGTTTCAGGTGGAACCGATAATCCTTTGAATTATGCAGTTATATTTGTGTCCATTCTGTGCATGAGTATCTTTTTTTCCGTTCACTATCTGACCATCTATTATCTGCTTCAACCTTACAATGCAGGTACAGAGGTCAAAAGCGGAACTTATGCGATTGTACTTTCTGCCACATATTTTGTCTGCTTTTTTATGATGAATCTTCAGATGCCTACTCTAATCTTCGGATTCATGACCATTATATTTTGTGTTCTGTACTGTGTCATTGCATGTATTTTAATCTATAAATTTGCGTCAAAAACATTCCGCCTCAGAGTCTGATACGCTCTTAGTGGTTCAGGGCATCATTTTTCCTCTTATCTAGTATCAAAGTTCTGGATGTTTTCAAACTTACAGTAACTTTTGACTAAAGCTGCAATGGATGGAATATTTACTTATCTCTGAAATTATGATAAAATTTTTATCATATCAAGGTTCAATCGTTCTGTTTTTCCTATCTACGGAAACATGGCTTTTGAACCTTAACATCATTTTTATAAAATCATATACAGAAATTGATTTTATTTATTAAAGGAGAGATAACATAAATGGAACTAAAAGTACGTATTGCCGAAGAAAAAGATATCGAACGAATCCACAGTCTTTTGTCTCAGGTTGCACTTGTTCATCACAAAGGACGCCCTGATTTATTTAAATATGGCGAGAGAAAATACACAGATGAAGAACTAAAAGAAATTCTTCACGATGAAAGCCGTCCTATTCTTGCCGCAGTAGATAAAAATGACTGTCTGCAAGGTTATGCATTCTGTGTATTTCAGCAATATCAAAATCACAATATTATGACCGATATCAAGACATTATATATTGATGATCTCTGTGTCGATGAAACGATGCGCGGTATGCATATCGGAAAGACTCTTTATCATGCAGTGCTTGATTTTGCAAAAAATCATGGCTGCTATAATGTCACTTTGAATGTATGGAGCTGCAATGAAAGTGCCATGAAATTCTATCGCTCCTGCGGTCTGAAAGAACAAAAGGTTGGAATGGAAGTGATTCTTTAGTCATTGATCTAAACAGAATCTTTTGCCCTTCATCTTATCTTAATAAAACAGGATCATGCAAAGTTTTCTTCTTACATAGAAGGCGAACTTTTCTATGTAAGAATAGAATAAAATCTCCTGCTGATGGTAAAACTGTCAGCAGGAGATTTTTTCATACCTAAAGGATCGGAGGATGATGCCTGTCATGGAAAAACATATCTTAATCCTGACCACAACCAGCGATTTTCTTGGAAAATTTGAACGGGAAAACGTAAAAATCCTGCAGCAGATGGGATACATTGTGCATTATGCCGCTAATATGAAGGAGCCCTATTATGTTTCGACAGAAGAAAATCTTCGCCAAATGGGAATTCAAACTCATCACATTGAAATTGCCAGATCTCCCTTTCTGATGAAAGAAAATCAAAAAGCTTTCAGACAATTGCTACACCTGATTCACTCTTTTCCGATTCAGGCGATTCACTGTCACACGCCAGTGGGAGGTTTGCTTGGAAGACTTGCAGGAAAATTTTGTCCTGACAAAAATCTGATTGTCATCTATACCGCACATGGGTTTCATTTCTACAAAGGCTCTCCCCTTTTTAACCGTATGGTGTATTATCCTGTGGAAAAAAAGCTTGCCCGTTATACAGACATTTTAATTGTAATCAATGAAGAAGATTATCGCGCTACTCAAAAGTTTCGTATCAAAAAAGACGGACATGTCTATAAAATCCCGGGAGTCGGTCTGGATAGAGATTTATTTCGCCCCTTTTCTAAAGAAAGACGAAATTTCCTTCGAAAACAATTTGGAATTGACCAAGATATCTTTTTTCTTTTATCAATCGGAGAACTAAATGAAAATAAAAATCACCAAATCGTTTTGGAAGCTCTGGCAAAAATGAAACAAGAGCAAAAAGATCTTTCAAAATTAAAGTACGGTATTTGCGGAGATGGTTTTTTTCGGGAACAGATTCAGCAGCAGATCAAAGAATTTGGTCTTGAAAATACCGTTACTTTATATGGTTACTGTGACAGAATTTCTGAAATTCTAGGATGCTGCGATGCCACAATCTTCCCTTCTCGACGTGAAGGGCTTGGAATGGCCGGACTGGAATCTTTATCCATGGGAATTCCAGTCATTGCCTCAGATAATCGCGGAACAAGAGAATACATGGAACATGGGAAAAATGGGTTTGTATACCGCTATGACGATGTCGACGGATTTATCGAGGGTATTGAAACTCTGAGGAATCTAAATTCAGAGAAAAAAAAAGAGATGAAGCTCTTCTGTACAGATTCAGTCAAGTCATTTGACAAACAATACGCCACTGCTGTGATGAAGAGAATTTATTCTGGCGTAGATCGGAGGATTGAACAAGAATTTCATGAAGAAAAACGCAAAAATCAGTGTCATCATGGGTGTATATAATCCATCTCAAAAAGAATATTTTTTCCGTGCAGTTCTTTCTATCGTTCATCAAAGTTTTCAAGATTGGGAGTTAATTTTATACGATGACGGATCAGCAAAACCTTATGAAAAGATGATCCGTCAGGCTGTAAAATTGGATAACCGGATTATGTATATCAGAGGCGAAAAAAATCATGGTCTCGCTTATGCTCTGAATCAGGGGATCCATTACGCATCAGGCGAGTATATTGCCAGAATGGATGATGATGATATCGCAAAGTCGGATCGCCTTGCAAAACAGTATCATTTTCTGGAACTTCATCCGCAATATCAATGGGTCGGATCAAGCGCAGAACTGATCGACCGCTACGGTGTATGGGGATTGCAGACAATGCCTCGGATTCCGCAAAAAAGAGATTTTCTTTTTAATTCTCCCTACATTCATCCTTCTGTCATGTTCCGCAAAAAAGTCCTGACAGATCATCACGGATACCGTATTTCAAAAAAACTGCTGCAATGTGAAGACTATGAACTGTTTATGAGGCTTCATCAAAACGGTCAAAGAGGTTATAATCTTTTAGAACCTTTGCTTCAATATCGGGAAGACTATGAATCTCAAAAGAAAAAAAACTATCGCCGCCGTATTCGTGAAATGAAAGTGCGATACCGCGGATTTTATCATCTGGGGATTTTAAATAAAACGACGTTTTATTATGTATTAAAGCCTCTGTTTGTCGGTGCTATTCCCGCGCCTCTTCATCATTATGTCAGAAGACAGTTAAAACGCCAGAAAGGAAAGTTAAGCAGAGAAAAACGATGAAGACAGAAATGAAAGAAATCACTCTCCGTTTCAACCAATATCAATCTTGTTTCAAGCAAAATCCCCGCATGTATCATATCATTCAACAAATGAATATTCCTAAAAATGATCCTGTGGCTCTTGCACTTTGCTGTGTATTCGCGCCATCTCTTGGTGCCTTTGTACAGTGGCTGCTTTTAGAAGCATTAAAAGACGGCCGCAAACGTCTTTATTTTCTGGCAAGAGATGGGTATTTTATGTACCGTGCTGCTTTGATTTTCTGTGAAAAACTTCATCTTCCTATTGAATGTCGATATTTAAGCTGTTCTAGGTATTCCGTCCGCATTCCAATTTTTCATTTTGATCAGGAAGATGCCTTGGACTATATCTGCCGCGGAGGCATCGATGTTACTCTTGAAAAAATCTTAACCCGTGCCGGTTTAAATAGAAAAGAACAGTCCGAGGTTTTTTCTTCGCTCTGTCTCGGTTTTCCAAAAGATAGTCCTATCCCCTATGCCATGCTTCCTAAAATTAGAAAAAAACTTTCCAGATGCAGTCTTTTTTTACAGTATATGAATTTTCATTCCAAAAATGCTTTTCCTGATTTTGCCGGATATCTCAGACAGGAAGGACTTTTAGACAAAACTGCATACGCAATCGTTGACAGCGGATGGGTAGGATCCATGCAAAAAACGCTGGATACCGCACTTCATTTTTTAGGACGTGAAAATCGTCTGGAAGGATATTACTGGGGACTTTATGAATTGCCCGCCAATGCAGACTCATCCCTATACCATTGTTATTATTTTGAGCCTGAACATCATCTTAACAGAAAAGTATTTTTTAATAATTGCCTGTTTGAGACAGTCTTTACGGCTCCCCACGGAATGACACTGTCTTATCGTTTTCAAGACGGCAGATATCTTCCGAATTACGATCTGATATCAAAAGACAGAAAACAATTTCTGTTAAAGACAGAACGATATCTAATGCAATATATCCATCTGCTTGCCCGTGAATCCCAAAAGTCTGGATTTTACCGTGAACTTCTAAAAAATGATCTTTTCACAATCGAAAAACTCCTGAAACAGTTTATGACTTGGCCGTCGTATCAGGAAGCAGAACAATTTGGAACCCTTTCCTTTTCCGATGATGTACTGGATTCGAAAGACAAGGTACTTGCACCTCTTCTGTCTCTAAAAGAATTAAGAAGCAATCATGCAGTAAGAAAATTGTCTGCAATGTTGTTTTCTAAAAAATCTGTTTTCGTTGAAAGTGCCTGGTATGAGGGAAGTGTCGTCCGCAGCTGCAAAGCGATTTCCTCTCACCTTATCCAGTATACCTTTTATAAATATATTCGTTATCTGCGAAAAGTTTATCATTTTAAAAAGAACAGGCAGGTGAAAAAAGAAAATGACTGATTTAGGGCAGCGTAAACAATATGCATTTGTTATCAGCCAGTTAACTTCCCGGGAAATTAAGCGCAAATACGCCCGGTCTTATCTTGGGATTATATGGAGTGTGCTCAATCCGCTGCTTTCGATGGCTGTTCTCTCTTTGATCTTTTCCCAACTTTTTCGGCGTTCGATTGAAAACTATCCCATTTATTATCTGACAGGCTATATTTTATGGCAGACCTTTACCAGTTCTACCAATGCTTCCATGACAGCTTTAGTCGATAATAAAATGCTCCTTTTAAAGGTAAAATTTCCGATGGAACTTTTTGTACTGACCAGAGTATATACAGCAGTCATTAATCTTGGTTACTCTCTGATCGCATATGCTGTTATGCTTCTTGTATTTCGGGTGACTCCCAAATGGACGATGCTTTTTTCTCCTGTCATCTTAATCTGCCTTTTTTTATTTTCACTTGGAATCTCTTATATTCTTTCTGTAATTTATGTTTTTTTCGGTGATATCAAGCATCTCTACTCTGTTCTTTTAACATTGTGGATGTATTGTTCTGCTATCTTTTATCCCGTAGAGCAGCTTCATGGTCTGATACGGATTATAATTGAAAACAATCCGATGTATACGTATATTCACTGTCTTCGCAAAGTCGTAATGTACGGAGAGATTCCCAAAATTGCTGAATTCTTTCAGATGATTGTTTGGTCGGCACTGGCATATATCGTTGGATATTTTATTTTTAAAAGAAACAGAAATGCTATCATTCAGAAAATATAAAGGAGGTATCTTATATGGCGACGACATCAGCCACTCTTCAGGCAAAAGATACCATTTCTTCTTTGCTTCCGGAGATTACCGTAAAAAATGTCACCATGCAGTTTAAGCGGGCAAAAGACGAAGCTACCAGTTTGAAAGAGCTGATCATTCGCTCTGTTCGCGGCAAAAGAAAGTATGAAATGTTTAAGGCACTTGATAATGTCAGTTTCACCATCCAAAAAGGAGAAATAGCCGGAATGATAGGAACAAACGGTTCCGGTAAAAGTACGATGTTAAAAATTATCTCTGGTGCCTTGATTCCCACTAGCGGTTCTGTGGAGGTTGACCGTAAAAAAGTACAGCTCCTTACTCTCGGAACTGGTTTTGATCCGGAATTGACAGGACGCGAAAATGTTTATCTCAACGGTGCAATCATTGGGTATACAAAGGAATATCTTGATGAAAAATACCAGGAAATTGTAAAATTTGCGGAGCTGGAGGGTTTTATGGAAGAAAGAGTCAGAAACTATTCTTCCGGAATGGTATCCAGACTGGGATTTGCGATTGCAACTGCGCGAGACACCCCCGAAATTCTGATTCTGGATGAAGTCTTAAGTGTGGGAGATATGTTTTTCCGAAAAAAAAGCGAAAAACGGATTCGTGAAATGATTCACGGCGGTTCTACTGTTTTAATTGTCTCTCATTCTACCTCTGTGATCCGCAATAACTGTACCAAAGCAGTCTGGATTGAAAAAGGCCGTTTAAAAGCATGCGGTAATCCCAAAGACGTATGTGACGCTTATGAAAAATTAAAGGAAGGAGAATTATGAAACTTCGTATTTATCAGATATTTGTCAATCGCATTCCGGGTATACGGCAGCGATATTTACAAAAAAGGCAGGGAAAAAAAGGATTTGCTCATTTTGAAGCACTTCTTTATCTGTTCTGGTTAAATATACAGTATTATCTGTTGTTTCGCCGAAATTTAAAAGAACCTTCTACCTTTTCTTATTATGAAGAAAAAACTCTCTATCATTTAGGAAGTGAGTCTTCTTTGTCTTTTCGGGAATCCCCAAAATCTTTTGCTAGGAAGCTTTCTTCCTATGATATTGTATCTTTTGATATTTTTGACACGCTTGTATTCCGTCTTTTTTCCAGTCCTGCTGACGTTTTTTACTTAATTGGAATGGAACTTGATTATCCTGATTTCAGACAGCTCAGAATCGAATCAGAAGCATATGCAAGAAGAAAAAAATATAAAAAATATGGAACCTATGAGGTTACTCTGGAAGAAATCTGGAATCAAATGGAAAAATTTTCAGGAATTCCAAAATCAGCAGGTATGCGTATTGAATTAGAGTGGGAGAAAAAATGTTGTTATGCAAATCCCTATATGATGGGCGTTGTCAGGGAACTTCAAAAATATCATAAAACAATAATTGCTGTATCTGACATGTATTTAACAGAACATACGGTTCGAAATTTGCTGTCATCTTTAGGATATCCTGCTTTTTCCAGATATTTTGTTTCTTGTGATTATCAAAAATCAAAACATGATGGTTCTTTATATGAAGAAGTAAAAAATTTCTTCGGAAGCTCTCTCTCTTACGTCCATATCGGTGACAACAAAGATTCTGACTTCCATCAAGCCATCTGTCATCACATACATGCCATCCTTTATCCTAACATCAATCATACCGGAAATGTCTATCGTCCTGAAGATATGTCCGTAGTCATTGGAAGTCTCTATCGCGGAATTGTCAACGCCTGGATTCACAATGGTCTTTCTCTCTATTCCCGAGAATATGAGTATGGATTTATCTATGGGGGACTGTTTGTCTTAGGATATTGTCAGTTTATCCACCATTATGTGCAGTCACATAACATTGAAAAAATCCTTTTTCTCTCTCGTGACGGAGCTGTCCTTTTGAAAGCATATCAGCGTATGTATCCCGAAGAATCCTCAAAAGTACAATATGTATACTGGTCTCGTCTTGCTGCCTTGAAACTCTCGGCTCAATATTATAAAAACGACTATTTTTTAAAATTTCTCTCCCATAAAATGAATCAAAATTATAGTTTTCGCCGAATATTCCGTGAAATGGAGCTTCTTGATATGCTGCCCGAATTTTGCCGCAAATTTAACCTTTCTCCAAATTCAAAACTGACGCATAAAAATATAACGCATGTGAAAAAATATCTTATAGATTCCTGGGAAAAAGTGCTTCATCACTACAAAGATCAGGTAACGGCCGGAGAGATTTACTATCGTTCTGTATTAAAAGACTGCCGGTCTGCTGCTGCCATTGATATCGGTTGGGCAGGCAGCGGAGCCATTATGCTTGATTATGCGGTAAATAAACTTTGGAATATTGACTGCCATATTACAGGGATTCTTGCCGGAAGTAATTCTCTTCTCACGCCTCAATCAGATGCGACGGAATCCTTCTTCTTAAGCGGCAAGCTTATCAGTTATCTCTATTCTCAGCAGCAAAACCGAGATCTATGGAAATTTCATGATCCATCAAAAGGACATAATCTATACTGGGAGCTGCTTTTAGGCGCTCCTGAAGGGAGCTTCAAAGGATTCTATCTTGATGAAAATGGAAACTGTGAATGCCGATTTAAAGAAAGCAAAACAAATGTTCAAAAAATTCAGGAAATTCATCGAGGAGTTCTGGATTTTGTAGATCAATTTCTGCTCGCACAGTCTTGTATCGGATGCGAACTCTCTGTCAGCGGCAGAGATGCCTATACTCCTATGCTTAGTATTGTCAGCCAAAAAAACAAAAAATTTATGGAAGGGTTAGAGGAATTGACAGATGATATTCACATTGGGTAATTCTTCAACTGCAAAACTTGTTTTATATCATGCTGTCAGCTCTTATCAGCTGCTGGAAGTCATGCTGCATCGTATGATTTTCCATAAAAAAGATCGTGCTGTTTTGATTCTTCCGGATTTTATTGTTTCAAAGTATCCTCAGTATAAAAAACTTGAAACAGAAAAATTTTTTCACGAAGTTTACCTGTTTCCTTATCTTTTCATTCCTCATAGAGAAGAAGATCTTATTCTAAAAGATGTAACACAGTATTATCATCAAATGATTCCTTATTCTATTACAGACTTTTCAAACATTTATGTTGCGGGTGCTCATTTTTATTTTTCTCTGTATCTGATCAAAAATCAGATCCCATTTTTTTTCTTTGAGGATGCTGCCGGAATCATCAGCCGTTCTAAACAGCTATATCAGATTCTGTTGAAAAAATTTCCTGTACATGCCAAGATTGCCCAAAAATATGGTCTCTATGACGGAACCAGTCCTTATATCTGTGGAATTATCTGTCTGAAAGAAGCTCAGACAGCCGATGTTTCTTCTTCAAAATATATAGATTTTTCAGTGGAAAAAGCTCTTGAAAATCTGTCTTTTGCAAAACGCAGAAAAATCATCCGTTTTTTTCTCAAGCGTCCAATTTCCACAAATGCTGACATTATTCTTTTAACTCAGCATTTCGCTAATCTTGGAATCATGAGTCTGAAAGATCAAAAGCAGCTGTACTGTAATCTCAAGGACACTTTGCCTGATCATGTTCCTATTGCAATCAAAAAACATCCTGATGATACACTCGATTACAGAGAACTCTTTCCCAAAGCAGATCTCATAGAAGAAATTTTTCCCTCTGAGCTGCTCCCTTACGTATTTCGAAAAAAACCTGCGATTATTTATACTTTTGATTCTACCGGATGTGAAAATCTGAAGAAACACTTTATCATCAGAAAAATAAGGAGGGAAGTATATGCCAAACCAAAGAAAGCTAATCATTGCTAATTCTGTATACCAGCTTCTGACAGCCGTGCATATGAGACAAACCATCTTGCAAGATTACGATGTTGATCTTTTAATCACAGATATTACAGCTGCATTAAAAGATTATCTGCCGCGTCTAAATGAGACTAAGTTATTTAAACGTGTGATTTTTGGCAATATTAAAGAGCTCAACCGAAAATATATAATTGAAAAAGAAGCAGAAATTTCAGAAGGCTTTGAAAATGTCTCCAGACTTTTAAAATGGATTTTAAGCGAAGAGCTTTCGATCTATTCTGAAATTTATTTTGCAAATTTTGATATCTTTACTAGAATGCTTGCCTGCTATTTTTACCGTCTTTCCTGTGATTTTATCTGTTATGAAGACGGTTTTTCTTCTTATGTGATCGATTATCTCAGGCAAGACCGTACGCCTCTTAATCTTCATCCGGAGGCATCTAAAATTAAAGATAAAGTAAAAATGGTATTGCTCTATGAGCCTCAGCTGGCCATCAGAGGAGATCGTCTGCCAAATCGTGCTCTTCCTAAAATCAAACGTGATAACGAACAATTGAAAGAAGTTTTAAACTATATTTTTAATTATAAAAGAACTCAGCGGTATGCCGATTTTATTTTTCTGGAACAATCCTTCCGTGCAGAAGGTTTAAAAACGAATGATCTTGCTTTGATCAGCGAATGTCAGCACACGGTCGGTTCTAGCAGATTCATTGTAAAACCTCATCCAAGGAACCCTGAAAATATTCCCTTTCAGTTAGGACTGACGCGCAGATATTCCGAAAACATTCCATGGGAACTGTTTCTTCTAAATGAAGATCCAAAAAATCTGACTATGATTACTGTCTGCTCTAATGCTGCTTTGACCGGCAGAATTGTTTTCGGCATCGATATGAATACTATCATGCTGTATCAATTGTTTGAAGGAAAAGTTCTCTGGAAAGAAGATGAAATCTTAAAACGCTATCTGCGTAAATTTCGCAGACAGTTTGCCGGAAGTAATTATTATGTTCCGGAAACGATATACGAACTGAGGAGTATTCTTAAATATCTAGGAGGGCATGATGAACAGTAAAATAAAAGTTTCAGTCATTATTCCTGTATATCAAGTAGAAAATTATCTTGAGCGTGCTGTGGATTCCGTCCTCGCTCAGACATTGGAAGAAAAAGAAATCATTCTAGTAGATGACGGAAGCCAGGATACCTCTCCCCAGATCTGCGATCAATATGAGAAAGCGTATCCAGAGCTGATTCGCGTCATTCATAAAAAAAATGAGGGACTTGGAATAGCAAGAAATACAGGTATTCGTGTTGCATCAGGTGAATATATCGCATTTTTAGATTCCGATGATACCGTAGAGCCTGAAATGTATGAAGAAATGTATGCAAAAGCATCCGGTGAAAATCTTGATATTGTAATGTGTGATGTCAAAATTATTTATGTAGAGGAAAATAAAACTTCTATTGTCTCCTCTTATCCAAAAGAAAATTTCGATCTTGCCGACTATATTGCAAATGGCAACAACATTACGTACAGTGTCAACAAATTATTTCGAAGATCCATCTGGGAAGAAAATTCATATGAAAAAATGCTGTTTGAAGATATCTCCTTGATTCCTTCCCTCGTAACCCGATATCACCGCATCGGATATGTAAAAAAGCCTTTTTATCATTATTATAGAAGAGCAAATACACTTTCTACCACTTTTTCCGGAAATATGATCGATATTATTCAGGCATTTCGAAACTTTATAGATACCAGCGATCCTTATTATCATGAAGAGGTTGTCTACTGCACAGCCAAACAGCTCTACTGGAATATGACTCAGTCTAGAGTTTTGTTTCAAGCTGATTTTATAGAATTTTTGAAAGAATATAAAAAGGATTTTCTTTTAAACTCTTACCTTGCAAAAGACAGGAAGATTCATTCCATTCTTGATTTTTTAAAAAAAGATGTGATTCCCGACAAAATCATCTGTGTCCATTTTGCAAGAGCAATTCCACAGGAATATCTTGAAAAAATTACAGAACATTTTCCAAAGACAAAACTGATCACTGCAGACGAAAGTTATTATTCCAAAGATCAGCTCCCTGACAATGTCAATCAGGCAATCGACTCTGGACATTTGAGTTATGCGGAAGAATATGTTTCTCTAAAGCTTCTGCTCGAAGAAGGAGGGATTGTGGTAACTCCCGATTCCCGTCCCAACTTAAATCTCAAAAAATTACGCCTTAACCAAATTTTCTTTGGGTTTGAAGATCCTGATCAAATCACTTCCGGATGTTATGGTGCTTTAGCGAATCATTATGTTATCCAGGCACTGTTAGAAACGTACGAGAAAGATAATATTTTCAATAAAGCGTTTTTACCTCTAAAAGAACGGATCAGAGATTTTCTGATCATTCATTTTCAGCTTCAGGTTAACGGAAAAAAACAAACGCTCCATGGCGAAATTCCTGTCTATCTTCCCAGTGTTCTTTCCTATGATATGCAAGACGGAGAAAACTGCTGCAAAAAATCAGAATTTCCGGTTCCCGAAGGATATGAGCTCGTCAGTGATACCGTATTAAAAATGTGGTCTGACCGGCTGATGGAAAATTGGAATCTATACAAACGTGAATTGCAGTCAAAACATCCCTCTGCCGTAAAAACCGCTTCTATCGACTCAGGAATGCTTTCTCAGGATCTATTTCAGCGTGAATTAGAACGACAGATTCAATCTGTTGTCGATAACTACGAAAATTCTACCTGTTGGAAAATCACAAAACCTTTCCGTGCAATTGCAAAAATTTTTGGAAAATAAGAAAGGAGGAAAACGATGCGGATTGTAGCTTTTATCCCGGCTCGGTATGATTCCAGCCGAATGAAAGGAAAACCATTGGCGGACCTATGCGGACGTCCTATGATCTGGTGGGTTTATCGCCAGGTCAAAAAATCAAAAAAAATTGATCGTGTTTATGTTGCCACAGACCATGAACAGATTCAGCTTGTCTGCGATCACTATGATATTCCCTGTATTATGACATCCCCGAATCATCTTACCAGCACAGAACGTCTCTATGAAGCTGCGCAGACAGTTTCTGCTGATGTCTATCTATGTATTAATGGCGACGAGCCATTAATACAGCCTCAAATCATCGAAAAAGCAATTCCAGATGAAGAAGAATCCTTTTTTGCTGTGAATCTGATGACCAGAATCGATTCTCCAGTAGAAGCGGTAGATAATACAAATATTAAAGTTGTTACAGATAGCCAAGGAAATGCGCTGTTTTTTTCCAGAAGCCCCATTCCCCATCCGAAATCTAGTATTTTGTTTGATTATTACAAACATCTAGGCGTACTTGCCTACTCAATGGAAGCTCTGAAATTTTTTTCAGAGACAGAAAAAGGTCCTCTTGAAAAAATTGAGGATATCAATGAACTTCGTTTCATAGAACATGGAAAAAAACTAAAAATGATTCCTGTAGAAGCTCATACTTTATCTGTAGATACCCCAAAAGATCTGGAATATGTAAAATCAATCATCCAAAACAGATTGGAAAGAGGTGAACTGAAACTTTGAGTATTCAGATATTAGACTGTACTCTCCGTGATGGAGGTTACATTAATGAATGGAAATTTGGACGTAAGACTATTCTTTCTGTTTTAGACAAATTGGAAAATGCAAATATTGATATCATTGAGTGCGGTTTTTTAACTCGTATGGTTTATGATAAAGAATGCTCTCTATTTAGCAGCATTTCTGAAATTGCCGCTGTGCTGCCAAATCACAGCAGAAAATCTATGTATGTAGCAATGATTGCTATCGGAGAAAAGGAGCTCCATCCCTCTGAATTATCTCTCTATGATGGAACTAGTATTGAAGGAATTCGTCTTACGTTTCATAAAAAAGAAATCGAACAGGCAATGGAATGGGCAGGAATTATCATGGATAAGGGATATAAAGTTTTTATGCAGCCTGTCGGAACCGCTTTTTACAGCGATTTAGAATTACTCCAGCTTGTTGAAAAGATCAATGTATTAAATCCTTATGCTTTTTATATTGTGGATACTCTAGGAAGTATGTATCGAAATGAAGTATCCCATCGTTTTTATCTGATTGATGAAAATATGAGTCCTGGAATTCATCTCGGATTTCATGGACATAATAATTTACAGCTTGCTTTTTCCAATGCCCAGGTTTTGGGAAAAATTCAGACAAAGCGAAATCTGATTTTAGATTCCTCTGTGAACGGAATGGGTCGAGGTGCCGGAAATCTTCCGACAGAACTGATTGCTCAGTATATTAATAAAAATATTGCCTCAAAATATGATGTAAGCATGATAATGGATGTCTACGATGAGTATATTTCTGCGATCCGCAAAGAATATGAATGGGGATATTCTGTTCCCTATCACATTGCAGCGAGCAATGTATGCCATCCTAATTATGCCACCTATCTGATCAATAAACAGACACTGACTATGAAAGACATTGAAAAAATCATTCAGTCGATTCCTGAAGATTCTAAAATTTTATATGACCAGAAATTAATTGAACGTCTTTATACTCAATTTCAGAGTAAAAAAATCGATGACAGCAATACCGTCCAAGAAATTTCCAAAATAATATCAGGGAAAACAATACTCCTTTTAGCACCTGGCAGCAGCCTGCTTGCCTACGCTCAGATCATCTCTGATTTTATTGAAAAAGAACATCCCTATGTTATCTCTGTCAACTTTGCCGATTTAAAATATCCTATCGATGCCTGTTTCATCAGTAATCACAAACGGATGGATATCATAAAACAGGATATTCCGCATTTTCATCATATTCAAACAATTTTGACTTCTAATATTCCGGCAGATGAAAGCAAAAACTTTCTCTATGTCAACTATGACTGTTACACAAATAATGATGAAATGGTATCTGACAATGCCGGATTAATGCTTTTAAAACTTTTGCACCGCTGCGGTGCTCGTACCGTTATTTTGGCCGGTTTCGACGGATTTCATGATCGATATAACGGAAACTACTACAGTAAAGAATTAAACTTTCAGGTTAATGGAGAAGAAATTCAAGAAAAGCAAAGCCGCATTCAGACTCAGTTAAATCGGTTATCCCAATTGATGGATCTTTCTTTTCTTACTCCTTCGGTTTACAAAGCCGTTGAAAAATCATAAAAACAAAGACAGCAAGAAGGTGATAAAATGAAAAAAAAACGTATCCTATCTATTGTAATTACAGTCTTTGCTGTGATATTGATTGCTTTGCTTTTGACCGGTTTTTATTATATTTCTGTTATGAAGCGGACATTAAAAGAAGTCACGACAGCAGAGGAAGCTCCAAAAACAATTCTTTCTGTATACGTACTTCAAAAGGACAGTGCTCAAAGTATTGAAGATACGATTGGATATTCCTATGGCATCAGCTCGTCCTATGATTCGGAAGCAGCGGACAGACTCCTATTTACACTTGAAGATCTTTTAAAAGAGCGACCAAATGTCATAGAATTTGAGAATGTATTTTCTCTTACAGACGCTTTAAATGATCAAAAAGTCAACGCTATTATTCTGGAAGAGGCATACGCGGAAAGTATTGCCGAAGCGAAAGGATATGAATGGACTATCGAAGGAATCCGAAAAATTGATTCTTTCAGTTTTCAGGAAGAAGAATCTGTCTCTGGCTCCGAGTCTGTTCCACAAGAAATTCCAGAAATCTTTACCGTATATATCAGTGGGATTGATACGTACGGAGATATCAACGCACGCTCAAGAAGTGATGTCAATATCCTCGCCTTTATCAACACACGCTCCGATAAAATTCTTATGCTTTCTACACCAAGAGATTACTATGTGGACTTTGATGTAACACAAGGTGCAAAAGACAAATTGACTCATGCCGGAATTTACGGAATTGAATCTTCTATGGATGCTTTGAAGCGGCTTTATGATATTGAGATCGACTATTATCTGAAAATGAATTTCAGTGGTTTTGTAAATATTATTGATGCTCTTGGAGGAATAGAAGTATACTCTGAGTACGATTTTTCTGTTCCAAACATTAGAGATTATCAAAAAGGTTATAATGAATTGACTGGAATAGAAGCACTTGCCTTTGCAAGAGAGAGATACAGTTTTGCTATCGGTGACTACCAGAGGGGAAAAAATCAGATGGAAGTCATCAAGGCAGTTCTTAAAAAATGCAGTTCTCCGGCAATTTTAAAAAATTATCCTGCTGTCATGAATGCCATTGCAGGAAGTTTTGATACGAATATGCCGGAAAATCAAATTCTTTCTCTTATCAAAATGCAAATTTTTGACCGGAAATCTTGGGATGTCTCTTCCTTTACAGTAGACGGAACCAGCTCTTATCAGCCTACTTTTTCAATGCCGGGACAAAATCTCTATGTTATTCTTCCAAACGAGGAATCCATTGTTCAGGCAAAAGAACAGATCAAAGAAATCAGCAGTTAAAATACTCTTCAGAGAAAAAATCCTGCAAAATAGCCGATTTGAGGTTATTTTGCAGGATTTTTTCTATTTTTTCAATATGATTTCTTTTCAAAATCTCTTTTAAATTTTACGAGTTTTTCATCACTACGCTTTCTACACCATCTGCGACGTGTTCACAGGCATCTGCACATTTTTCCAGATAAGTATAAATTTCTCTCCATGCAATGATGTGAAGAGTATCCTTTCCTTCAATATGAAGTTTCCTCATGCTGGAAATAAACAGTCTGTCCACTTCTTCCTCAAGAGAATTAATTCTTATAATTCGTTCTTTCAATTTTTTAGAATGTCTGAAATTTGAAAATTCCTTTAGCAGTTCACAGACTTCCTCACAGCATTGAATAATGATGTTTAGCAGGTTAATCGCTTCCGGACGTATTTCCTGTACATTATTGACATAAATTCTGATCAGTACTTCTTCCATTTTATCAGTCATCTCATCAATATGATGACTGAGCGAAACGATATCTTCTCTTTCTAGGGGGGTAATAAAAGCTTTTGCCAGTTTATCTGTAATCTGATGTTTTTTCTCGTCTGCCGCATGTTCAATTGTATGAATTTCATCCAATTTTTGAGGCAGTTCTTCCACTTTAAAATTTGTCAGAACCTCTTTCAAAAAATGTGCCATCTGACAGGAAGACTCTGCACATGAGATAAAATTATCAAAGTAAAAAGCATCTTGTTTTTTTGCCATGTTCTTTTCCTCCGTTTTTAAAAAATGAACATAAACAGTTTTGCCATTACAAAACTGATCAATCCGCATCCTGGAAACGTAAAGATCCAGGTCAGCATCATATCTTTTACAACTCCAAAATTAATAGCAGAAATTCTCTTAACCGCACCGACTCCCATAATTGCACTCGTTTTCGTGTGGGTGGTGGATACCGGAATTCCAAAGAGACTCGAAAGCAGCAGGCAGAATACTCCTGCCATATCAGCGGAAAATCCCTGATATCGCTCCAGTTTCACCATATCCATTCCTACAGACTTAATAATTTTTTCTCCTCCCACACTCGTTCCAAGAGCCATTACGATACTGCAAAGGAGCATCATCCATACAGGAATCTGCATACCGCTGACAGAATTTTGTCCATTTGAAAAGGCAAGTCCTAAAAACAATACACCGATAAATTTTTGTCCGTCCTGTGCTCCATGCATAAAACTCATTCCAGCCGCACTTGCAATCTGTGCACCTGCAAAAAAATGGTTTGCCTTAACCCGGTCCAATCCATAGCAAATCCATGTGATGATTTTACATATCATCCATCCGCTCAAAAATCCCAGAGCCAAGCTTAGTACCAATCCATACAGTACTTTTACCCATTCGCTTCCATTAATTCCGCCTATTCCCTGCTGAATTGCAATTGCCGCTCCAGACAACCCTGCAATCAAACTGTGACTTTCGCTTGTAGGAATTCCAAAGAAAGAAGCTGCTACACTGTATATCACAATAGACAGCAATGCTGCACAAAGAGCAATTAAAGCTTCCTGAGTATTATTTCCAAAATCTACCATATTACTGATTGTTGATACGACAGAACTATTGATCTGTGTCATAACAAATACACCCAGAAAGTTAAACACAGCGCTCATCCATATTGCTGACCGAACTCCCATGCATCTGGTAGTGATACAAGTTGCAATTGCATTTGGGGCATCTGTCCATCCATTTACAAAAATTACTCCTAATGTAAGTAGTACGGTAACTGCCAGTACTGGACTTGCGCTTATTTCTTTCCAGAAAGATAAAAATGATATCTCCATAGCAAACTCCTTTCGCTTTCAGATTACATGTCTTTTTCAAATTCATCCATATTATTAATTTTTCCAATTACAACAATAATGTCATCCTGTTTAAAACGATAATCTGGAGTCACTTCAATTGTCGTAACATTTTCATTTTCGATTGCTATAATATTCAACCCGTATTTCTGACGAATTTCTATTTCCTCGATGCTGCGTCCAACCAAACTGTCTGCTATTTTTATCTGTCTTATTTCAATACTGTTATCAAGAGAGATATAATCCAAAAAATTATTTGATACCAGTCTTTTTCCTAAACGAAAAGCCATATCTTTTTCAGGATATACAACTTCAGCTCCTATTCTCTTTAATACTGTTCCCTGTTCCGTACTGATTGCTTTTGAAATTACATGAGGAACTCCCATTTCAATGACACGCATCGTGGTCAAAATACTGATATCCATCTTTTCCCCGATACATACGATCACCACATCACAGTTTTGAATTCCGATTTCCTTTAATGTCTCCATATTTAAATCATCTACTACAAAAGCATAGTCCGTATATGGTCGCATCTCTTTCACTTTACTTTCGCTTCTGTCTACTACGATTACTTCTTTTCCTGAATTTGCCAGCGTCATTGCTAAAGCCATTCCAAAACGTCCCAGTCCGATAATACCGAATGAGGTCACCTCTTGATTCTTTTTTCTGTTTAATTTCATAACTGATTTCCTTTCTTCTGTAAATAAAATTTAACCGATTGCAATCGTCTCTTCTGTATACCGTGCATTTTGTTCGGGATGATTAATCCAAATGGAAAGTAGAGTAACTGCTCCAAGTCTTCCAATAAACATCACAATAATAATTACAACTTTTCCTGCCACACAAAGCTCAGGTGTAATACCGGTAGACAATCCCACCGTACCAAATGCTGACACCACTTCAAAAAGATTCTGAATAAAACTATATTCCGGTTCCAACATACACATAAAAAAAGTTGCTGTGCAGACAACTGCACCGGAAAGGATTGTAATCATACTTGCTTTTGAAATGTTTTGCTTCGAAATACTTCTGTGAAAAGCACCCACTGATTTTTTCGTATACATACTTTTCGTTGCCTGGAACAGCACAAAAAATGTACTTGTCTTAATTCCGCCTCCTGTTGACCCCGGAGAAGCTCCGATAAACATCAAAATACACAGTACAAATAGTCCGGCGTTGGTAAACTGTCCGATCGGATAAGTGGAAAATCCTGCCGTTCTTGCCGAAACACTATGAAAGAAGGCTCCCAGCCAAGAAATATTTTCCGTAGCTTTTAACAGAAGAGTTCCCGCTATTAATAATACAATCGTTGTCGTAATTACGACTTTCGAATGCAGACATAGTTTTCGGAATCTTTTTTGCTTTATGATATCTAAAATAACCAGAAAGCCAAGTCCTCCAAAAATAATCAAAAAACATGTAATTAAATTTAGAAAAACATTGGTCTGGTACGGAATCAAGTTTCGCAGTCCTCCCAAAATATCAAATCCTGAATTATTAAACGCAGCAATTGAGTGAAACAGACTGATTCCCAGAGCATGCAACGGAGAATAGTCCTGAACAAAAACAGTAAAGCTCAAAATTGCTCCAATCCCCTCAAAGCATAATGTCATCAACAGAATCGCCTTTACTAAACGTACCATTCCTCTGTAGCTGTCCACGTTCAATGCTTCCTTGACTAAAACTCTGCCTCTGAGGCTGACTTTTTTTCCTGCTGCAATCATGAGTCCTACTCCTACAGAGGTTACACCCAAACCACCAATTTGAATTAAAACAGCTACAACTCCCTGCCCAAAAGCAGTAAAATGATCTGCCGTGTCAATTGCAATCAGTCCAGTCACACAGACTGCACTAGTCGAAGTAAACAGTGCATCTATAAATGAGACACTTGCTCCTTCTTTTACCGAAAATGGCATCAGTAAAATTAGCGCTCCAATAAGAATTACTGTTGCAAATCCCATAGTAATCAGACGTCCTGGCGGCTGAATTTGTAAATATTCTTTCAAACGCTTCATTTTTATTTAACCCTATCTTTCCCTGCACTGTTTCTGTTTTTTCCCATTATAGTTTAAAAATTTTTCTTTCAAAACAGATTCAAAACAGTAACAGGGCACACAAAAAGAAAGATCACTGCAAGAGCAACCTATATTATGTCAATTTATTTTCCTTTCTGATAATTTTTCCTTATTTTCATTTTATTATGCCAATACAAAACCTTTCTTTTTTCCATCTTTTTCCTGCCTGGTGAATAGATCGCACAAGAACCGTGCTAAACGAAATGAATAAGATTGATAGCACACAAAAAACGCCCTCTTCCAAAATGATAAAGAAGAGAAGCTTTCTGTACTAAAAAAGAATGATAAAAATAAAACTATATTTTTTACGGTATTCTTATCAGAATATCGATTCATCACTGCTGCGTTTTTTTCTGTTCGTATGTAATCTGGAAAATATACGGCATTTTTTTCTTCACTCAATACATGTCCTTCAAAATAAGAGGTTCCGTATAATTCCGCTTCATTCTGCGCAAACACCTTGGTATCTCCCAAAAATATATTAAAAGGAAGTAAAATACAGATGATTACTATACCGAAAAAGGCAATCGCTGACTGATATCTCTGATTCATTTTTCCTTCCTCTCTTTCTAAAATTCTTATTTAGAAAATAACATTAAAACTATGATTTGTCAATATAAACAGATCATACCGATCAGGAAAAATAAAAGCTAAAGAAAAGAATGGAAATTTATTATTTTATGTGAAAATTTTGTCATTTTTTCTTCTGAATCCCTGATAAAAATTTTAAATTTTTTATCAGATGATTCCCTTTATTTATCGGCTTTGACTAAAACGTTTCATTGGATCTTCTGCCGCAGCAAAATTTTGCCGCGGCAGGTTTTGCTTTTCACTCGTTGTGCTGATTTTTTCTTATATTGTTTATCTTTTCGTTTCTACTGAAAACAAGAAAATCCTTATTGATATCTTGTTACGCGTTCATCTTCAATTACGCCGCTCCAGTTCATTCCAAAAGCAAAATCATATTCATTTCCTTCTGTATCTACATGACAGATCATATCTCCTGCTACATCTTCATACTGTTGTTCTACTGTAGTCATATCAGCAGGCATCTGCATCGGAAGCAGACCATTCGGTTCATACTGTCCTGCAATTACTTCCAAAGCTGCGTCCAGGCATACCCCAAAACCTACTACAATTGCATCTGCCTGCGGTTCAAATTCATAGAAGCACATTGGATTGGAAGTAGAAAGATAGACAACTAAAGGAAGATCTCCGATTCGTTCTTTTGTCACCAATACAGTCTGAAGCTCATTATAATTTTCTGCTGCCGGCGTCGTTTTTCCTCCATAATATCGAGAGCGTCCTCTCTCTCCTCCTGCCTGTGTCCACTCCAGCTCTTCAATCGGATCCACCGCAATCGGATACTCTCTTACAATTTCCGGATCTGCATAATACTCTCCATACTGAAGAGAAATCGGATAATATCCATTGTCCAATTCTCCGTTTTCCGGATCAAGATTTCTCAGACTTGCTTCATAGCCGCTGATCGCTGTCGGATTCGTCAATGAAACCAGAGCGAAATCAACGTCTGTGAAATCATTCAGACGAATGACATCTTCTTCTTTGAGATTTTCCATGTCAGCGCCTTCTCGGATGGTATCTGTTACAACATTAAAATATTTGGATGCTACCTCGATATCTACTGCATATCCAGAAAAAGCTGCATTTGCAAATCCAAATTTTGCCCATTCTCCTGTTGCATTTGCATTTTCAAGATCAATTGACGTTTCTGTCTGGGAAGCTTCCAATAATATCGGAATATACACCGTAGGCTTTGTATCAGACTGTGTCCGGTCTTGAATAATATTTCCTTTATTTTTCAGCATTGTCACGGAAGCAAGCTGCGCTTCATATCCAAGCCTGCAATATTCTTCATTATGATAAGCTTCTTTTGCTCCCTCTACTGACACATATGGATTCTCATACAAACCAATTAACATAGAAACTTCAATCGCATGACGCGCACTCTCACGATACAGTTCTATCATCTTGTCTGTTCCATCTTCATTTGGAAATCCCATGTTAAGCATTTCTGTTCCATTGTCGGTATAAGTAGTGTACAATTCTGCACCGGCTTTAAACGCCTGCCATGCATACATTGTATTTCCCGGAAGACCAATCTGATCGGTACCAGCCTTATAAGCAGCCAGGAAACGTTCGGCAGCAGTTGTCAACTCTGTATCGTTTGTATACTCTACTCCCCATGGTTTTGCCTGCATAGCACCCAGTTCACCGCTGATTCCCCAGTCAGAAACGATCAGTCCGTCAAATCCAAGCTCACCGCGCAGCAGTGTCTGAAGCTTATATGCACTGTATCCGCTTCCTACCGGTTGACCAATCGGTCCGAACTCGTCATATGCAATTGAGTAAGAAGGCATCACTGCTTTAGAGCTTTCTGTCTTGGTAGGAAGATGGAAAGCAGCATCAAATACCGCCAAATGTTCTGCCATATTATTTCCCGGATATACACAATATTTTCCGCTGACGCTATGTGACTCACGTCCGGCTTCTGCCGGTCCGTCTCCCGGATAATGTTTTACCTGGGTCACGATAGAATCTTCTCCCCATCCCAGGTCTTCACTGTCCGTTCCTACACCGCTCCATGTACTTTGGAAACCGGAAACCAGATTCTGGGCCATATCGGAAGCCAATTTATAATTTTCTCCAAAAGTTCCGGAAAATCTTCTCCACCGCGGCTCTGTCGCTAAATCAATCTGGGGAGATACTGCCATTGCCAGTCCGATCGCACGGTATTCATCTGAACATGCCTGACCATATAAAAGCGCCCAGCTCGGGTCAAAAGTTGCCGCCATAGCAAGATTCGTCGGCCATCCTGCCCCTTGAATATCACTTGCCATTGCCTCTTCATAGCTCAGAGCAGAATTTCTCGGGTCTGAACAGAGATTGATTGGGATTCCCCAATCCAATGCCTCCGACAGACGCTGTAAATTATTATTAAATTTAACTGATGTCTCATAATGACTCTGCGTGCCATAGTTAATAAAACGGATAAAATTATTTGTAATTCCCGCTATATGGTAAGACTGCGGCGTTCCTTCCTCATCAGCCGGAGGACTGATATAGCCATTAAGTTTTAATCCTGCCATCTGGAAAATAGAAAGTTTATTTGCCAAATCTTCTACACGCTCTTCTACCGGTCTGCGCCAGTCTTCATAAATATCAAGTTTTCCATCTTTACTTAAATCTTTAAATGCATAGACATAACCGTCTTCTTCTTCCTCAAGCAGCTCAATTCCATTATCCACGCCATAGCTTAACGTTGCACCCCCATTTGGATTTTGTACTACATAAAATCCATCTTCTTCGTTCAGCGTAACAGCGTATCTGTTTTCTGCCTGATTCTCTTCTTGTTCTTGCGCTGCATACACAGGCATCGAACTGATAATCGCAGCCAGCCCCAGTACGGCTGCCAATAATCTTCTCTTCATTTTCTTTTCCCCTTTCCTTTTTCATTGAAATTACAACACGCTTTTCCTATTTGCTTTTTTGTAATTTCAGTCTATCATCCTCCCTTTTCTTTTTCTACCTGACATTCCGTACATTTTGTTTTTATTCGGTAGAAATTCCCGCTTCCTGAAGTTCTTTTTTTAACATCTGCATTGCGTCTTGTGCCGTCACGTCAGGATCCTTTGCGATTACACTCAAAATCAGATCCAGTCTTTGCTGAATCACGAGATCTTCTTTTGCCAATGTTTTTCCCTGAATATCGGGAACAATCTCTTTCATAAAGTAACTGCCGATATCCTGCTCTCCAAACAGTTCACTCTGATAACAGATCAATTCAGGTTCTTCTTCGTATGCTTCTTTTGCCGTTGTCATCAGTCCAATCGTATTAAGAGCTTTCGCTCCCTCTGTCGATAAAGTAGCAAATTTCAAAAATTCCCAGGCAAGCCTTTTATCTTTGCAGCTTTTCGTAATGCCCATCGCTGTTCCTCCCCAGCTGA
>CALWCS010000099.1 GCA_944376425.1 uncultured Lachnospiraceae bacterium | reverse complement strand
CAGATGCCGTTTGAAGAGGTGGATTACTGGGAAGAATTAAAAGGAATTATGGAGTGGAGTAAAACAAATGTGACCTCAACGATGCATCTTTGCTGGGCGGCGCAGGCGGCCCCTTATTATCACTTTGGGATTCAGAAACGACCTCTGAAACAAAAGATGTTTGGATTGTTTTGGCATAAAGTTGAAAATCGGAAATATCCCTTAGTTCGCGGGTTTGATGATGTCTTTCTGGCTCCGCATTCCAGACATACAGAGACACCAAGAGATGAGATTGCGGCATGTAAAGATTTGATTATTTTGGCTGAGTCAGAGGAAGCAGGGGTATTTCTTGCCATGACAAAAGATGGAAGACAGATTTTTGTCATGGGTCATCCAGAATATGACCGTGTGACATTAGATGGAGAATATAAACGGGATCTGGGAAAGGGACTGCAAATTGAGCTGCCGAAAAATTATTATCCTCAAGACAATCCTCAGATTCGTCCGTTGCTGCTGTGGAGAGCACATGCGAACAATTTGTATACAAACTGGCTTAATTACTATGTCTACCAGATCACGCCATACTCTTTGAATCAGAGAGTCAAAAAATAGAAATGAGGTACTAAAAAGTTGTACATAAAGTCGCAGATTTTTTCTGCGGCTTTCTTTATCGCGATATAAAAAAGAGAAACAAAGAGAATTTTTTTAAATTCTTGAAATTGTATGACTTGAGTGATAATATAATACAGATTGTAAAACGCAAAACTTTAAGGATGTCACGGCCAGAAGGCAAATGGCATCCTTAAAAGGTAAAAGAGAACAAATAGAAATACGGAGAGGAGAGCAGAACAGTATATTTTTATGTTTGGAAAAGAACGGAAAAATATATAAGATGAAATGAAAAAAGAGGAATTTTTACAGGGAGTCCGGCATGGAATACCGATTTGCCTGGGATATTTTTCAGTTTCGTTTGCCTTTGGAATGATGGCAGTGATACAGGGACTCCCGCTTTGGGCAGCGGTGCTGACATCTTTGACAAATCTGACAAGTGCAGGACAGTTTGCAGGATTAAATCTGATGGTGGCAGGCGGAAGCAGTGTGGAGCTTATGATGACGACTTTGATTATTAATATCCGATATTTTTTAATGTCGCTTTCCATTTCTCAGAAAGTAGAAGAGAAGATGACATGGAAACAGCGTTTTGCCGTGTCATTTGGAATTACGGATGAAATTTTTGCGGTAGCGATGCAGCGCCCGAAAGAACTTAGCGCTGCTTATATGGCAGGATTAATCAGTACACCGATCCTTGGATGGACACTCGGAACGTTTTGCGGGGGTGCAATTACTACCTTAATGCCGCAGAGATTGACAAATGCTTTGGGAATTGCATTGTACGGCATGTTTATTGCCATTATTATTCCACCGTCAAGAAAAAATAAGGCAGTACTGTTTACCGTGCTTTTGGCAGTGGCATTAAGCTGTATCTTTACCTATGTTCCGATCTTTAAATTTTTGACAGGAGGATGGGGAATTATTGTAATTACGATTACAGTCAGTGCAATTGCAGCATATTTGTTTCCGATAAAAGAAGAAAACGAGGAAGGTGAGATTGGATGAACACAGGAAGAATTTTAGGAAGTATTGCAATCATGGCAGGCATTACTTATCTGATTCGCATGCTTCCAATGGCAATCTTTAGAAAAAAGATAGAAAATCCATTTATCAAATCTTTTTTGAATTATGTACCGTATGCAGTTCTGGCTGCAATGACATTTCCAGGAATACTCGACAGTACAGGGACTGCGGTAAGTGCAGCGGCAGGATGCGTGGCAGCAATTGTTCTGGCGTATTTTGGAAAAAGCCTGTTGACTGTAGCGATTGGGGCAAGTGCCGTCGTTTTTGCGGCACAGATGATGGGATTTTAAAAATGACGGGGTGCTTAAACGGCACCCTTTCCTTTTCCTGACAGGATAAAAGCAAAAAACGCAAACGGACAAAAAAGGCTTTGTTTCGACCATACTATTGAGAAAATAAAGCTCGTGTGATAGACTATAATTCATGAGAGATGTGTTTTACGGCGATAGGCGGCGAACAAAAAAGTTTTTATCAAGTATACGTGATAAGACTATGAAAAGAAAAATTTTGGATAGAAATAGGAGGCACATATGATCGTGACGGTAACAATGAATCCGGCAGTGGATCGAACAGTCTGGCTGGATCATTTAGAAAAAGGCGGATTAAATCGAATTTTAAATAAGAAGACCGATGCAGGCGGAAAAGGGATTAATGTTTCTAAAACCATCCATGCTTTGGGACTGAAGAGTATTGCTACTGGTCTGATCGGAGGCAGAAGCGGCAGAATGATTGAGAAAATGCTGGAAGAACAGGAGATCGAGACGGACTTTGTCGCAATTAAAGGAAATAATCGAATCAATACAAAAGTAGCAGAAAAAGATGGGAAAGTGACCGAGTTAAATGAGTTAGGACCTCATATTTTAAATGCTGAATTGGAAGAATTATTTTTAAAACTAGAAAAATATGCAGATGAGAATACCCTATTTGTTCTTTCGGGAAGTGTTCCGGATGGCGTGCCAAACGATTTCTATGCAAAAGTGACGGAAATGGTCCATAAAAAAGGTTCCCGCGTGTTTTTAGACGCAGATGGAGATCTACTGAAAAAGGGAGTGCAGGCAAGACCGGATTTTTTAAAGATGAACCAAAAAGAGATGGAAGGGCTAGTCGGAAAAAAGATTACGGATGCAAATCAGGCAGCAGAATTTGGCGTTGAACTTTTAGACTTGGGAGTAGGATTTGTAGTTATTTCTCTGGGAGCATTGGGAGCTGTATTTTTAACGCCTGATTTTTGTGTAAAATGTCCTGGAATGAAAGTTCCGGTAATCTCGACAGTCGGAGCGGGCGATGGAATGGTAGGAGCACTTGCAAGCAGCTGGGAAGAAGGGATCAGCTTTGAGGCAGGGATTCGGCTTGCAATGGCAGTTTCGGCGGCAGCTGTGACAATGGAAGGAACAAAACCGGCAGATCAGATGATGGTGATGAAATTATACCAGAAAGTAAAATTTGAAAGCATTCCTCTGTGATCCGTTCGCCATAAAAGAAAAATACGAAAAAATAAAAGAATAAAGAAGGAGCATGATAAGATGAGAATGATCTTTATACGTCATGGAGATCCTGATTATGAGAAAGATTCTTTAACAGAAAAAGGATGGAGAGAAGCAGAACTTCTGTCTAAGAGAGTAAGTAAGTGGGAGATAGAAGAGATTTGCTGTTCGCCTCTTGGAAGAGCAAAAGCGACCGCATCTTGCACTCTGGAAAAACTAGGAAGAGACGCTCATATTTATGAGTGGCTTGAAGAATTTCCGGTGAAAATTTTTCGGGAGGATTTAGGAAGAATGAAGGTTCCATGGGATCTAAAACCATCGTACTGGACGAAAGAAGCGACATATTACGACAAAGACCGATGGACAGAGGCGACTCTTATGAAGACAGCGCCCATTGGGAAAGCGTATCAGACAATTTGCGATGGGATCGATCAATTTCTTATGAAATATGGATATGAACGCCATGGCGGCTATTATCTTAGAACAAATCCGGATGAAGAAGATCGGGAAAAGACAGTTGTATTTTTTTGTCATTTAGGAGTGATGCTTGCCATTATTGGACACTTAATCGGCGCTTCCCCGGCAGTTTTATGGCATGGATTTTTTGTAGCACCAACTTCTGTGACAGTCCTTGCCTCAGAAGAAATGAACAGAGGGGAAGCTTATTTTAGATGTCAGGTATTAGGAGATACCAGACATTTGTATGAAGGAGGAGAGCCGGTTTCACAGTCGGGATATTTTACGACTCCGTTTCAGGGGTAGAACGTAAACATAAAAAAACAGATAGGAGTATGGGGTTAAATGAGAAGAAGAAAATGGAACGTATGGATCAGCGCGGCAGTTTTGGCGGCATGTACTTTAGCTGGAACGGGATACGCACAGGAAACAGGACAAAAGGAGACAGTAACAAGATCGGAACAGTCAAAAGAAGAGATCGCAAAGGAATACGTAAAGCTGCTTGGAGAACAGGAATACGAGAAACTGATGACACAATTTGATTATACAGAAGATATGGCAGCTTTAGTGGAAAACGGTACTTTGCAGAGCAGCTATGAAAGTTTGATGAAACTTTTAAAATCATTAAAGGAGATCGAGACGCCTTTTGTGATAGAACAGTATGGATATGAAACAGTCTGTGTGCCATGTCAGTTTGAAACGCAAAATCTGAATTTTCAAATTTCCTTTCAGGATGGGAAAATTGCCGGTGTTCTGACAGCCGTTTATCAGGAAGCAGAAAAAGAGACGGAAGAGGCAGCACCTTATACAGAGAAGGAGATTGCACTTTCAATAGGAGATGGAATGGAACTGCCAGGGACTTTGACGATTCCAGACGGAGAAGGACCATTTCCAGCTGTAGTTTTAGTACAAGGTTCCGGTCCCTCTGACAGAGATGAGACCCTTTTAAATAATAAACCATTTCGCGATATCGCACAGGGGCTTGCTCAGAGAGGAATTGCTTCCTACCGATATGATAAGAGAACGTATGTTTATCAAAAAGAAGCGGCATTAGATACGAACCTTACTGTACGGGAAGAAACGGTAGATGATGCAGTAAGTGCAGTAAAAATGTTAGAAAATACAGAGCAGATTGATGCAGATCAGATTTTCGTTGCAGGACACAGCCTTGGAGGGTATCTGATTCCCATGCTTGATCAGAAATTAGAGGAAGGAGAAACGGCAGGTTATATTTTTCTTGCAGCTCCGGTAAGCGGACTTGCAGATTTAATGAAAGAACAGTATGAGTTCTTGTTCAGCCTGCAGGCAACGCCTTCTGACGCGGTAAAACAGCAAAAACAGATGATCGATCAGGAATTGGAAAAATTAGATCATCTGGATGAATACGAAGAAAATGAGATGATTATGGGTGCGTATGTGACGTATTGGAAAGATTTAGAAACCTATCAGGTGACAGAAGAAGCACAGAAAATCACAGAACCCTGTTTAATACTTCAGGGAGAAGAAGATTATCAGGTTCCTATGGATGAATTTAATGCTTGGAAGGAAAATCTTGCTGAAAAGCAAAATGTCCAATTTGTATCGTTTCCGGGACTGACACATTTATTTATGGAAGGAAAGAAAGAAAACGGTTCCGCAGATTACCAGAAAACACAGCATGTATCAGAACAAGTGATAGATGAGATCGCAAAATTTGTAACGGAGATCAGAGAGGAAGAAAAAAATGATTAGTCTAAAAGGATGGATATCGATTCCGTTTTTAAAGAAATCTGATTTCAAAGGAAGCTATTGTGGGATGAGGTATCGTCTGAGTAAAATCACGAAAGAACAAAAGGATCAGATACAGGCAGAAATTTGGAAAGGACCAAAAGCATATGATCAGACAGAAGAAGAAAAAGAAACAGAGATGTTTCCATTTTCAAAGGAGGGAATAGAACAAGCCGTAGAATGGATGAACAGAAAATATGAAGAAAAGAAGAAAATTTGGGATCAGGTAAAATATTGCTAAAATCAGAAAATGAGGGGAAAAGATGTTAATCAGAATAGAAGTTTCATTTCAGCAAAAATTTTTGGAACGTGTTAAAAAAGAAGGAATTCTTCCGCATGCGGAAATCAGAGAGACCTTAGAGCAGCTTGGAGAAATTCAGAAATTAGAGATTGATCAAAAAAAGTGTAAAATTTTATTGGAAACAGAAAAAAAAGAAAAAGAAGTACGGCAGATTTTAGAAGAAATGATCAGTACCATGACAGCTCAAAAAAATGAAGTCCGCATTATGACTGGAAAATATGAACCGCTTTATGAAATTCAAAAAGAGATAGAGGATTTAAGCGGAGCAGCTGAATTTAAAGAACTGACAAGAGAACTGGTCGGAATTGCAGAACGGATCAAAAAAATGAAGCTGATGAAAATCTATTTTGCACAGAATTATCTGTTTGCAGTCAACGATGGATGCGGCTTCAGCACATATTTAAAATTGTTATGGCGTCTTTTAGAAGTACTGGGGCTGTTTGAAAAGGGGATGGGGGTTACGGAATTAAAATTAGAAGCCCCGGATTCCATGTTAGATACAGTACCTTTAAATACATGTATCGCTGAAATTAAAGAGAGTAAAAAAGGAATTGTATCGATTGATATTTCAGACTGGATCACCCACATAACAGAAATGCGCTTCAAGCGCCTTCTGCGCAGAATGAATCAGTGGCAGGAGGATTACATCTTTGTCTTTCGAGTTCCATTTCTGGAAAGAAATATTTTAGAGCGTGTGAAAAAAGGACTGATGGATTTGATGGTCATTCGGCAAATTTCGATTGTTCCGTTTTCACAGGAAGATTATAAAAGATATTTAGATGAACAGGTAAAATTGTATGGATTTGAGATGGCAGATGACACCTGGACGATAATCGATGAAAAAATTAATGAGGAAAAAAAAGACGGATATTTTTATGGATTTAATACCATCCAAAAAATTGTCAATGAAGTGATTTATACAAAGGCAAAGAATAGCTTTTTAAAAGGAACAGACAGCAAAATAATTCAGAGCGCTGACATTTTGGAGATTCTTCCGGAGCGCATGGAACAGTTTGAGAAAAAGGGAGAAGAGATGCTCGAGGAGCTGGAAGGACTTTGTGAAGTAAAAAAGAAAGTAAAAGAAATTATAGCACTGGCTGAAAACTGGAAATATTGCAAGGAGCATGGAAAAGAGCTGGAGTATCCCTGTATGCACATGAAATTTCTTGGAAATCCCGGCACAGGAAAGACAAGTATTGCGCGTATCATGGGAAAAATTTTCTATGAAAAAGGAATTTTGAAAAAAGGAAGTTTTATTGAAATATCAGGCAGGGAACTGTGTGGAAAATATATTGGAGAAACGGCTCCAAAAACAATGGCTGTGTGCCGGGATGCCTACGGATCAGTGCTGTTTATTGACGAAGCGTATGCTCTTTATCAAGGAGAAGGGGAAAAAGGAGATTATGGGAAGGAAGCACTGCTGACTTTGATGACAGAGATGGAAAATCACAGAGACAATTTAGTTGTAATTTTTGCAGGATATTCAGAAGAAATTGAAAAGATGCTGGAAGCAAACCCGGGACTAAGAGACCGCATTCCTCATACCGTTCATTTTCCTAATTATGCAAGAGAAGAGTTATTTTTAATTTTTATGAAAATGGTACAAAAAGACTTTGAGTATGGAAAACGGTTTGAGGAAAAGGCGCGCGCTTTTTTTAAAGGAATACCGGATAAAATTTATCGAGACAGAAATTTCGGAAATGTGCGGATGGTGAGAAATCTGTACGAAAGGGTCTGGAACAATGCCTTGACAAGACAGCAATTCAGCACAAAAAAAGAATGGAAAGTCTCAGAAAAAGATTTGGAAGCTGCAATTCATGACGAAGAATTTCAGAAATACTGGTCATAAAGAAAGAAAAAAGAAATATCTTTTATTAGACCAATGTGAATACCCAATGAAACTGATTGACAGAAAGACAATTATCAATTTTAAAGAATTACCATTTATATTGGGATAAAATCGAAAAAGCCCAAAAATAGCAGAAAAAGGAGGCTAAGATATGTGGGAAATACTGCTGGATGCGGCAGTAGATACAGTAAGATTGATTCCGTTTTTATTTTTGACGTATCTATTGATGGAATATCTAGAGCATAAGACAGGAGAGAAGGCAGAACAGATCGTAAAACATTCCGGAAGAATGGGACCTATTGTAGGAGGAGTGTTGGGAATTGTCCCGCAATGTGGGTTTTCTGCCGCTGCATCTGGACTTTATGCAGGAAGACTGATTTCACTTGGAACATTGCTTGCAATTTATCTGTCGACATCAGATGAAATGCTGCCAATTATGATATCAGAACAAGTTCCTATTTTTTTCATTTTAAAGATTTTGATTTTAAAAGTAATCATTGGCATAATTGCAGGGATTGCCGTAGATTTTTTCTTAAAAAAGAAGAAAAAAGAGGACACAGGGGAAAAGACAGAAAATTATCATCAGCATTGCTGCGAAAAAGGAATATTTCTAAGCGCAGTACAGCACACAGTTCAGATTCTTTTATTTATTTTTATTATTTCTTCCATTTTAAATGGAGTAATTGAACTGATTGGAGAAGAGCGAATTTCTCATATAATGTTAAATCAGCCAGTAATTGGAGAAGTCATCGCAGGATTAGTCGGGTTGATTCCAAATTGTGCTTCCTCTGTGGTAATTACACAGCTTTATTTAGAAGGGATGATCCGTTTAGGTTCAATGATGGCAGGAGTACTTGTAGGAGCAGGAATTGGGCTGCTCGTTTTGTTTCGTTTAGAGAAAAATAAAAAGGAATTTTTAAAAGTAGTCGGACTTTTATATGTAATCGGTGTGGGAGCCGGTATGATCATTGAGTTGATAAGTCCTCTTATCATTTAAAATGACAGTAACTGAAATAAATTTTTAATATTATAAATATAATAAAATAGAAAGAAAAAAATTTGCTTTTCTACTGGAAATCTTACTAGTTACATGTTACAATCATGTTACGAAATAATTAAAAGGTGATCAGAATGAATTTATATGAAGCTATTTATGTCAGAAAGTCAGTTCGCCATTATAAGTTAGAAGAATTGAATCAGGAAGTATTGGAAGAATTGAAAGCTTTTATTGATCATCTGGAGCCACTGTTTCCAGAGATTAAAGTAAAAGTAAAAATTTTAGAAAATATAAAAGAAAAAGAAAAATTAAAGGGACTTTTAGTCCCGAATGCTCCTTATTATCTCGTAATTTATTCGGAAAAAAAAGAAAAGTACGATTTAAATGCAGGATATATTATGCAGCAAATCAGTCTTTATTTAACATCTAGAGGAATCGGGAGCTGTTTTGCGGGAATGGGGAAACCGCCAAAAAAGACAGAAGAAGAAATGTGCTTTGTAATAGGAATGGCTTTTGGAAAAGCAAAAGGAGAGACGGTTCGCCATGATTATGATGCTAAAAGGCTGAGTCTAAACGAATTGTGTGTGTTTAAAGAATCTCCAAAGACATGGGTAAAAGAGATTTTAGAGGCTGCACGTTTGGCTCCTTCTAGCTTTAATAGTCAGCCATGGAGATTTGTTGTATATGAAAATAGGATTCATGTTTTTTCAAAAAAGTCTCCGTCAGCAGGCAAAAATTGGAGGAAATTTAATGAATTTAACTTTGGAGTCATGCTGGCAAATATTAGTGTTGCAGCAGAAGAAATCTGGGTAGACTTAGATTTGATTAAATTAAATAATATTACTCATAAGACGATTCCGAATAATCAGTATATGATTAGTATCCTGATAAAACAATAAAATGAATCAATATTTTCAACAATTTGAAAAATAACGATTGACAAAAAAAAGAAAATATAGTACCTGACTTCCGTCGTTTTTCTCAAAACCTAGTACTCTGACTCAAGTAGCATGCAGTTTTTGAAGAGGTTTTCCACCTCTTTCTCAGAAAGATACAGTGCATCCAGATTTGTCAATCCGGTCAGTT
>CALWCS010000098.1 GCA_944376425.1 uncultured Lachnospiraceae bacterium | reverse complement strand
ATATCTTCAGTATTACCGACAGATGGCAGAGAAATTCGGGTTGGAAGACGATATCAAAGCATCGACGCTTGGCAGATGTCCGGATGTATTTTCTATGGAGGAGCAGACGATCGACGAAAAAGAAGTCTGGGCTGTCTTGGAAAAGGCATTGGTCGGAGCAGGAGAGCAGATGGTAGAAGCACGTGAAAAAGAAGGGCAGGCATTAAAAGAAGACTTGTTTTTGAAACTGGATGATATGGCAGAAAAAGTGACACGCATTCAGGAGCGGTTTCCTGTGATGATGGAAGGATATCGCCAGAAATTGGAAGAAAAAGTAAAAGAGCTGCTGGCTGAGACGCAGATTGAAGAGAGTCGGATTGCAACAGAAGTGGTGCTGTATGCGGATAAAATCTGTACCGATGAAGAGACAGTGCGGTTAAAAAGCCATATCGACCATATGAAAGATACCTTGGAAAAAGGAGATAATGTCGGAAGAAAACTGGATTTTATTGCTCAGGAGATGAACCGCGAGGCAAACACTATTTTGTCAAAGGCAAACGACCTTGAGACAAGCAACATTGCAATTGATTTAAAGACGGAGATCGAAAAAATTCGCGAACAGATTCAAAATATTGAATAGGAAGAGAGAGCATGGCAAGATTAATTAATATTGGTTTTGGAAATGCAGTCAACGTATCAAAGGTATTAGCTGTCATTAATCCTGATGCGGCTCCGATTAAACGGATGATACAAAATGCGAAGGAAGAAGGCAGAGTGATTGATGCCACGCAGGGGCGAAAAACGAAAGCAGTTATTTTTTTGTATGGAAATCAGCTGCTTCTTTCGGCACTTCAGCCGGAGACGATTGCAAAACGAATGGCGGCTGGAACGGAATATGACACAAGAGGTGAAGAAGATGAATAGAAAGGGAATTCTGACTGTAATTTCAGGATTTTCAGGAGTCGGAAAAGGAACAATTGTAAAAAAGCTGCTTGAGAATTATCAGGAATATGCGCTGTCGATCTCTGCAACGACACGGGCTCCGCGAGAAGGAGAGCAGGAGGGAAGAGAATACTTTTTTAAGACAAAGGCGGAATTTGAAACGATGATTGCAAAAGATGCCTTCGTAGAGTATGCAAGGTTTGTAGAAAATTATTATGGAACTCCTAAGGAATATGTAGAAGAAAAACTTTCCGAGGGAAAAGATGTGATTCTGGAAATTGAAATTCAAGTTGCGATGAAAATAAAAGAAAAATATCCGGATGCGCTGACTTTATTTATTGTACCGCCGACCCCGGAAGTCTTAAAACAGCGCCTGATAGGACGGGGAACCGAATCAGAGCAGGTGATTGCCTCACGATTAAAACGCGCGGCAGAGGAAGCAAAAGGAATGAGTCAGTATGATTATCTGATTGTCAATGATGATCTGGATACCTGTGTCAGGGAAGTGCACGCAGTAATCCAGAGTGAGCATTTAAAAAACAGCAGAAATACAGAATTTCGAAAAAAACTGGAATACGGTATGAGTCAATTTTTGAAAGGGGACAAATAATATGTTACATCCATCTTACAGCGATTTAATGAAAGTAGTCAACAGTGGAGTAGAGGAGGGAGAACCGTTAGTGGTAAACAGCCGCTATTCGATTGTTCTGGCCACCGCGAAGCGTGCCAGAGAACTGATCGCAGGTGCGGAACCTCTTGTGTATGCGTCGAAGAAAAAACCTCTTTCCATTGCAGTGGAAGAGTTAAACAGCGGTAAAATCAGAATTGTAGCGGAAGAAGAAACAGAAGAGTAAACAGTTCTTTTGGTGGAGGAGCGGGAGCCATGGACGAGATTAAGGGATTTAAAAAAAGCTATTGTCTGATGTCAGTCATTTATGTCGTATGCGGCATTGTACTGCTGATTTGGCCGGATATTTCTATGACTACATTTTGCTATGCACTGGGTGTGCTGGGAATTATTTATGGCATTGCCCATATCGTAGTGTATTTCACAAAAGACCATGTAGTCTCCATCATGGAGATGGATTTGGTCACTGGAATTGTGACGACTGCATTTGGACTGTTTGTGCTGGTCAATGATCAGATTTTTGTCTCGATTCTTCCATTTGCAATTGGAGTCATTTTGATGCTTGGAGCCATTGTAAAACTGCAAAATAGTTTGGATCTGAAGAAATTGGGATTCCAAAAATGGTGGATTGTACTCGTCCTTGCAATCATTCTTTTAGGAATAGGACTTTTGCTTGTCTATAATCCGTTTCGTATCACAATTGTGATGATCTATGTGATCGGAGCAAGCATTCTTGCAGACGGCGTGATCAATATCTGGAGTATGTTTTTAATTACAAGAATGCTGAAAAAACGAAGGAAGGCAGAAAAAGAAAAACAAAATCCAGTTTCAAAAGAAAAAGAACAAGGAGAAACGGCGTACTGGCTGGAAGAAACAGAAGAAAAAAGAGGATAATTTTTGAAAAAAGAAAAGTGACGAATAAAAAGGAGGATAACGGATGAATAATGGAAGATGATCCGTATCCTCCTTTATCAGTCGCACAAAAGAAGATGATCCCTAAGGGAAGGTAGGGCTGGGCGGACTATCCTACCAAGCGGAATTGATTTTTCATTGATTTTTGGAAATGAAGATAGTAAAATAAAAATTAAAGGCATTAGAAAGAAAAATAAGGAGAGCTATATGAAAATATTGTTTATTTCTCTTGGCTGTGACAAAAATTTAGTAGACTCAGAAGTAATGCTTGGATTGTTAAACCAGCAGGGATATGAGATGACGGATGAGGAGAGCGAAGCAGATATTATTGTGATCAATACCTGCTGTTTTATCAATGATGCGAAGGAAGAAAGTGTTCAGACTATTTTACAGATGGCGCAGTACAAAGAAGAGGGAAAGTGTAAGGCATTGATTGTAACAGGGTGCCTGGCACAGCGCTATCAGCAGGAAATTTTAGATGAGATTCCGGAAGTAGATGCAGTGCTGGGAACAACAACATATGATGAAATCGGAAAGACGATTTTATCGGTTTTGGAAGGGAAAAAAGTGTTGGAATGTCTGGATCTGGATCGTCTTCCGACAGTAGAGACAAAGCGGATTGTGACGACAGGAGGTCACTTTGCACATCTGAAAATTGCGGAGGGATGCGATAAACACTGTACGTATTGTATTATCCCTAAAATTAGAGGGAACTACAGAAGCATTCCGATGGAGCGGCTTCTAAAAGAGGCAAAAGAACTTGCAAAAGATGGAGTCAGAGAACTGATTTTAGTGGCGCAGGAGACGACACTGTATGGCATAGACCTGTATGGGAAAAAGAGCCTCCATAGACTTTTGAGAGAATTGTGCAAAATTAAAGGAATTCGGTGGATTCGCATCTTATACTGCTATCCGGAAGAAATTTATGAGGAATTGATTGAGACGATAAAAGAAGAAGAAAAGATCTGTCATTATCTGGATCTTCCGATTCAGCACGCAAGCAACCATATTTTAAAACGGATGGGAAGACGTACCACGAAGGAACAGTTGATACAGATCATAGAGAAACTCAGAAAAGAGATTCCCGACATTGTACTTAGAACGACTCTGATTACCGGTTTTCCAGGAGAGACAGAGCAAGATCATCAAGAGCTGATGGAATTTGTAGATCAGATGGAATTTGACCGCCTAGGTGTTTTTATGTATTCGGCTGAGGAAAATACACCGGCCGCAGAGATGCCGGATCAGATAGAAGAAGAGGTAAAATTAGACAGGCAGGCACAGCTGATGGAATTACAGCAGGAAATTGCCTTTGACCGCGCAAAGGAGATGATAGGAAAAACAGTGACTGCGATGGTGGAGGGAAAAGTAGCGGACGAAAATGCATATGTCGCACGGACCTATGGAGACGCGCCGGATGTGGATGGATATCTGTTTGTCAATACAGAGGAAGTATTAGTAACCGGAGATTTTTTACGAGTAAAAGTTACAGGAGCTTTGGATTATGATTTGATAGGAGAGATTGCAGATGAATGTACCGAATAGTCTGACTGTACTTAGAATGGCGCTGATTCCGTTTTTTGTATTTTTTGCGTTGGCAGATATGGGTGCTGCCGGAAAATATATTGCACTTATAATTTTTATCATTGCAAGTGTGACGGACACTTTGGATGGTTATCTTGCGCGAAAAAACCATCAGGTTACAAATTTTGGAAAATTCATGGATCCTCTTGCGGATAAACTGCTTGTCTGCTCGGCAATGATCTGTCTGGTAGACCAGCAGAGACTGGAAAGCTGGATCGTCATTATCATTATTGCGAGAGAATTTATTATCAGCGGTTTCCGTCTTGTCGCATCGGATAATGGAATTGTAATTGCAGCAAGTTACTGGGGAAAGGCAAAGACTATTTCTCAGATGATTATGATTATTTTGCTGCTTTTGGATTTGGGAGGCGTTTTTGATGTGCTGGAGAGAATCTTTGTGTGGCTTGCTCTGATTCTGACGATTGTGTCACTGGTGGATTATATTGTAAAGAACAAAAAAGTTTTAAGTATGCAGAATTAAAAAACCGGAGGAATAAAAAATGGTAGTGGAACTAATAGCCGTAGGAACGGAGATTCTTTTAGGCAATATCGTAAATACAAATGCTGCTTTTTTAGCAGAAAAATGTGCATTGCTTGGACTGTCGCTTTATTATCAGACAGCAGTTGGAGACAATGAAGAGCGACTCTCAGAGACATTAAAGACAGCGCTGAACCGGTCAGATATTGTGATTTTGAGCGGAGGATTGGGACCGACAAAAGACGATCTGACAAAAGAAGTCGCAGCAAAAGTAATGGAGATGCCTTTGGTAGAGGATAAACATACAAGAAAAAGAATTGAAGAATATTTTAAAAACAGTCAAAGTAAGGTTGTGACAGACAACAACTGGAAACAGGCATTTGTGCCAAAAGGAAGCAAAGTACTGGACAATAAAAATGGGACAGCTCCGGGAATTATTATGGAGAAAAACGGAAAAGTGGCGATTTTGCTCCCGGGTCCTCCAAATGAGCTGATTCCAATGTTCAACCATGACGTATTTCCCTATTTAAACAGTCTTCAGCCTGAAATCATTTATTCGGCAATGGTCAAAATATGCGGTATCGGTGAGAGTATGGTGGAAACACAGATTGCGGACTTAATAGCCGGACAATCGAACCCGACCATTGCACCGTATGCAAAAGTTGGAGAAGTGCATTTAAGAGTCACTGCAAAGGCAAAAGATGAAAAAGAAGCCAAAAAGATGGTAAAACCAGTTGTCAAAGAACTGAAGGAACGCTTTGGAAAGAGCGTCTATACAGTGGATGAATCTGTAACGCTGGAAGATACGGTAATAGGTATGCTGAAAGAAAAAGGGATGAGTCTGACAACCGTAGAATCATGTACGGGAGGACTGCTTGCCGCACGCCTTACAAAAGTTCCGGGAGTTTCTGAGGTGTTTAAACAAGGATTTGTGACATACTCAAATCGTGCGAAAAGAAAGCTGCTTGAAGTAAAGAAGAGCACACTAAAAGATTACGGAGCGGTCAGCGAAAAGACAGCAAAGGAAATGGCTAAAAACGGTGCATTTATCACAGGCGCGGATGCCTGTCTTTCGGTTACAGGAGTTGCCGGACCAGATCAGGTAGAGGGCAAACCGGTAGGTCTTGTCTATATCGGATGTTGCTATAAAAATATAGTGACGGTAAAAGAATATCATTTTAACGGAGAACGCGATAAAATTCGGGAATGGGCAGCAGTCAGCGCATTGATCTTACTTAGAGAATGTCTTTTAGAGCAATAAAAAGAAAGAAGCCTTGAGAATCTGACAAAAGATTTTCAAGGCCTTTGTCTTTTTGTCATTGGAAAGATCAGTGAGAAGAGTTCATAAGGCTCATAATCATTTGAATCCTGTCTATTTTTTCAATTTCTTCCTGCGATTTTCCGGCTTTGATGACTTCAATAATAGTATGAATTTCTTCAGGAGAAAAAGAAACTCCTTCTTTTTTGGACTGGGATGCAGCGGCCATTAAAAAAGGCAGAAGATCTGTCTGGCTTTTCCCGGCGCCTTGATTTGTAAGAGCCAACAGTGTCTGAAGCTTCTTTTTGTCGATATTTTTTAAATTTGGATGATCCATCCAGCTATTTTGAGCCATTTTGATTTTCCTTTCTATGATGTTTTACGCTTTGAACATGGTCTGATATGTTTCAAACATAGCCTGCTGTTCCGGCGTCAAAAAATTTTTCATAAGATCGATGGGGTCCTGATTTTCAGAAGAAACTTTCTGATAAAGTTCCTGATAGACAGAAAAGCTTTGAACCGTCTGAAAGGCATGAATACAGGAATCAATGATTTCTTTTTCCGATTCATCACAAAAAAGACGGATGTCGTTGAGCATATCGAGCGTAGTAATTTCCTCCTCTTCGGAACAGATGCTCATTTCGGGGGAGGGCTGATTAAAAAAACGGATAATATTGCCAAGCTCTAGAATTTTGGTATAGATGGCAAGGGATTTTTGACTGTCAGATCGAACATATGGGATTGCTGCTTTTAAAAGTTTTAAATGTCCTTCATTGGCAATCTGGTCGATGGCAGTCTGTGGAGAAGATTGTATGACCTGACTCATCGTGCAATCCTTTTTTCTTTTTCACATATTTATATGCACAAAAAAGAGGCGATATGACCAAAATAAAAAAAAGACATATAATAAAAAAAATAGAAGAAAGAAGGAAAAAAATGACGAGCCATTTTGTGATTGATGGGAATGCATTTTATGAGATAGATGACGAGTGCATGAAAAAAAGAAAAGAAGATTTAAAAAAGAAACAGCGTCAAGAAAAGGAGAATGGACAGAAAACAAAAAAAGACAAAAAAAATGAATAAAATAAGGGCTGCCTCTTTTGGAAGCAGCCCTAAACCATATTCAAAGATCGCAGGGAATATGGCAGTTATGACGATTCAAATTAGCAGCATCCGTTACCGCTAAAGCCATTGCTTCCACCGCAGCAGAACAAAAGCAAGATAACCAGTAAGCAGCTGTTATCGCCGGAGAATGCGCTGCTAAATCCGTTACCGCCGCAGGAATTTCCGCCGCAGCAGGAGAGGAGAAGTAAAAGCCACAGGATATTACATCCGCATCCTGAATTTGCCGTATCGCATCCACATCCGCAGTTTGTTGCTGTTAAATCACTCATATGAAAAACCTCCAAGTTTTTATTTACACTTTAACATATGAGGCAGGGCATGTTCTGGTTCCTCTTTCTAAAAAAATTTTTTTGATGTTGTTTCCAGCCCAAAAACCGTGCTTTTTCAGGGCAGTTTTAGGAGAGCAGCATGACTTAAATAAAAGTGGAAAAGACGTTATAAAGATTGAGCGTTCCAAAGCCATATTCCCGGTTCGGATAAGAAAGCAGATCAGACCGAATAGCTCCTCGTTTGATATAATTTTTTACTTCAGCTGAGGAGAAGGTCCGGGGAATGGTAAGAGTCAGCCCCCAGTTTACGAGCAGAGCCATAGCTCCGGCTGTAATAGCAGCGGCATTGCTAGACCCAGTCCGGACAGAAAACTGGTTTCGTGCGACTGGTCCATAGATATTGACCCCAGGAGCTGCGATATCTGGCTTGATCTGATTTGTTCTGGTAAAACCGCGGCTGGAGTTGATAAATAGGCTGTTTTGGTAAGAATCATACGTAGACACAGTTAAGGCAGTGTCCGCATCGGCAGGAGAAGTCAGCGTAGTATCCGGGTTAGGAGCAAGAAAAACCGTATCATCTGAGACAAAACCAGTGATGGGAAGCCAAAGATGAAAAATACCGTTGATATAGATCAAATTACGGATTTTCAATCTCCAGATACCAGGAGTAGGATCTTGAAAGCGAAGAAAGATAAGCTGACCTCCGGAACGGAGTTCTACAACTTCATACGTCATATCGACGACTGCTTTCTCAAGCAGAAAGGAAAATCGCATGGACTGCCCAAGACGAACGGAGTATGGAGCAATCGTCTCTCCTAGAGGAGAAGTCAGACCAATCGAGTAAAGTTCAGGAGACTGTGCCCAAAATTCCAGACAAAATCCAGTGTCGTTCTGTCCGACAAGCAGTTCGACATCTATTTCTTGCTGCGGAGAAGAGAGACTGCCGAAATAATGATGGGATCTTCCCGCTTCATTTCCCGCAGCTGTGCAGACATAAAAACCGGAGGCGGAAGTAAAATTGTCGATTACATCACAAAGAGGAGAATTCCCAGAGTGATCTCCTTGTGTTGTGCCGATTCCGATACAGACGATAAGCGGAAGCCGCAGCTTAGAGGACAATAAAAAGAGATAGCGGAGTCCAAGCATAATATCTGTTTCCTGATAGACCGGAATGTGATCCGGGTGGACGAGAAAATAATCTTTTAGGTAATCTTTTGCCTGTTTTAATTTGACAACAGCAATAGAACTTCTAGGAGCAGCGCCGATAAAGTCAGCCTGTGCATTTTCTGATCCTGCGGCAATGCCGGCAAGAAAAGTGCCATGCCCATTTTCATCGATGGAGGGAACAACAGAGAGCGGGTCAGAGGAAGAAAGAGCGAGATCAATCTGTTCTTTTGTATATTCTGTGCCATAATTCAGTTCAAAAGGAGAATCATTGCCGGTGATGGACTGATCCCAGATAGAGACGATACGGCTGGTACCGTCACTGTTTTTAAAACAGTCAAGACGATAATCAATCCCAGTATCAATAAAGCCGATCAATACACCCTCCCCTTTTAAATTAAGATACGGTTGGGATTGAACACGGAGAATTCCAGTCTCCTCTAAAGCTGTTGTATTTAAAGTGGTATAAAGCCGCGGAGTGGTGGCATATCCGGTAGCACTGATCAGATTTGGAGGAATTAAGCTTTGTTCCACATGAAGAATGGCATAATTGCCATTTACAATCTGGACCCCGTATGGGGAAAATTCTTTTCTCAAATCTTCGATAGGAAGCTTGTAAGAAATAATCAGATCAGCATAGTCATTTGACAAAATCATATCAGAAATAGAAGAATTCATAAAACCTCAGTTGCTTTTTTGTATTTATATGCAAAAAGAAAGATGGAAATCACGCAGAAACATTTTTGATTGCCGGAACATCTAAGATGGTCTATAATATTTTCCAGATGAAAAAACAGGAGGAGAAAAAGATGAGCAAAATTCTTGTCGTAGAAGATGATGAACTGTTAAATGGAGGAATTTGTTTCAATCTGCAAAACGAAGGATATGAGCCGATTCCTGTCTATGATTTAAAAAGTGCGCAAGGTTACGTAAAATCTCAGAACATAGATCTGATTTTATTAGACGTCAATTTACCAGACGGCAACGGATTCGATTTTGCAGAAAAAATAAAAAATTATAACCAGAAACCGCTGATTTTTATGACAGCACATGAATTGGACGAAGAAATCATGAGAGGATTTCATCTAGGAGCAGACGATTATATCACAAAACCTTTCAATGTTAAGATTGCGATGCAGAGAATCCATGCTGTTTTAAGAAGAAGCAGCGGGAGAGAAAAGACAGATATTTATCAGTGCGGAAATCTGACGATAGATTTTGAAAATCATACCGTAGCAAAATGTGGAGAAAAACTGACTCTGACTCCTACGGAATTTAAATTGCTGTATGTATTTGTAAAAAATCCAAATACGGCGTTGACGCGGACACTGCTGCTTGAAAAACTTTGGGACAATGAAGGAAATTTTGTAGACGAACATACATTGACAATCAATATCAGCCGTCTGCGTTCAAAAATATCGGACGATCAGTATAAATATATTAAGACGATTTACGGAATGGGATATCAATGGATTGGTGAGATGGATGAATAGAGGGAAGATAAAAGACCAAATGGATAAGATCATTCTCATAACCGGTCTGGCTGTGACCGTTATTTTTGCTTTATTTGTGTATCAGTCAGAAATGAGACAGCAAGAAAAGATAGTATGTTTTGGAGTCAGTGTTTGCCTGGGATTTTTCAGTATCGCTCTGTGGCATACCTTGCGCAGACAGGTGCTGGAATTTTCTGACTTTGTATGTCGGTGTATCGATACTCTGATCAACGGGGAAATTCCTCAGATCAGTGAAGAAGAGGACACCCTCTCGTCTAAAATACAGATGAAACTCGATAAGCTTTCTGATATTACGCATTCTTTAGTGACAAGGCAGACAAACCAAAAACAAGAAATTCAGCAGATGGTTTCAGACATCTCTCATCAGCTTAAAACACCGATTGCGAATCTGACGATGTACAGTTCCATGTTAGAAAATGAGAATCTGGATGGCAGCCGGAGAAAACAGTTTTTAAGTGCCATTTCCAGTCAGGTAGAAAAGATGGAATTTTTAGTGGAAGCGCTGGCAAAAATGTCAAGGCTGGAGAGTCATCTGATTTCTTTAAAAATCCAGCCGGCACGTATTTTGGATACTTTATTGCATGGTGTGATGCAGATATCTTCCGCCGCAGAGAAGAAAAGGATTACGATTGAGATTGACTGTGACGAACAGCTTATGCTGCCGCATGATGCAAAATGGACAGCAGAGGCGCTCTTTAATATCATGGATAATGCAGTGAAATACACGCCGGAGGGAGGAAAAATATCAATCACAGCAGAGCCTTGGGAACTATTTACAAAGATTGAAATCGAAGATACAGGAATTGGAATCAGTAAAGAACATTATCAGGATATTTTCAAGCGGTTTTACAGAGAGGGAAAAGTCCACCTGATAGAAGGAGTGGGGATCGGACTGTATTTAAGCAGAGAGATCATTACGCAGCAGGGCGGTTATATCAAAGTGAAATCAGAAGAAAAGAAAGGGACTGCTTTTTCTGTTTTCCTGCCGAATCAAATGGAAACATCATAAGATAAGAAAAAGGGGAGGAAAAGAGTTAATCACTCCCCTTGAGACGACTCATAAGATCTTTTTTACGAAAGCGGCGGTTAAGACTTAAAGCAACACCGACAGGAACCAAAATGGCAAAGAAAACATAAAGCAAGGCTGCTGCAAAAGGAAAATGGTAGGTCAGATACGTCATCTGACTTTGAAAAAGCAGACGGATTAAAAGAAAACCTCCGATTCCTCCAAGCAAAAGAGAAAAAAGGACAGAAGGGATACAAAGATGAAGACATTCATAGACCAGCATCTTTTTAATCTGTTTTTCTTCCATTCCGACAGCTTCCAAAAGTGCAAGCTCCGTGTCACGCGAGAGCATGGCAGAGATCATCGTATTTAAAATATTGATCAATCCAAACAGTATGACGAAAAAAGAGCCAAGAACAATCAGAACAATCAAAATCTGGTTTTGACGGATCATTTCTTGATAGTAATCTGAAAAGGTATCGACACGGATAAAGTCATGCCGGGACACGACTGCTTTTACGGCATGATCGATGGATTCATTGTAAATATGGTTGACTGTCTGCACAAAAAGGTATTTTGTCGTATTAATTCCGGGAAACATTTTTTCCATCAGTTCTTTTGGAGCAAGGAAGGTTCCTTGCGTAATGTGGTCGCTGAAATATTCAGGGACTGTAATTCCTGCGATCGAAACATTTTGTTGCGTATAGTTTTCCCCATTATAGTATGTTAACGTTATCACGTCTCCAACCTGGAAAGGGATCTCATAGTAGGAACCGGTATAGATCACACCATTTTCGCGAACCAGCATTTCGTAGTCTGCACTGCCGCTCATCAAAGCAGAGGCAGCTTCGGCAATTGTATCTTTAGTTACCATACTCATATCCTCAACCATTGTGATACCTTCATAGTCATAGCTGACTTGTTCCATATGAACAGGGATGACATGGGCGATATCGGGGATTTCATATAATTCTTCGATCAGTTCTTCATTTAAAATATTCTGTTTCTGAAAATCAAGCAACTCTGTCTCTGGGAAAACATCCTGATAGTCTGAAGCATACTGGATCTGATATTCAGCATCTTGAAAATAACCACGGCGTGCCATTTTTTCCATATCAACAGAAGCAATATAAGTGCTGCCAAGCAAAAACAGGCTTCCGCCTACAATCATGGAAAGAATAGCAAAAAAGGATTTTTTTCTCTCTTTACAAAATCTCATATGAGCAAGGACTTTAGGAGTCAGTTTTTGATGAGAAGAACGGCTGAAAAAGTTTTTGTCTAATTCCAATCCATCATATTTTTGCGCTGAGATCGGAGAGACAAAAGAGGCTTCCTTAATTGGTTTTTTTAGACAAAACATAATAAACAGGTACGAAATCAAAAATACAAAGACAGAAAAAAACAAAAAATACCGAAATGTCCAAAATCCGGTAATCAGCCAGGAAAAAAATGCTCCTGCCAAAATTCCGGGAATCAGACCAAAAAGGCATAAAAACCTGCCTTCGTAGCGAACCATTTTTGAAAGCTGTTTTTGACTCATTCCCAGTGTACTCATCTGTCCAAATTCAGGAATTCTTGCCATGACAGAGAGAGAAAAGATACTGTAAATGACGAGAATACCAATGCTAAGACAGATCAGATCTAAAAAGAAATAAAGAGACAGATGCGTAAAGGTAAGCGGGTTGGAGTACAAAGCAGGATAATGGATGACAATATCAGAGGAAGATACGGAATGTTCCTCTCCAATCTGACGCAAAAGCAGTTCATTCGCTTCCGAATTGTTATCATACGTTTCGCAAAGACGGACGCGAAGTGCATAAGAAACATCAGAGAGCAGACTTCCATGGTCGGCATACGTTTTTGATACGTACAGACAGGAAGTACTCGTCCATTCCTTTGTATCTGCAATCCCACAGACTGTAAAAACTTCTTTTTGACCGTTATTTCCCGCGCAGGCAATTGCATCTCCGATGCTCAGCCCTAACAGATCGGCAAAGGACTGCTCGATCACGGCATCGTAATAAGCGGCAGGATGAGAACCTGACAAAAGCTGATAAAAGGCAATGGAAGAATTAGCAGGTTCGGAA
>CALWCS010000097.1 GCA_944376425.1 uncultured Lachnospiraceae bacterium | reverse complement strand
CTTTTTGGCTGTCACAGAAACAGTACTGATATGATCTCCTGAAATTACTTTGATCTCTACCCCCTCTCCTGTAAAATAATCCAAAGTCTGTTTTATATTTTCCCTGATATGATCTTCCAAAATCACCCCATACAACGGTTTCATATGGTCCGGAAGCATATCTGTATGTTCCCACGTTTCACTGAAATATCCTATGACAACTGCACGGCGTCCTCTTTTCATTTCATTTTCTATTGTTTCTGGGATTTTTTTCATCATACGTTCCGGCGCGCCGATAAAAATCGTTCCTTCATTTTTAAAACTTACAGCTCCCCATTTTCTTTTTGAAGAAAATGGAATCTTATAAATTGGCTGATAAAACTTTTTTTTGGAAAACTTCTGCTCTAGTGCTGTAAATGTTGCATTTTTATCATCACTTGCTGCCAGATACGACTGAATTAATAAGTTTGTTTTTTCCGTCTGATGTCGTGATATCGGAATAAGCGAGGATACTTGCATCTTTCCATCCGTAATGGTCCCTGTTTTATCCAGGCACAGCACATCTGTATATGCCAGATTTTCGAGAGAATACAGGTTTTGTACCAGTATTTTCATTTTAGCAAGCCGGATCACACCTGTTGCCAGTGAGACAGAAATTAAAAGGACAAGTCCTTTGGGAAGCATTCCTAACAGTGCTGCCGCAGAAGATATCACTGCTTCCTCAAAAGAATCTTGTCTTAATCTTGTTGCTTCCAAAAACAATAAGATTCCAAGCGGAATAATTAAAAAACTGGTAACATGCGTCACTTTTCTGATAGAACCTAGCAGCTTTGATTCTGTCTTTTTTTCTTTTTTTACTTCCTCTGTCAATTGATTGGCATAATTTTCTTTGCCCACATGAGTCACTCTCGCATACGCTTTTCCTCCAATCACAAAACTTCCGGAGAGAAGATGGCTTCCTTTTTCTTTCAGGATTGCATCGCTTTCTCCTGTTAAAAGAGACTCATTGACCTCCATGCTTCCTTCCGCCACAATTCCATCATTGCAGATCTGATCTCCGCTCTCTAATACCATAAGATCATCTTTTACCAGTTCTTTAGGATCTGTCTGATACATACGATTTTCCCGTAAAACTTTGACTCTTGGACGGTTTAAAACCGACAGTTCGTCCACCAGTTTTTTGGCTTTTAGCTCCTGTGCAATTCCAATTCCAATATTGAGAATGATAATCAGCAAAAAGATCAGATTTGTGTACGCCCCTGCTGCAAATAAAAAACCAGCAATCAGAAAATTTAAAAAGTTAAACAATGTAAAGATATTTTCTTTTATAATTTTCTTCCTGCTTTTCGATGCGTTTCCAAAGTCTCCTCCTCCTTCTCCATTTCTTCTGCGCTCCTCTACCTCTTTCATTGATAGCCCGGACAAATGTGTTCCCATGATGACCTCCTTTATCTCACACTGTTTTTATTATGTCTTGTCCTTTTTCGCACCATGTTCCAGACTCGCTTCTAAGAATTTTCGCACAGGATTGAAATTGACCTTTGCAGATATAGTACAATTCCAACTTCTGCACATCCTCGCAAAGCGTTTCTCAGATGGGACAGTTTCCTGCTGATACGAATACTCGCTGCGTGTAGAGACAACCGTTTTTCCCATCTAGTCAAATTGCACAGGAATCGTGCTGATGTAAATAAATATGACAGTAATGATATAAAAATGTATTCTTTTAAAATATTTCATCATACAAAATATGAGTTTCGAAAAATTTCTTGGTAAAAATTTGAAATCTCCCGGCAAACAAAAAAGGCAAAACACGTAAAGCGTGTTCCACCTTTTTTCATTTCTGAAGTATTAGCTGTATTTTTATAAAATGTCAATATGTTCTCCGGCAAGCGCTTTATTCATACTGCGCACTGCACAGAATTTACCGCACATAGAGCAGGTATCATCATGTTCCGGTTTTCTCTCATCGCGAATTCGTTTTGCAGTCTCCGGATCCATCGCACATGCCCACTGTGCTTCCCAGTCTAAATTTCTTCTTGCTTCTGCCATTTTATCGTCTATTTCCCTTGCTCCGCGCACTCCTTTTGCGATATCTGCGGCATGGGCTGCAATTTTAGAAGCAATAATTCCCTGCTTTACATCTTCCAAATTCGGAAGTGCCAAATGTTCTGCCGGAGTTACATAACATAGAAATGCTGCTCCGGATGCTGCCGCTATGGCGCCTCCGATTGCCGCTGTAATATGATCATATCCAGGAGCAATATCTGTCACAAGAGGTCCCAGGACGTAAAATGGCGCTCCCTGGCAAATCGTCTGCTGTACTTTCATATTTGCTGCAATCTGATCCATCGGTACATGTCCAGGTCCTTCTACCATCACCTGAACGTCTTTTTCCCAAGCACGTTTTGTCAGTTCACCCAGACGAACCAACTCTTCAATCTGGCAGACATCGGTAGCATCTGCAAGACATCCTGGACGGCAGGCATCTCCTAAAGAGATTGTCACATCATATTCTCTGCAAATTTCGAGAATTTCATCGTAATATTCATAGAACGGATTCTCTTCTCCTGTCATGCACATCCACGCAAATACAAGAGATCCTCCTCTTGAAACAATATTCATTTTTCGTTTATGGTTTCGAATTTGATCAATCGTCTTTCTTGTAATTCCGCAATGCAGCGTTACGAAATCTACACCGTCTTCTGCATGCAGGCGAATCACGTCAATAAAGTCTTTGGCTGTCAGAGTATCTAAGTCTCTCTGGTAATGGATCACTGAGTCATATACCGGAACAGTGCCAATCATTGCCGGACACTCATGCGTCAATTTTCTTCTGAATGGAACGGTATCTCCATGTGAAGACAAATCCATAATCGCATGCGCTCCCATATTAACTGCCTCCATCACTTTTGCCATCTCAACTTCATAATCCTTACAGTCTCTGGATACTCCTAAATTCACATTGATCTTTGTGCTTAACATCGACCCTATGCCTTGCGGGTCAAGACAAGTATGGTTTTTATTAGCACAGATTACTACTTTTCCTGATGCTACGAGCGGCAAAAGTTCTTCTACTGTCATTCTTTCTTTTTTTGCGACCGCTTCCAGTTCCGGGGTTACGATTCCCTTTCTTGCGGCTTCCATCTGTGTTGCATAAGTTCTCATTGTTTTCTCCCTTCTGTATGAGGGGCCGATGCATTTTATATTTTGTATGCATCTTAAGCGGAACGCTTTTTCATTTCCGGAAAATTTCGGAAATCGTAAAGCTTTTTTGTCATATAAAAGTCATTTTCAGGCTTCAGCGTAGCAATGTACTTTCCTATGACAGAAAAAACTGCTGCAATGCTAACGCACCACAGCAGTCGAATCCTTTATATCAGTCTTTGATCCTATATCCCTACGTTGGCATTATCCAAATCAGGTTGTGGGTTAAAGCGATCCCGCTTACTCTCAGCCTGCCATTGCAAGCACCCCATTTTGTTCCATATTTTTTCTGTTTTAACAGCTTTATTATAATCTATCTTTTCGTCTTTGTAAACCAAAATACCATTTGTTTTTTTTGACATTTTTTTATTTTTTTCATTTTCCTATTGACATACATAGTTTTTTATGTTAACTTTCTATTAGTGACACAGTGTCAGAATTTTTTTTCATTCTTTTTTCTGTGTTCACAGTAACGAAAGCAGATAGAAACTTAACAAAAAGCGGATAAAAATACTTATTATTTTATTCGCTCTCTTTTTACAATGTTGTTAGCACTCATCTTTATTGATTGCTGATAAGAAAGAAGGATGATTATGATTATAAGACCAATCTATAATATATTACTTTTACCGGATGTTTCCTATTATTTTAAAAAGGACTTTTTTACGGGCTGGAATAAGGAACCGCTTGAAATAGGTTCTGATATTTTATTTATGTTGTTAAAGGAGGAAAAAGAAAGTCTCGATTTTACGGCAGATGATTTTTATCCTATCGGTATCTCTGCCAAAGTAGAAGGTTTCAGTGACGGAGAACATATCCAAGTTCGTACACTCGAAAGAGTCGACATCTCTGATATCGAGGTTCAAAGCGGGCAGATTACTGCCACAGCCTCTATCCGTCCTGAACAACTGGATATCACACCCCAAGAAGAAAAACAACTTTTTGAGCAGCTTCGCTCTTCTCTTTTAAAATTTGTTCAGGGATACCAATGGGGAATCTGGGCTAGAAGTTTTATTTTACAGCGAAAAAATATTCATGACACAGCGTCTGCTCTTACGGATTATTTAAACTTAAATGCCGAAGAAAAGTATGCTATTTTGGCGGCTGATTCCCGAAAAGACCGTTATGCCCTGATCTCAAAAGCAATCAATGAATTTATCGAAATTGCAAAAGTTTCGGAAGAAGCAAAAACAGCTCAAAAAGATAATCAGGAACAGCTTTACCGTGAAGCCGCTATCAAAAAACAGATTGACTATCTCCAAAAAGAACTAGACGATATGCATCCGGAGAATGTATCGGATGTCCGAAAGTTTGAAAAAAAGATTGCAAAATCCGGTATGAATAAAGAAGCAAAGCAAGAAGCTGAAAAAGTATTA
>CALWCS010000096.1 GCA_944376425.1 uncultured Lachnospiraceae bacterium | reverse complement strand
GCAATTCCTTATCTGTAAGAGTAACATATACCTTTGTTTCAACAGGTGAATGGCGGATTGCATTATTGATAATGTTATGCAATGCTTTTTCAAAGAGGGACTGATTTCCGATAACCTGCACATCATCTGTTAACCTCGGATAAATTGTAATATTTTTTTCGTCAGCTAATGGCTTCAAATGTTCGCAGACACGTTTTACAATATCTGTCACGGGCAAAGCTGACAGGTTATCTATTTCTCCCAGCTCTAATTTTGAAATAGACAAAATTTCTTTTACGAGATTTTCCATATTTTCAATCTCACGTAATGTCTCTGGCAGGATTTTTCTCGTATCTTTATAACGCCCGATTTCCATAATCATACCTTCTACCTGCCCTTTAATAATGGTGATCGGTGTTTTTAATTCATGCGAAGCCGTAGCGAAAAAATGCTGACGCTGTTTATTCAGTTCTTCAATGTGTTCCATCTCCAACTTCAACTGTTCATTGGCAGTTTCAAGAGCATTCATAGTATCAGACAATTCTGTTGACATTGTATTTAAACTATCTGCCAGTATCCCGATTTCATCAGAACGGGTAATCGTACATTTCCATGTCATATCCAGCTTTGCCATTCGTTTGGATACTTGACTGATTTCTATGATCGGCTTTGCAATCAGCCGACTACAGAACCATGCTCCCAAAAATGAAACAACAAATATGATTATCAAAAGAAATGGCAATAGTTTCAACAATGCGTTATTAAGTTCATGGTTAGAAGAAATAGGTACAACAATATTTATTACGTAAGTTTCAACGGTATCTGCAAATTTAATTTCCTGAGCAAAAGACATCATTTCTGAACTATTTGAAGATAAATTTGAAGGATTACCATACTGATGTTTTTCGCCATTATATTGAAATATGATTGTAGCATGATTATTTTCGCAAAACCTTTCAAGTATATTTTCCGCATTTTCTAATTTTGTTTCAGACAGTGTTTCTACCAATCTATCTATTTCCATATTAGTCTGCTCTGATGAAACAGCAACATAACTTTTAGGAAGAAACAACATAATACTTCCGTAAATAAGAAAACTACAAAAGAGTAAAGACCCGGCGATTAATAAAAATACTTTTATGCTTAAACTGCTTTTAATTTTCGCTTTCAAACTTATAGCCCACCCCTCGTATCGTTTGAATACAGTCAACATCTAATTTACGTCGCAAATTCATAATATGAATGTTTACTGCTTTTTCATCACCCGCAAAATCATATCCCCACACCTGTGAAATAAGATTATCCCGTGTAAGGACTTGATTTTTGTGTTTCAGAAAAGTCAATAACAACTCGAATTCCAGTTGTGTTAATTTGACAGGGATACCATTTTTACACACTTCATAGCTGTCTACATTTAGTTCAATCCCATGAGAAGTCAATATTTTCTGATTTCCTGTTTTTTCTTTTATGCGTCTGAGAACAGCCTCTATTCGCATCAATACAAGTTTTAGAGAAAAAGGTTTTGTAATATAATCATCTACCTGTAGTTCAAATGCTCTTATTTGTGCTTCCTCTTCATCCATTGCGGTAAGTATCATAATGGGGATATCAGACTCTTTGCGTATAAGCTCACATACAGCGTACCCGTCAATTTTCGGCATCATAATATCTAAGAGAATAAGAGCAAATGGCTGTGACTGAAAAAGCGAAAGCCCCTCTAAGCCATCACTGGCTAAGGATACTTCATATCCAGCGTCCGTCAACAAATCATATAAAACATTCTGTATCGCTTTTTCATCTTCAATAATCAGTATCTGTTCTTTCATGTAAGCACCACCTAAAAAAGAATATTCCAATTTTAACATACATTTATTTAGATTTGATTTAGAAACATAAAAAGTTCATTTTAATAGAATATAAGATTTTTGCTATGCAAGGGAGAAAAAGCCCGCCATATGTATTATAATGAAAAAAACGAAGCGGAATAACAGAAAAAAACAGAACAGAGGGTGACGGTATGCTATTAAGAGAAGAAGAGTACAGCCATGCGATAGCGATCCTGGACGGCAGGGAGGAGAAAGGCCCTCTTTTTACAGAGCTGGAGCAATGGTTTGAGGAAACCTACGGCCTGCGGGTCTACGATTATTTCTGCGAACGGACTAACGCGGGGCGGCCCCGACTGCGCCTGCTTCTGTGGGACAGGGACTGCGTCGGGAAGATGAAAAAGGGGGCAAACCCAGATGAGCGGAAGCAGAGACGCACAGCGGAGAAATTTGCCGCTTTGTGTGTCAGGCATAATATGCATCCCACTTACCAAAGACCCGGGGACTTCCTTGTGACCTGCGACACGCTCAGGGACGAGATACAAAAAAGGGCGCTCCAAAGGTGCGCCGGGGAGATCAGGAGCATAGAGGCCCCGGATATTTGGCGGGTGGAAATCCTTTTTGACAGAGTGTACGTCTTTTTTGAGACGGATGAGCAAAGGAACCGTCACCAGGACGATAACGTATGCGGCAGTATCAGAAGAAAGCTGGATGCCATCGCAGAGCGGCACGATCCCTTTGGCGCGTTTGCAGAGGGGGTGCAGTGCGTGTTCACAAGCCACCAGACGCTGGATGAAAAGTATGACGGCAATATGTTTTACTACACAAGATAGAGCGTCAGCCGGAGAGGAAAAAAAGGCAGCGCATTAGTTTCA
>CALWCS010000095.1 GCA_944376425.1 uncultured Lachnospiraceae bacterium | reverse complement strand
CTATCATTTCATCTACTGCTTCTAGATTCATAGAAGCATCTTCTCTGATTGCTGTGTGAGGACATCCTCCTGTCTCTACGCCGATAATTCTCTCCACCGGCAAGACACTGTTTTTCGCTAAAAACTGAGCGTCTTCCTTGGTATAAATATCGTTTGTAATTACGCCGACCTCATACTGACCTGCCATTCTTCTGGACAGTGCTTCAATCAGTGCTGTTTTTCCCGAACCTACCGGTCCTGCTACTCCAATTTTTACATAAGACATTTTCTTTTCCTCCATTTATATGATCGAATTCCATACTGATCTACCCAGAGATTGATCGTTAAAACTAAAATCTTACCGTTAAATTTTGTCTCTTTTATTTATTCCAAGCTTCATTTCGTTTTATCCTATCTTCCCTGTTTTTATGACATGTAAAGTCTCGAATACAGACGTTCATGCTGAATACTTCTTAAATCAAATCCGGGTGCCGACAGGCACAAATCTTCTTTTGATAAATCTTTAACCTCTCTTAATACCTCTTCCAATATAGGATAGCAGTCATTTAAAAGTCTCTGTCCGCAGCTTTGGCTAAGCGGAATCGTCTTGACGCAATTTGTCACCATAGCAGAAGTCTGTGCATAAAGATAATGCAGCAGGGCTTCTTCCTCTTCTATCCCCAGTGCTGCACAGAACACTCCATAAATACAGCAATGATTAAACGTTTTTCCTTCTCTCCCTTTTAGATATCTCTGAAAAATATCTGACGGAAACGAAATATTTAAAATACTGATTGTTTTTGCAAACCGCGATCCCATCTTTTTGGCTGCTTCCCTTAACTCCATCGGAATTCTTGATGCAGTCAGAATCTCTTCTACTTGCTCAACTTTTTCTAAATCGTTCTCTATCGTTCCTTCATAGCAAAGGCGTGCTGCGAGAAGTTCTGTATAAAGAATATTTCTTTTTATTTTCTGTGTCAGAAATTTTTGCGCACTCTTTTCGTCTTTTACGATCCCCTTTTGAATATATGTCTCAAGTCCTTGAGAATGGGAATAAGCTCCGATTGGAAATAATGCGTCATTTACCTGTAACAGATAAAACCGATGATCCATTTTACTCTCTCCTCAATTAGTGATGGTGATTATGTACGGAAGCAGAAATTTTTTTGTTAAAATTCAATTTTTCTATCTTTTTTTCCGCTTTTACACCGTGAATCCCAAGAAGCATCTGCATCATTGGTTCATTATAAACGGTTACAAAGGTATCATCTGTCTCTCCAAAAAACAGAGGAGCATGACGATTTCCTATTTCATAGCAAACTTTTGGAATTTGATTTTCGTGACCTGGAAGCATTGAAATTTTAATTATTTCACAAGGCGGTATATTGACCGCTATTACGATCTGATCGTCTTGATAAATCACATCGTCTTGAAGAAGTCCTCTCTTTAAAATGGTGTCATCCATCCGAATACCGATCTCTCTGCCATGGTCTGTCATTTTTTTATGAATTTTTTTAAATGCCTCATGCCATTCAATATCTACATACTCGATTTCTTTTCCACTGCAGTCAAAATCTTGCAGCTGTCCCAGAATTTTTTCACAAATCATGCCATTTTCTTCTCCTTATTGTTACTTTTATCTGATATTTTTTCTTCTTACCAGCGTCCAATCATCATCAAAACACCTGGAATCCATGCTGTCACAATTCCTTCAAACACTTGAAGTGCCGGAACAAATTTGCCAAGCTTCTTTCCCATAATGTCTTCTACAAAAGAAGTTCCCCACAGAATTGCCCACAGATACCAGATAGCAGCCCACCGGATATCCGCTTCAATGCCCAGAGCTGGAATTCCCAAAAATCCTTCTAATGTTCCAAAAACAAGCGCATTGACTGCGACAAACGTAGAAAACCATGCAAATGGAATTGGACTTAAATTCCATAATTTACTAAATGCCACGAATAAGTACGTGAAGCAGAACAGCAAACCGGTTCCTGCTGCATAATAGTTTCCTTGTGCAAGATTAACAAAGTTAATGAATAAGGATAAGCCGCCTGTAAAAATATTCATGATTGCGGACGACTTTGCATCTACTTTATAAAAAGTACATAATCCATTATTAATTAATACAATTCCTACAAACAATAAACAAACGCCTAACATAACTTTTCTCCTCTCATTTTATATTTTTATTAACAAAAAGAGAAAGCTGTCTTTTGCTTTGATCTGTTTTATATTCCCGACAGCCTTCCCTTTTTCTTATCGTTTCAACAGCCGTTGTCTCATTTTAACATTTAAAATTTAGACTATTAAAATAAGTTATACAACTGAGTCAACGGCAGTTTTTCCGCAGGTTTTGAAGTAATCGGCTGACCGTCGACTGTTACTTCATACGTCTCAGGATCAACTGTCAGTTTTGGTGTCACATCATTAAAACGCATATCTTCCTTTGTAATATTTCTGCAGTTTTCTACTGGAACAACTGTTTTTTCCAATCCATATGCTTCTTTTACATTTGCCTCCATTGCTGCTTTCGAAACAAAAGTCAGACACGCCTCCTGTTTTGCCTTGCCATGAGCAGCAAACATTGGCTGATACATCACTGGCTGAGTAGTTGGAATGGAAGCATTGGCATCTCCCATTTTGGAAGCGATAATCATGCCGCCTTTTATTATAATATCCGGTTTTACTCCGAAAAATGCCGGATTCCATAATACAAGATCTGCATATTTTCCTTCTTCTACTGATCCTACATATTTTGAAATACCATGTGTAATTGCCGGATTAATCGTATATTTTGAAATATAACGTTTTGCACGGAAATTGTCATTTCCCTTTCCTTCATCTTCTTTTAATGCTCCGCGTTCATCTTTCATTTTGCTTGCTGTCTGCCATGTACGTGTGATGACTTCTCCTACACGTCCCATTGCCTGAGAATCAGAACTCATCATACTGAAAATGCCCATATCATGAAGAACATCCTCCGCCGCGATTGTCTCCGGACGAATTCGGGAATCAGCAAATGCAACGTCTTCTGGAATCTTTTTATCCAGATGGTGGCATACCATCAGCATATCCAGATGTTCGTCCAATGTATTAATAGTATAAGGCATCGTAGGATTTGTCGAAGACGGAAGGACGTTCTTTGCTCCTGTTGCGCGGATGATATCCGGTGCATGTCCTCCGCCTGCTCCTTCTGTGTGATACGTATGAATTGTACGTCCTGCAATTGCAGCCAGCGTATCTTCCACACATCCTCCTTCATTTAAAGTATCCGTATGGATTGCCACCTGTACATCATACTGGTCAGCAACGTTGAGACAATGATCAATGACAGCCGGAGTTGATCCCCAGTCTTCATGAATTTTTAATCCCATCGCACCGGCTTTCACTTGTTCTTCCAGCGCTTTTTCGTCAGAACAGTTTCCTTTTCCGAGAAATCCAAGATTCATTGGATATTCTTCTGCTGCTTTTAACATCATTTTCAGATTCCATGGTCCAGGTGTACATGTCGTCGCATTTGTTCCATCGGCAGGACCGGTTCCTCCTCCAATCATTGTTGTCACACCGCTGTACAGTGCACAGTCAATCTGCTGAGGACTGATAAAATGAATATGGGTATCAATTCCTCCAGCTGTCAGAATCAAACCTTCTCCGGCTAGTGCTTCTGTAGAAGCTCCGACTGTCATTCCCGGAGTGACACCGTCCATAATATCAGGGTTTCCTGCTTTTCCAATTCCTTTAATTTTTCCATCCTTGATACCGATATCTGCTTTAAATATACCAGTATAGTCCAGCACAAGCGCATTTGTAATAACAAGATCTAAATCTCCGTCTGCACTTGTTGTCTTTACAGACTGTCCCATTCCATCACGGATTGTCTTTCCGCCTCCAAATTTAATTTCATCGCCATATGTCGTATAGTCTTTTTCTACTTCAATTACAATACTTGTATCCGCAAGACGTACTTTATCTCCGACCGTTGGTCCGTACATCATCGCATATTTTTCACCAGAAATTTTTACGCTCATTTCTTTTCCTCCTATAAAAATCCTTTTAGGCTTGCTTTTTCCATAGATGCTTTTTTTGTGTCCTCCGAAACACAGCCACAAGTCAAATCATTCAGCCCAAAAACGCGTTTTCTTCCGCCCATCTGTGTCAGCTGGACTTCTTTTTCTTCTCCCGGCTCAAAACGAACAGAAGTGCCTGATGGAATATCCAAATGGTATCCATACGAAGCTTCCCTGTCAAAAGAAAGACAACGGTTTACCTCAAAAAAATGGAAATGAGATCCTACCTGAACCGGACGATCTCCAGTATTTGCAACCATAATTTTTTTTGTCTCTTTTCCTTCATTTAATTCAATTTCTCTGTCCAGTGTGATAATTTCGCCGATTTTCATCTAGGTCTCCTCCTTTACTGAATTGGATTATGGACAGTCACAAGCTTGGTTCCATCTGGAAATGTTGCTTCTACCTGTACTTCTGCTACCATATCTGCCACACCATCCATGACATCATCTTTTGTCAAAATCTTTGTTCCCTGCTGCATCAATTCCACTACCGTTTTTCCATCCCGTGCCAACTCAAGCAATTCAGAGCTAATATAAGCAATTGCTTCTACATAGTTTAATTTCAATCCACGTTCTTTACGCTCTTTTGCCAGATTTCCTGCCATATGCAGCATTAATTTTTCCTGTTCTTTTGGACTTAATCTCATCTTGATCCTCCTTTATTTTTTGCCAAATCTATCTCTTTTTAAATTTGGCAAGATAAAAAAAGAGGGCAAAGGTTCCTTTTTGGCTCCTTTGCCCTCTCTTTTGTCTATTTCATTATGTCCGATATTATATCATTATTTTTTTTCAATTGTCAAGCTTTTCCTTTTTCAATAAAATTTCAACAACCCATAGGGAGAAACCGACCCTATTTCAGGTACATTTAGAGAAGCACGGGATTCAGCATAAACTGATCCGCCCCTTCACGCCCAGACATAACGGGAAAGTAGAGCGGAGCTATAGGAGAGATAACGAACACTTCTACGCCACGCACACCTTCTATTCCTTTGAGGACTTTGCAGAACAGCTAAAAGTATAGAATCGCAGAGATTATAATGCATTCCCCATGCGTCCTTTAAAATGGAAATCACCAAAACAAGTACTGGACGATTACATTCATTCAATCAATGTAACAAATGTTTGACAAACCTACATTCCTTTTTCAATAAAATTTCAGCAATTTATGATTTACTGCATTACAGTTATTTTCCTGGTTGTTTCCTGCATGATGTTTCAGAGTTACACCAACACCTAAATTCAACTGTACGCTCATTGTCTCGGCTATTTCTGCGGTACCCGTCAGATATGGGGTTCCGGTTAGTCTGTCAATAAGTACGATATTTAAAATCAATTTTGATTCAATATAGATGCCTGCTGTCTCTCCTGCTGCACCTGATACTGCATTTGCCTGTGCACTAAACATAGTTCCGTCCCTGAACTGATTTGCATTTCCAGAAATTGCACCTGCATATTGTCCTGTTGCATCTGGAAGCTTATTTCCGCCGATTGCAATATCAGCATCTCAGATACAATCAAACCAGAAGCAAATTCTTCCATTATAATATTTCTGTCATAGACATCTTTTAATGTTGCACTGCTAAAGTTTCCTTCTAAAGTTGCAACTTCTTCATACGTTCCATAAACGGAACCGCTGCGATCTCATCTACTTCTCCATCATATATATCGAGTCTCTCTTTCACTCTACTCATCTGTTGAGACTGCTTCAACACCAGTTGCCAATACGCTGCTTCTTGATGTTATTATCATAGAAACGACAAAGACAGCCGTTCATACTTTTTTAGCAATTCTTTTATTTTTATTCATTTCTTATTCCCTCCTTTTTGTCATTGCTGTTATTATAGATATTTTGCACAAAAAATATTTTATATTTCCGATTTATTTTTCCAATTTTTCATCTATTTTATTTTTAGTTTTTTACACTTTATCCAAATATTTTTTTATTTCTGTCAAATATTATTTTTTATTCAACTGCCATCGTACGAATTAATCAACCAAATAGAAACTGAAAATCTTCATTCTTTCTTTCACATCATTTTCCAAAAAAACATACCATATACTAAATTCTTTCTTAAGGAGTTTTTATGAATTATTCACCAAACTGTGGCTGTGACCGTTCCATTTCTTTTGATCAAATGAAACTATCCAGTCTTCCGCTTGCTATGGCGTATGTTCCAATGCAATCCTTTCAACAACCTTTTGAGCTTTGCAAAGCACTTCAGATGGGAACTATTTTTCCAGATCTTTGTCTTCCATTTTGCGGAAAGGGGAAAGGAGGAAAATGTGTATGAACTGTAATAATAATCGCTCATTTCAAAGAAACTCTGCAAATTGCGGATGTCAAAGGAATGCAGTAGAGACAAATAATAATAATCGCTCTGTCTCTTGCTCTTCTCCTTTTCAAAATTTTTCACGCACTCAGCTGATGCAGTATATTAATCAAGTCAGTTTTGCTGTCGATGATATTTTGCTTTATCTGGATACACATCCAAATGATCAGGATGCTCTATCTTTTTATCATGAAAATGTAGCAAAAAGAATCGCAGCACTTAATTACTATGCCGTACAATATGGTCCACTGACAGTTGACACAGCGCATGACAATGCAAGTTGTTCTTGGAAATGGGTAGAACAGCCCTGGCCCTGGGAAGGAGGTTGTTATTAATTTATGTGGAGATATGAAAAAAGATTACAGTATCCGGTGAATATCAAAACACCGAATGCTAAAATTGCACAGATTATTCTAAGTCAATACGGTGGTCCGTATTGCAATAACCTATAGTAGCCGGTTTATGAAAAATTAAAAAATGTCAGTCTTTTTTCTCACTCGCATGAATTTACTTTCTCTATCACATAGGATATAATAATAAAAATAAATACAGACACTGGGAAAATTTAATAATCAAATTTCTTTACATATTTTAATGTTCTGCTTTTCTTATAGACGGTCATTGAAAGAGTACACTTGTGGGTAACTGTATAAAGGAATAAGACGGACACATTGCGATAAATCCTTTGATTGTGGAGGATTTTAATAAAGCGCTGCAACCTTTATTGATAGGGCATAACATAATTTACTGGTATTCTTAAATTTATGGAGGTGATCTTTTGCGATGGTTTGAATTAATTTTTCTGTTAATAATAGGAAGTATATTTTTCTATTTAGGTTGGGAGATATGGAAACGGGAGAAAATCTCGTTAATACATGATTACCACTATAGAAAAGTAAAAGATACGGATATAAAAGCATATACAACACAAATGGGGAAAGCGCATTTATTTATTGGCACGGGAATTATACTGACAGGCATAATTGATTTTTTTACAAATACCTTATATGGTTGGTGGATTTTTGGAATTGCTTTTTGTATCGGTCTGGTTATTATAATTCATGCACAGATAAAGTATAATCATGGAATATTTTGATAGATAAATCCTACGTTATAAAAATCAAGATCTATAAGTTTGAGGAGAAATAAGATTAGTGATGAATGTAACTTTTGTAAAGAGGTGAATGTGATGTTTATATTCTTATCTATTTGTTCTATGTTAGTGCCATTGTCTATGATTTTGTTGGGATACCAATGGAAGGACAACCCTCCTAAAGACAGACATGGACTTTCAGGATACCGGACTACTATGTCAACACTTAATGACGATACCTGGAAGTATGCGCATAAGTATTGGGGAAAAATAAATCTAGTTTTAGGAATTGTTCTAATGATTGTATCGCTTTTAGTTTTGATTTTTATGAGAAATCATACAAATTTTGAAATGATTTCTGTTTATTTAGTATTTATACAATTAGGAATTATGACATTGACAATTATTCCTACCGAATTTTTGTTGCATAAACATTTTACCAAGCAAGGCATAATGAAAAATTCAAAGATAAAATGTGGAAATTAATAGATACAAATTTGAGAAATTGAAGATGTAGCAGAATGATCTCTGCGCCTTTCTTTTCCTTTTGGGCAAAATCGGACAATTGAAATGGTAAAGTAAAAGAGGTGTTGTAATCTCCAGCAACACCTTTACTTTTCTTTATCTGGCACATTATCCTTTCCTGTTATCTTAACACACTCTGTGAAAGAAACAAAGTGCGTAAGTTTTGAATTTGATTCTTAACTTACACACTTTATTTTACACCCTCGACGACTTTTTTCTTATTTGGACTATCCTAAGTGAAGTTCTTTTTTTAAAGCATCTTGTAATACTTGTGAAAAATTAATTCCCTTTTCCAGTGCAGTAGCGTTAAGCCATGCAGGAAGTGTTACCGTGCGATTAACAGAACGGTTTACTTGTGCCATACGAATAGATGGCATATATACATCTACGAGAACGGCCCGTTCATTTTCCTGAGTATTTATTTTTGAGAGCGGCGTAGGTGTTGGAATCTTTTCCCCGTCTTCTTCCAGACCATAAAGAGCGATGCCGAGCAGTTCACGAGCGGAGATAAGCGCATCGTCTTCGTTTTCTCCGCTTGTGGCAACGTCTAAATCCGGAAAGGTGACTGCAATTTCTTTTTCCCCTTCATCATAAGTAAATATTGCCGGATAAAAATAACGTTCATTTTTTTTCATAGACTTACATCTCCTATCTTTTAAGAATGAGAGAGTGTCAGGACTACCGGAATCGTAGTCCTGACTGTCTCTCAATACTATCAAGCGTTTTCCGGGGTATGTTCTTGTCAGGATGTTTTAAGGTTACACGCCCCTTTTTGGTTGGATGTTTAAATTGGTGGTGACTTCCTACGCAATTTACTTCATACCATCCATCAGCTTTTAGTATTTTCAAGACCTCTCTTGATGAATAGCTTTTCATGGTAGTTCCTCCTGACAATAATATTATAACATATATAAAAATATGTGTCAACAAAATAGCATATATTTTTATGTGTGTTATAATACTCATTCTCTCAATCTATACGACAAATGCGAATTTGTAATATAGATAAGCTGCACAATTTGGCACAACTTCTTTTTTATTTTAATTATCCATGAACTTACGGACCTACAAACGTTGGAAAAAACATTCTTTTAGTAGCCTAAATAAACAATTCAAACAATTTAATAATTATCCTATTTAATTTATTAAGAAATGATATAGAGTCAGTTTTATTAAAAATTATATAAAAAACCGGCGACCGTTTGGCCGCCAGTTTTCCTTTTTATTTGATAAAGAATATGTATTTTACTTCCCCGAGAAAATCACTTAAAATATTGAATCTTATTATAGTAGCATTATTATTATATCTCGATATTCTAATAATGTCAATGTAAATTTCCTTGAATTTCTAAATTTAGTATGTTACAATATACTTGTTCTTTGATACACGAAATGAAGTAATTCATTAAAGAACAAACCTAAAGTTATATTTAGGAAAAAAAGCCCCGGAACGGCCATTCCGGGGCTTTTCCCTTTTTTATCACAGCGCTAAAAAAGGATATTCATTTTTTTTCATGTTTCTCTAACCATTTAATGATGAAATGCTCCATCACTCCGGCTAAGATTGCTGTGATACACGAAATAAAGTAATTCATATCTGACCCTCCTTTCTTAAATAATTCCATAATCGATTAGATAAATAAATAAAAAAATAATCAAATTATGCTATATCTTATATAAGAATAAAGGTGTCACGATATTATATATCATACCACATTTTCAGCTGTTTTTCCAGATAGAAGATTTAGTTCCTCACAAAAAACTTCTTCTGTAAACGGTTAAAATAAAACATCCTGAATATTTTTTCAGGATGTCTCTACATTCTTTTTGTTTTTAATGGCCACATAATAAATTAACAAGTCTAAAGTACTAAAAATAGACTGTCAACCATAGGTAAAAATTTTGTGAATTCATGGCCTTACATTAAATAAACCGCTTCCACTTTTAATATAATTCTTTCTTTTTCCATTGTCAATAACTCATATATCATATTCATGAGGATTTCTGTTTGTCCTTTTCCCTTCAAAAGGGTCTTTGTAGTTTATGGAAAAGTTAGCACTGTCCTGCTCTATCTTCTCAGTCCCTTTTTCTGTTTATGATACACTAAATTTACCGAAAAAAAGCGTCAGAATTCCCTGAAAAAAGCAAGGGAAATTCCCTAAATAAAGCGGGACATATTGATTCCCCTTTACATTATATTTATCCTTTATCTA
>CALWCS010000094.1 GCA_944376425.1 uncultured Lachnospiraceae bacterium | reverse complement strand
AAAAAAACAGAAATTACATTTGCTACCGTAAGGTCCATCTGCAGTACCGAGCGCAAAACTCCGTAAGATTCCAGATTTACCTAAGTTGTAAAAAAAAAAAAAAAAATGTAACGTACCGCCTGGTTTTGATATAATTTCCTTATTTTTCCCATTTCACTCCTCCTCTTGTGCATTTCATTTCCCCTTCGCTTAGTATACCTTCCACTTTATAAAAAGTAAAGTATATTATATGATCTGGTATCTTTTTATTTGATCTGCACATCATTTAATCTGTGTATCGAGCCAAAATGAATATAAAATTTTTTCTTTTACCTTACACCCGGTTGTCTGTGACAGCGCTCTCTCATAATACTCCAGCTGCGCCTGGTATTTCTCATAAAGTGTCTGTGCATTCTCTGCAAAATCTGTCTTATAGTCTACAATTACAAATTCTCCATTTTCTAGAAAATATGCGTCAATCATTCCCTGAATCAGGATCATCTCTTCTTCTGACCATGTTTTGTCAATCTCTGAAGCACGAATTCCTATGACAAACGGCTGTTCCCGGTATAATTCTCCCCTTTTGTCTGCGTCAATCATTCTCTGTCCAAGAGAGCTTTTTACAAACCGATATACTTTTCTTAAGTTAATATTGTCTGTCTCTTGGAGTGTAAAATAACCTTTTTGGAGCTGTTCTTTTAGCTGTGCCTGAATCTGCTCTAAACTATCGGTTCTCTGATAATCAAAATGCTCTAAAAACCGATGCATTAACGTTCCTTTCGCTGCACCTGACAATTCTTTTTTCTCAATAAAGTCCGGAATCATTGCTTCCGGCAAAGATTCCTCATATAAGTTTTGACCGTCCGGTGTTTCCATCTCCATACTTCTTCTTTTCAGCTCAGATACTGTCAGTTTTCCCTGAATTTTTTCCTGATCCAAAAAAGGATACGTCTTTTTAAAAATATCGGACAAAGCTTCTTTTACTTCTTCGTCATACGTCTGTTCTAACGGAAAATCTAAAAGACTTGCTCTAAGTGCAATCTGCTCTATCTGTCTTTTTGTCTCCTCGCCCACAAAATCTTCCATCTTCCAAATTTCAATACAAATCGGGGCAGGATTGTTTAATGTAGTGTTTCCGCAGGAAAGATCTGTTTTCTCCCGAATCAGCATTTGTCCTGCCGGATGACGCACCATACTGTCCATCACCCAATCAAGAAAACAAGAAGCCGACGAGGTCACATAATAGGGCAGTGCTTTTTCTTTCCATCTTGAGGCACGATTCCATTTTTCCAGCTTCTTTTCTAGATTTTCTACTGCTCCTGTTAAAATCAATTTTTCTTTTGCTCTCGTCATTCCTACATATAAAATACGCAGTTCTTCTCCCAGATTTTCCTTTTTTGCCGTCGATTGCATCACTTTTTTTAACAGCGTCGGACGTTTCGTTCTCAGCTTCAGATCTACATAATCACATCCTATTCCAAAATCAGGGTGATACAAAAGCCGGCTTCTCTGATCTTGCTGATTGAACGGTTTATTCAGACCGCATACAAATACAATTGGGAATTCTAGTCCTTTGCTCTTATGAATGCTCATAATCCGCACAGCGTTTTCTTGTTCGGAAAACGTATTTGCCTCTCCAAAATCTACTTCATATTTCTGGAGATTCTCAATATAGCGCACAAAATGAAACAGTCCTCTGTAACTGCCTGACTCAAAAATTACGGCTTTTTCCAGAAGCATATTTAAATTTGCGCTTCGTTGTTCACCTCCAGGCATTGCTGCCGCATAGTCTGCATATCCCGTTTTCTCCAGCACCATCCAGATAATTGTATGGATCGGCGTATAGGAGATCTTCTCCCGGATCTCATAAAAAACTGTAAAAAATTTCTGAAGTTTTTCCCTTATTTCCGTCTCTTTTCCTTCTTTACTGTATCGAATACTGCTCTCATAAAAAGCAAGCTCCGGATACGTACTCTTAATTTTGGCTAAATCTGCCGCACTGAGTCCGGCAATCGGAGATTTTAAGATAGCAGCCATCGGGATATCTTGTCTTGGATTGTCGAGAATCTGAAGCATGGAAAGCACAACCTGCACTTCCGGAGCAGAAAAATATCCTGTCTGAGAGCCCGTATAGGACGGTATTCCCATAGAATCCAGCACCTCTCCAAAGGGTTGTGCCCACCCGGAGACAGTACGCAAAAGCACCACAATATCTCTGTATTGTGCAGACCGGTATTCCCCGCTCTCCTTATCCAATACCTTTTCTTTTCCGACAATTTCCAAAATTTTCTTTCCGACTGCGCGTGCTTCTAATTCTTTTGCGGTTTCTTGTCTGTCTTCTTCTGTCCGATCTGTCTGTTCGTTTTCTTCCTTTAAATCTGCAATCAAAATCTCTGTCGTAAGGAAATCATCGATCCTCTCTTCTCTCTCTGGAAAAATAGCTCCAGGATACAGCGCTGCATCTTCGTCGTAGTCGATACCGCCAAGCTGTTTTGCCATGATCTGCTCAAATATTTGATTCACGCTCTCCAAAACCTCTTTTCTGCTTCGAAAATTTTTGTGCAGATCGATCCTCCTGTTTTTTTCTTCTCCTCTTATCGGATATGTGTTATATTTTTCCATAAACAGCTCCGGTCTTGCCAGGCGAAAACGGTAGATGCTTTGCTTGACATCTCCTACCATAAAGAGATTCGCCGCTCCAAACTGTTCTCTTGAGACACTTTTTAAAAGCATCTCCTGCACCAGATTGCTGTCTTGATATTCATCAATTAAAACTTCTTCAAACTGTTTTGCAAAACTCTGGGCAATCTCCGTAGGAGTTCCCGCTTCATCCTCCTCTTTTACCAGAATGCTCAACGCAAAATGTTCCAAATCATGAAAATCCAGCAAATTTTTTTCTTCTTTTTTTTGGGCAAACCGCTCCAGAAAACTTTTTGTCAGCTCGACCAACATAGAAATTCCGTCAGCACTTTGCTGCATTTCAGACAAAATCTGTTTTGGAGAATCAAAAAAATACGCTTCTTTGATCTGTGTTACTATTTTTTTTGCCTGTTCTCTGCATTGTTTGATCTGTTCTTTTTTCTGTTCCGAAACGTTTAGATCGCGTTTTGACGATAATTTCACAAATCCGCTGTTTTGTTCAAAAAAATCTGCAAATTCTTCATAGCTGCTGCACTTTCTCATTCTCTCAAAAAAAATACGGTCCATCTCCAGTGCTTCTTCATAATACCATGGTCCATCATCTTCTTTCGCGATCTGAATCGAAGTATCCGTCAGACAAATTCCATCCCATGCCGCCTGCTGCAATTCCTTTATAATTTCATTCATCCATCCGCTTGTCTTAAGTTCTAAAAAATCTGCCGCTTCATACACTCTGATACAAGATTCCAGCCATTTCTTAGGCCAGGGATGGCTCATGGCAAATTCGTACAGCGTTAAAATCTGCTCTTCCAGATCTTGATCTGTTTTTCCCGAAGCATACTGCTCTGAAAACTTCAGAAACTCTTCCTTGCCTTCCTGATAATAATCCTCTAACATTTTCTGCATGACATCCTGACGGATCAGTTTCATCTCTCCCTCATCTCCGATTCGAAAAGAAGGGTCTAGATCAATCACATGAAAGTAGCTGCGGATTACATACTGGCAGAAACTGTGAATTGTCGTAATCTGGGCATGGTGAATCAAGGTCATCTGTTTTTGGAGATGTTCATTTTCCGGATGTTCCTGTAATTTCTTCTCGATCGCATCACTGATTCGTTCCCGCATTTCCGCTGCTGCTGCCTTTGTAAATGTCACAACAAGCAGTCTGTCAATATCAATCGGATGGTCTCCTTCACTGATCATACGGATAATCCGTTCCACCAAAACAGCTGTTTTTCCTGATCCCGCTGCTGCGGATACAAGAATGTTTTTATGGTTCAGCGTAATGACCTGCATCTGTTCTTCTGTCCAAGAGACTTCCATTTTATTCCTCCTCTAATTTCTTCCAGATTTCTTCCGGCTTATACTCTGGCAGTCTTCTCGACTGAGTGCCCGGAATCTTCTTGTCAAATCCGCAGATTTCTCTGTAGTTACAGTAATCACACGGCATCTTTCCCTTTCTCTCATAAGGAACCATTCCAATCTCGCCGTTTAATATATTTCTTCCGATTTCTTTCATTTTTTCATTTACATAATGAGAGAGTTCCTGAAATTGTTTCTTTGTCGCTTTGCTCGAAAATTTAGAAGGTGTGCCGTCTTTATTGTAGCCAAATGGAATCACAGAAGATTCTCTCTCTATTTGTCGGTCCAGTTTTGAGACAATCTCAGGATCTTCATTTACCAACCCGTTTAATTTCAGCTGTTTTTTCATCTTTGTCCAGATTTGTTCCAAAGTCTGGGCTTTTTCTTTCTCCAGCATCGGATCTTTGATATGATAATAAAAAATTCCGGCCGGAATAATCTCTTTGTCCGGATGAAGCCGCCGTTCCATTTCTATCGCTGCATCCAGATACACAACAAGCTGCAGCTGAAGTCCATAATACATTGCCACCAGATCAAACCCAGTATTCCCTGATTTATAGTCAATGACTTTGACATAGACTTTGTCTTCCTCTTCGCACAGATCAATCCGGTCAATTCTGCCTTGAAGCTTCATTTTTTCATTTTCTGAAAGAGAAAGATTGACTGCCTCTAGATCACTGACGGCTGAGAAAGAAACCTCATATCCCGTAGGAATAAACTGTCCTGCTTTGATCTGCTCTTGAAGCACCTGAATGGTCCTCTTCATGATCCGTTTCATTCGATCAATTAAATGTTTGTTTCTTGCTGTACTATTTAGGACTGACTCCCCATACTGTTTCGCTGTTTCTTCTACACACTGATCTGACATTTCATCTCTTTTTTGTTCTGGAAGGTTTCTCCAATCATATTCACTTTGTTCCAGTTTCTGGGAAAAGGTTTCTAATGCTTTATGGAAAACGTTTCCCATATCAAGAGGACGAAACTCATAAATTTCTCTTTCTTTTAGCCGCAGCCCATACAGCAAAAAATGGGCAAAGGCACATCCTGAAAACTGTTCCAGACGGGTCACACTGTTTTCTAATACTTCCCCATACAAAGCGTGCGCCACTTCTTTTGCGATTCTTGTTTCACGCTGTTCAAAAAACGCTGCCTCTACCAGTTTTCTTGTCTTTTCAGGGCGTTCTTTATAATAGCATCGATACAGTTCCTTCCATTGATTGCTTGCTTGTCCCATCCTTAATTTTTCCATGCCGTGAATCAGACATTTCCATCCGCTTTCCAGGGAAACTACGCTTTTTTCTTCATTGCCTTTTTTCTCTTCCTCTTCTGTTTCGATTGCCGGGAACATTCGTCTAAGAGAAGTAATAAAATAGGAAGGATTCATCGCTTTGCCGTCAGAATCACTTTTGCAGTAAGAAAGGTACAGTCGTCTTGATGGCTTTGTCATCATCAGATACAGATAAAATTTCTGAATATATCCTTTTTCTCTTTGGGTCGGGGCAAGTTCTACCTTGGAAGCTTCTAGAAATTCCCGATCCTGATCCGTTAAAATTCCTCCACTGTCTGAATTTTTAGGAACCCATCCGTCATTCATTCCCAGAAAAAATAATACCTTGACATCTTTTAATCTTGTTCTTTCTAGATCTCCTGCAAGTACCTGATCGATTCCCGGCGGAATAATCCCTACTTTCGCTTCTTCAAATCCTGCCTCTAAAATCCCTTCATATTCTCTTAAGCTCATCTTCTCATCGCCCAAAAGTTCTACGATTTTTTCCAATAATTCAATCACTATCTTATAAATCTGCGAATATTCTTTGGCAAGATCCCTTCTATTTTCTGACTCAAACTTTTTTTCCATCTGATGAATCTTCTGCTGTACGTTGCATGAGACAAGCAGTTTATAAAAAGCGATCGTGTAATCTTTTGCCGTCATCTCTTCTTTTTTCATCTGATTCGTAAACGGTCGAAAAATTTCCATCACCTTTTCTTTATACTGGTGGCAAAGAACCGGTTCTTCTTCTTCCATAATCCGTGTCTTTTTTGTCCACTCACAGTCCCACGCTGAAAATCCCCGTATTCCAAGCGCCAGCACATAATTTTCCAGACGGTCAATCTCTTCTGTCTCAAGATTGCAAAGCCCTGTTCTGAGGCAGCGAAACACACTCTCATAACTATAATTTTGCAGTACTAATTCCAGAGCAGATCTTAAAAACTCAATCACGGGATTAAGCAAAATTTTCTTTGTCTGGTCAATAAAACATGGAATCTGATAAATCGGAAAAATTCTTTCGATTTCATTTTGATATTCCTTTAAATCTCCGGCAATCAACGCGACATCCCGGTAACGGATTTTTTTTGTGCGTACGATTCTGTAAATAGTCCTCGCCGCAAATTCTACCTCTTCTGTGGGATTTTTGCTTCTATGGAGCGTAATTTCATCTTGATCTCCTTTCCATATCGTTCCATAATATCGGAATAAATTCCTCTCCAGAAACTGAAGCGCCGGTCTTTCAAGGAAACGATACCCTCCGTCTTTTCCGAGAATTATCATCTTTTCCATCTTGACATCAGACTCTTTCGCGGCTTCTTCCAGATCTGCGATCATTTTTTTGCTCAGATAAAATAATTCATAGGTTCCTCTTATATTTCTAAAATTTTCCCGTGGATCTATCGTAATGGTAACGCGAATTTTTTTTGCGATGCCAAGCAGTTTGCGCATCAGATTTTTCTGAATCGGTGTAAATCCGGTAAATCCGTCAAATACTATGGTACTGTCTTTTAATTTTGCAGACTGGTCTGCTATCTTGCAAAGCTCCTCTAATACTTCCTCTGATGTAATATATTTTTCATGCAGACTGTCGCGAAATCCTTCATATAAAATCCGAATATCATGCAGTTTGTGAGCAAGCTGGGGTCTTCCCTGTGCCTGTTCTTCCATCTGTTCTAGCTGCGGCGTGGAAATATTATACTGCATCAGTTCTGAGATCATAGATTTCATCTCGCTGATACATCCCATCTTTTTTAGGTTGCCTCCTAAAATTCTCAGTTCTGATTTTTTTTCCTGTGCTACCTTTCTGACAAACAGATTTTTTCCTGTCTCTTCTAAAATGTTCTTTTTTTCTACTCCAAGCTCTTCAAAAATACGGTACGCAAGCCGCTCAAAACTAAGCACATCGATATTTAAGATTCCGCCGTTTGGATGACGCATCACCAATTCTTTTTGTGTCTGCATCGTAAACTGCTCGGGAACTAAAACTAAAAATTTTTCTTCTGGGTGCTCTATGGCTTCCCTGATGACCGTTTCATATAAAAAGTGAGATTTTCCGCTTCCGGAACTTCCTAAAATCAACTGTAAAGACATATCTGCCTCCCCTCTGTCTCCTGTCGACATTTTCTCTCATCTTGGGATCTATCTGTGCAAAACATCGCCGTCTTTCTTATCTTTTTTCTAAATCGGAAAAGCTGCGGGATTTTTTCTTCTTATCCCACAGCTTTTCTTGTCTTATCTATTTAACTGTGCCAGTCTTTCTTCTACCTGTGCCATCATCTGTGTATATTTTTCCAGTTTTGCCTTTTCTTCTTCAATCTTTGCCGCAGGTGCTTTGCTGATAAACCGTTCGTTTCCCAGCATTCCGTTTACACGGTCAAGTTCTTTTTGCAGTCTTTCTTTCTCTTTTTGTAAGCGCTGTATTTCCTTATCAATGTCAACAAGTTCTGCAAAAGGCATATAAATCACCGCATCCGGTGTTACGGCAGATACTGCATCCGGTGCAATCTCTTTTTTATCCGGCTGAATTAAGACATCGCTGGCATAGCTTAATGTTCCAAAGAATAATTTTCCATGTTCAAAAATTTCTCTTATCGTTTCTTTTTCAGAAACTACGTATACCTTTGCCTTTTTGCTTGGCGGTACGTTCATTCCTGTTCTGACATTTCGGATTGCACGGACTGCTTCTTTGATGATTTCGATTGCTGTTTCTTCTTTCTCAAAATTCCAGTCTTCTCTAAATTCCGGCCATTTTGAAATCATGATCGATTCTTCTTCCGACTGAAGTGTACAGAAAATTTCCTCTGTGATAAAGGGCATATATGGATGGAGTAATTTTAAGGCATTCGTCAAAACCGTTTTTAAAGTCCAAAGTGCTGCTGCCTTTGTCGTATCGGATTCGCTGTACAGTCTTGGTTTTACCATCTCAATATACCAGTCGCAGAATTCTTCCCAGATAAAATCATATACCTTCTGTACTGCAATTCCCAGCTCGTACTTATCCATATTTTCTGTCACATCTCGGGCAAGTTTGTTGACTTTTGACAAAATCCATTTATCTGCATCCGTCAGTTGTTTTAGATCAATCTGCGTAGGAATTTCTGCTTTTTCCAAATTCATCATAATAAAACGGGACGCATTCCACACCTTATTTGCAAAATTTCGGCTTGCCTCTACTCTTTCCCAGTAAAAGCGCATATCATTTCCCGGAGCGTTTCCGGTCATCAACGTCAGACGCAGTGCATCTGCACCGTACTTATCGATTACTTCCAGCGGGTCAATCCCATTTCCAAGCGACTTACTCATTTTTCTTCCCTGAGAGTCACGTACCAGTCCGTGGATTAAAACATGGTGGAACGGCACTTCTCCTGTCTGCTCCAGTGCGGAAAATACCATGCGGATAACCCAGAAGAAAATAATATCATATCCTGTTACGAGCACATCTGTCGGATAAAAATAGTTTAAATCTTCTGTCTGTTCTGGCCATCCCAGTGTAGAAAACGGCCACAGAGCCGAACTAAACCAGGTATCCAGTGTATCTTCATCTTGTTTTAAATGCGTACATCCGCATTTTGGACAGCAAGACGGCTCTTCTCTTGCTACCATAACTTCACCGCACTCCTCACAGTAGTAAGCAGGAATCCTATGTCCCCACCAGAGTTGTCTTGAGATACACCAGTCACGGATATTTTCCAGCCAGTGCAGGTAAATCTTGTCAAACCGCTCCGGTACAAAGTTTAAAGTTTTATTTTTCAATGCTTCTATTGCAGGTTTGGCAAGTTCTTCCATCTTTACAAACCACTGCTGTTTGATCATCGGTTCTACTGTTGTCTTACAGCGGTCGTGCGTTCCTACACTGTGGGAATGCGGAACTACTTTTACCAAAAGTCCCTGTTTCTCAAGGTCTTTTACGATTGCCTTTCTCGCCTCATACCGTTCCATTCCTGCATATTTTCCGCCCAATTCATTGATTGTGGCATCGTCATTCATAATATTGATTTCCGGCAGATTATGGCGTCTTCCAACTTCAAAATCATTCGGATCATGCGCCGGAGTAATTTTTACGCATCCTGTTCCAAATTCTTTGTCTACATAAGCATCTGCAATGACTGGAATCTCACGATCCGTCAAAGGCAGTTTCAACATTTTCCCAACCAGATTTTTGTATCTGTCGTCCTCCGGATTTACAGCAACCGCGGTATCTCCCAGCAATGTTTCCGGACGTGTCGTAGCAATTTCTACATATTTCCCCTCTTCTCCTACAATCGGATAATTAATATGCCAGAAGAATCCGTCCTGATCCTGATGTTCTACCTCAGCGTCTGAAATAGAGGTCTGACAAACCGGACACCAGTTGACAATCCTGGAACCTTTATAAATATATCCCTTTTCATACAGCCTTACAAACACTTCAGTTACTGCTTTTGAGCATCCCTCATCCATCGTAAAACGCTCTCTGTCCCAGTCGGCTGAAGCGCCCAGTTTTTTCAGCTGATTCAAGATTTTTCCACCGTATTCTTCTTTCCACGCCCAGGCATGCTTTAAAAACTCTTCTCTTCCGATTTCTTCCTTATCGATGCCTTGTTCTTTTAATTTCTGAATTACCTTCACTTCTGTCGCAATTGCTGCATGGTCAGTACCTGGCTGCCATAACGCCTCATATCCTTGCATTCTCTTAAACCGGATTAAAATATCCTGCATCGTCTCATCAAGTGCATGCCCCATGTGAAGCTGTCCTGTTACATTTGGAGGCGGCATTACAATAGTAAACGGTTTTTTGTCTCTGTTTACTTCCGCATGGAAGTATTTTTTTTCCATCCATTTTTCATACAGACGTTCTTCCAGTCCTTTCGGATCGTACGTCTTTGCCAATTCTTTGCTCATCTTTCTCCTCCTGCTGTCAGCCGCTTTTATGTATCTTGGCTGTTTTTTTATTTCTGTCTGTGCGGCAGGTTATCTCATACAAAAGTGATGCCGTTGATACGATTGCCTATTCTTACGGGATTTTTATTTTTAAAGAAAAATGAAAAAACTTTCCTTTGAAATAAAAAACGCCCTTTACATCTTGTAAAGGGCGGCAAAAACCGCGGTACCACCTTTTTTATGCTGAACTGTTTCTTCTGCATCTCTCTTGTTTTCTGTAACGGGAATTCCCGGGAAATTCTAATCAACGACAAGATAGATTGCCATCTTGTCCTCTTTCTTTTTCCAGCTGCAGCTCCTGCCGCAAAAAGCTACCTTCTATCTTTCTTTTCCTGAACAATCTTTCAGCCGCTGAACTGTCCTCTCTGTCGGATTTCCAGATATACTCCTCTTTTTTGCTTTTTCCTTTTTTTATAATTTATGATACTTATCATAACGAAGCACTATCTATTTGTCAACCCTTGTTGCAAAAACTTTAAAAAAATGTTATATTAATTCTATCAATTATTAACAGAATGTTATAAAATGATACCAAGATCAAAAAATATTTGAAAGGGGACTTGTATGAAATGAAATTAAAAAAAGTATCTTTTTTCTCGCTGCTGCTTTTGATGGTACTTCTCTTCGTTCCATCAGCAAGTACAAATGCTGCTGCGAAACTTTCCACACCGGTGCTAAAAAGTGCCACGTCATCAGGATATAATAAGATCACTGTTTCCTGGAGCCGGGTAGACGGAGCGCAGGGCTATCGTCTTTACCGCAAAGTGCCCGGCGGCGGATGGATAAATGTCAAGACTTTAAGCGGTGTTAATTCTACGACACACACAGATGAACGAAATGTACAGACTGGACAGACTTATTACTATACGGTACGTGCCTATATCAAAACGAATGGTGTAATCACCTGGAGTGGATATAATACAAAAGGTTTAACAGCTTCCGCCGAGATGGATACTCCGACGATTCTTTCTACTGATTTGAACCAGTCCTGCTATCCGGTGATTTCCTGGAAACAGGTCGAAGGTGCACAAGGATACCGTGTCTACCGCCGCATGCCTGGCGAGACATGGGGTATTTTAAAGACGCTCTCTCCATCTGTCTCTTCCTATACCGATACAAGCGCTGTTGCCGGAAAAAAATATCAGTATACGGTACGTGCCTATCTAAGGCAGTCGGGAGTCCTATATTTTAGTCCTATGGACTCTAGCGGAGTCAAGGTAGATCTCAATCTAAAAACTCCTTCTCTTCGCAGTGCGGTGATGAATACCGGCACAAATAAAATTACCGTTTCCTGGAATTCTGTTGCAGATGCGACCGGATATTGCCTGTATCGAAAAGTTCCCGGAGGAATTTATCTAAGAATTGCAAATCTAGGACCAAACGTGACTTCCTACCAAGACCGCAATGCATCAGACGCTCCCTATTATACATACACAGTAAAAGCTTATATGGGAAATCCCGGAGCTGTAAGCTGGAGCGGCTGTGTCAACAAAGGAGTTACTGTAATTTTGCCGACACTGACAAATCAGTCTGTCTTAGACCGTTACGGGCTGACTTCTATCGAAGGCAAGTCGCAGCTGACAGTTGCTCAGATGAGAGCCTATATAAAATCTGTCAATCCAGATGTTGCCGATTCTGTTCTCGATATGATCCCTTACTATATTTCCGAAGGAAATGCTGAAGGCATCAGAGGAGATCTTGCTTTTTGTCAGTCGTGTCTGGAAACTGGAAACTTCACCTTTGTAGGTTCTGCTGTTACACTCGATCAAAATAATTTCTGCGGACTTGGGGTAACTTCCAATGGAATGAAGGGAAATTCCTTTGCTACGCCGCAGCTAGGAATCCGTGCTCAGATTCAGCATTTAAAAGCATATGCCAATACGGATCCTTTGACATATGCCCAGATTGATCCTCGTTTTCACTATGTGACAAGAGGCTGCGCTCCTTATCTGCAGTGGCTCGGAATCCAGGAAAATCCTCTTGGATACGGATGGGCCGGCGGAGCAGATTACGGCGACCATATTATGCGTATCTACAATTCTATCCGTCAGATGTAGTACGGTTTTTCAATATAAGAGGAACAGGCAAAATAAACTTTCTGCCTGTTCCCCTTTTTATCTTCTCTTAAACATAATTTTCTTTTCTTTCGTGTCCATACAGCATACAGTCCCCAATGGAATGGTTCCCATCGGAACATCATGTCCCGACTGTATCCCTGCCATAATCGGCACCTCATACTTGCTCATACGGTCATGCAAGAACTGATCGATCGTATAGGACGCATCATATCGATTATTATTGCACTGTGTAAAATTTCCAAACAAAATTCCTTTTATGTCCTTAAGCATTCCTGCATATTCCATCTGTGTTAAGAGCATATCAATGGCAGGAATGTTCTCCTCAATTTCTTCCAGAAATAAAATTTTATCCTTTGTATCTGCCTGGAAAAACGTTCCAATTCCCCGTGCCAGCACGGTAATGTTTCCTCCGATTATAGTGCCTTCTGCTTTTCCCTCTTTGATCACCTGATACTCTTTTTGGGCAGGATTTTCAAATTCCATCTCTTCTGGCATATGAAGAGCACGATACAGACTTTTCTTTGTGTATTCATCATACGATTTTAACATATTGCTGTACACCATTGGTCCATGAAACGTGACCAGATCGCAGAACTGATTCAACGCAACATTTAGATTTGTCACATCACTATATCCGATAAATACTTTTGGATATTTCCGGATCAGATTAAAATCCAGATATTTCATCATATGGGAACTGCCATATCCCCCGCGCAAGCAGAAAATACCTTTTACTTCATTGTCTGCAAACAGTTCATGCAAATCTTCTGCGCGGCTTTTCCCATCTCCTGCAAGATAATTGTGAAAATTTCTGTTCTCTTTAATACATCGGGATACCTTAACATGATATCCTTCTTCTTCCAGTGTTCTGACACACTGCTTTATAATTTCTTGCCCCATCGGAAAAGACGTTGCCGTCAATCCCACGGTATCTCCTTTTTGGAAAGCTTCTGGAAATCTCATAGTTACCCTTCCCTCCTAAATCAAAAAACTGCCCTCATCTTCATGAACAACATAAAAATGAGGGCTGTTCTCTGTCATTTAGCTGCAAAACTAAGTATTATTTTATTCCTGGATATCTCCATATTTAAACAGCGTATGTCCTATATAGCTCTTAATAACTCCCGTCACTCTTGTATTAATCAACAGCTGTGCATTGCGGTAATACAGCGGAATGATCGGCATTTCTTCCATCAGGATTTTTTCTGCTTCTTCAAAGTTTGCAGCACGTTCATTGGCATCGATCAAAGAACGGTTCTCTAAGAGTAATGAATTATACTGATCGGCAAGCTCTCCGCTCCAGCGGCACTGTGTCTCGTTTCTGGAAGCAAGGAAACATTCTAAGTTTGTGCTTGGGTCTGGATAGTCTCCTGTCCATCCGTCATAACAGATATCAAAGTTGCCGGCTTTTTGTTCATCCCAGTAAACTTTTGACTCATATGTGACAATCTCTACGTTCACGCCTAAATTTTGTTTCCACATTGCCTGCATAACCTGAGCAGTATCCTTTTTGTCCTGGCTATTTTGTGTAATCAAAGTCAATGTCGGGAATCCTTCTCCATTCGGATATCCTGCTTCAGCAAGGAGCTCTTTTGCTGCCTCTACGTCTTCGGTAATCAAATCGCCCACAACATCTCTGTATTCTTCTCCGGTATCCCCATATGGAATTCCATACGGCACAAAAGCGTAAGCCGGTTTTGGATTAGACGGATTGACAGCCATCAGTAACGTCTCACGGTCTAAAGCCATAGACAGTGCTTTTCTTACTCTTGCGTCAGAAAGCGCTTCTTTGGAACAGTTAAAGTCATAGTAATAGGTTCCGATCAGATCAAATGACTTTAATTCTTCTGAACCTGCATACTGCGTCAGACCCTGTGTGCTTACCGTATCAATCATATCCACTTCTCCTGCATTGAATGCAGACAGAGCTGCCTCTGCCGATTCAATCAGAATCAGATCTACTTCATCCAGTTTCACATCGTCTGCATACGCATAATTTTCATTTTTTACCAGGATATAGCTCTCCTGAGGATTAATCTCTTCTATTTTAAATGCTCCATTGCAGACATACGTATCGCCTGATTTCGTCCATGGTTCCTCTGCTTCTACTGTCTCCTGTTTTACCGGGAAGAAAACAGATACTGCAGTCAGGTCCAGAAAATAGGAAGTAGGATTTTCCAGGGTTACTTCTAAAGTCTTATCGTCAAGTGCTTTTACACCGACTTCATCTGCGCTTACTTCTCCTGAATTATACTGCTCTCCGTTTTTAATGTAATACAGATACCACGCTCCCGGAGAAGCTGTATCCGGAGCCAGAGCACGCTTCCATGCATATTCAAAATCTCCTGCTGTCAGATCGCTTCCGTCAGACCATTTTAATCCATCTTTTAATGTGAATGTATAGGTCAATCCATCTTCACTCATCGTATAGCTCTCTGCACATCCGTTTGTCAGGGCTCCGTCCGGTCCTACCTGATACAATCCCATAAACAGATTTTGAAGAACTGTAGAAGAGTTTGTGTAGTTGTTCATACCCGGATCTAAGGTTTCAGGCTCTGCGCTGATGGAAAACTTCAATACTTTCTCGCCTTCTTTTGTTGTCTCTGTCGCATTTTTTTCCACGCTCGCCGTTGTGTCCTCATTGCCGGCAAATCCGCTTAATACCCCCGCCGCCATTGCTGTGCACAGCAAAAGGCTGATTGCTTTCTTCTTTTTCATACTAAAACCTCCTTAAAAATGAAAACTTTATGATAAAAGATGACACGCGACCATATGGTCATCGTTCAGCTTTTTCAGCTGCGGAACCTGATCCTCACAAATTTTTTTGGCGTGCGGACACCTCGTACGAAATGGACATCCACTCGGCGGGTGAATCGGAGAAGGCACATCTCCTTGAAGAATCACACGCTGATTTGCAGCCGCTTTTTTCGGATCGGCAATCGGAACAGCAGACATCAGCGATTTTGTATAAGGATGCTGCATATTCTGATACATTTCTTCCACAGAAGCATATTCAATCAAATGTCCCAGGTACATAACACCGACTTTATTTGAAATATGTTTGACCATCGACAAATCATGAGAGATAAAGAGATAGGAAAAGTGAAATTTTTCCTGAAGTTCTTCCAAAATATTGATTACCTGTGCCTGGATGGAAACGTCCAGTGCTGAAATTGGCTCGTCACATACAATAAATTCCGGTTCTATTGCAAGTGCTCTGGCAATTCCGATTCTTTGGCGCTGTCCTCCGGAAAATTCATGAGGGTAGCGATTGATATGATCCGGTTTTAATCCTACCATCTGAATTAACTCCCGGACACGGTCCTGCCTGTCCTTTCCCTGATACAGGTTGTGAACCTTCAGCGGAAGTTCGATAATACTTCCTACTGTCATTCTCGGGTCGAGCGACGTATACGGATCTTGAAAAATCATCTGCATTTTCTTCCGGTAGGGAAACATTTCTTTATCCGAATATTCTGTGATATCGTTGCCGTCATAAATGACCTTTCCGGAAGTCGGATGGTATAGTTTCAAAATCGTTCTTCCGACCGTTGTCTTTCCACATCCCGACTCGCCTACCAATCCCATCGTCTCACCTTTTTGAATGGAAAAGCTGACGCCGTCCACAGCCTTTAAAAATTTCGCCTTTGAGAACAGACCGCCTTTCAATTTAAAATGCATTCTCAGATCTTCTACCTGAAGCAGAGGGTTTGGTTTTTCTATCATCGTATTTTCACCTCTCCTAATTTCTGTTTTACTGCCGGATGCAGCAGCCAGCATGCTGCTCTGTGCTGTGTCGACAGCTGTGTAAATTCCGGCTGCACCTCCTTACAGAGCTTCATTGCATATTTGCATCTCGCAGCAAACGGGCATCCCTTGGGAGGGTTTAAAAGATCTGGAGGCGTTCCTGTAATCGGAACCAATTTTTCTTTTGTGTCTTTTGGAATCGAGGCTAACAGCCCCGCCGTATACGGATGTGCGGTCTGATAAAAAATCTCTTCTGTCGTCCCTTCTTCCATGATCAGTCCTCCATACATCACCACGATCCTGGAACAGACTCCTGCAATCACTCCCAGATCATGCGTAATCAGAATAATCGAAGAATGATACTTTTTTTTCAGATCTTTCATTAAATCCAAAATCTGCGCCTGAATCGTTACATCTAAGGCCGTAGTCGGTTCGTCTGCAATTAAAAGTTCCGGTTCGCAGCACATTGCAATCGCTATCATCACACGCTGACGCATTCCTCCTGAAAGTTCATGAGGATATTGGCGCATCCTTTTTGCAGGATCCGGAATTCCTACCAGCTCCAGCATCTGTATCGCTTTTTTCTGCGCCTCTTTTCCCGACAGATTTTGATGACGTTTCAAAGGATTTTTTATCTGCTCTCCTATCGTAAATAAAGGGTTTAAACTCGTCATAGGATCCTGAAAAATCATTCCGATCCGGTTTCCCTGTATCGGACGCATTTCTTTTTTCGTCTTTTTTGCAAGATCCTCTCCATCAAATAAAATCGAATCTGCCTCCAGCTGTGCATTATCTTCTAACAGTCTCATAATCGAAAGCATGGTGACACTTTTTCCGCATCCGGATTCTCCTACGATACCAAGACTTTCTTCCCTCTCTACATGAAACGTAATGCCTCTGACGGAACGGACAATTCCGTCGCTTGTATGGAAACTTGTCTTCAAGTTATTGACTTCCAGCAAGTTGTTCTTTTCATCGCTCATGGTATGATTCCTTTCTACTTCTTTAATCTTGGATCTAAAGCATCCCGAAGCCCATCCCCGATAAAGTTCAGTGCAAAAATTGTGATGCTGATCGCTGCGGCAGGAAAAAGCATCTGGTAAGGATACGTAAACAAATATTCTATCGCATCATTTGCCAGTGTTCCCCAACTCGCCATAGGTACTTGAATTCCAATTCCGAGGAAACTTAAAAATGCTTCCTGAAAGATTGCAGAAGGAATTAAAAAAGTAACCGTTACAATGATAGATCCCATGCTGTTTGGAATCAGATGGCGGATCAAAATCTGCCATTTTGTCTCACCGATCACTTTGCCGGCAAGAGCAAAATCCTGACCGCGCAGTGTAAAAATCTGCGACCGAACCATTCGCGCCGTTGTGATCCAGTAAGTCATACACATTGCAATCAAAATACTTTGCACATTGCTGCCCAAAAACATCATAATCAGGATAATATACAAAAGGCTTGGAACCCCTGTTAAGATATCTACGATACGCATCATAACTAAGTCCACTTTTCCGCCTAGATATCCTGAAATTCCTCCGTATAAAACGCCGATCACCATATTGATTGCCGCTGCTGCAAATCCAATGCTTAAGCTGATTCTTGCTCCATACATGGTACGCACAAAAATATCACGCCCCATTTTATCTGTTCCAAACCAGTGTTTCGCACTTGGCCACTGAAGCATGGCAAGAAAGTCCGTCTGGTCATAGGTATACGGTGAAAAAATAGGGACAAAAATTGCCAGCAGCGTCATAATAATAAGGATAATCAGCCCTGTCATCGCTAGTTTATCTTTTCGAAAGCGTCTCCAGCAATTTTTCCAGTAGGAAACGCTTTCCCTGGAAATTTCTTCTGTATTTCTCTCTTCCTGCGACAGAGGCTGCAGTAATTCGTCTGATAAGTTTTCTAAATCAATTCCTTTTTCTTCCATCATTTTCCCCTACCATCTGTTTATTCGTCAATTTTTACTCTTGGATCGATGATCACATACATAATATCTACAACCAGATTGCACACGATAATCATAATTCCCAAAAAGACAGTAAGTCCCAATGTCACAGAATAATCGCGGTCTCCGATCGCTGAGACAAAATATCGTCCAAGTCCCGGAATACTAAATAATTTTTCGATGATAAAAGTTCCTGTCAGCAAAGATGCCACTAAAGGTCCGATATAAGTGACAACCGGAAGAATTGAGTTTTTAAGAGCATATTTTCCGATTACTGTAAATTCCGGAACTCCCTTTGACCGTTCGGTCCGAATATAATCCTGTCCCATAACTTCCAGCATACTTGAACGCATCAGACGTGTAATGTATGCAATCGGAGAAAAAGCCATGCAAAATACCGGCAAAATATAGCTCTTCCACGAATTTAATCCATAGGACGGCAAAATTTTCCACTTCTCGCAAAACAGATACATCATCAAAACGCAGATAACGAAGCTTGGAACAGAAATTCCAATCGTAGCAAGAACCATCGCAAATCCATCGATTCCTTTGCCGCGTTTTACTGCTGCCAAAATTCCCAGCGGAATTCCGATAGATAAAGCCACAATAATGGCGAGCGCGCCAACTTGTGCCGATACCGGAAATCCATTTGCAATTAACTCATTGACTGTCGTATCCTGCTTTTTAAATGAGATTCCAAGATCTCCATGCAGCAGATTTGTCAGATACGTCTTATACTGTACAATCAGCGGATCGTTCAGTCCATATTTTTCATTAATCTGTTCCAAGATTTTTTCCGGGACGTTTCTTTGTTCTGCCGGACTGAAAGGACCGCCTGGAATGGCATGCATGAGGAAAAATGTAATGGTAATCAATACAAATAACGACAGCACGCCGGCAATTATTCGCTTAAAAATGTATTTAAGCATTTTCCACACCACCTTGCTAAATTTTTAAAGTAAAAAAAGAGGCAAGGCATTGTCACTTCCAGACATCACCGTCCTCATAACCTGATATTATTGTAATATTGTCGATATAAAAAGTCAAGTTTTTATACGATAAACTTCTTCTTTCTTTTGTCATGTCCTGTTTACTTTTTTTCTCTGTTTATTACCGTTGTTCTTTTTTATCAACCGCCTGTGCCAACGATTTCCATAATTTATAATTATTCATATTATATGCATTTTTATTTTGTTTTCAATCTATCTACATCTTTTATTTTTTCTCCTCGTTATTGCATTTTTTTGTCAGCTTGACTATAATACTAGAATACTCTTGATACAAGGAGGAACTTATTATGCCTGAAAACGTACTTAAAAATCAACCGCTTTTTCGTGATACTTTTCTGGAAATTGATCTGGATTGTATCGCTTTTAATATCCGGCAAATAAAAAAAGCGGCAAATCCAGGAGTTTGTATTGCCGCTGTCGTAAAGGCAAACGGTTATGGTCATGGATCTCTTGAAATCGCTCCCATTTTGATGGAAAATGGAGCAGATATGCTTGCTGTAGCGACTTTGACAGAAGCATTGGAATTAAAAAAACAGTATCCTGATTATCCTGTTTTTCTTTTGGGACTGACTCCCGATTCCTATCTGCCATATGTCGTACAGTATCATATCATTCAGACAATTGACCGCTTAGATCAGGCCAAATTGCTCAGTCAAACTGCGCAGCGTCTTGGTCTGACTGCCACTGTCCATATCAAAGTTGATACTGGTTTTCACCGTATCGGCTTTTCTGATTCTGAGGAATCGATTGCACAAATAATCCAGATTTTTTCTCTTCCTCATCTGGAAGTACAAGGTATCTTTTCCCATCTTGCGCTGAAAGATGAAGCAGAAAATGAACGGCAATTTCAGCGATTTCTCCGTGTGATACAAATTCTGGAACAACATGGATGTTGCTGCCGCTATCACCATATTGCCGACAGCATTTCCTTTGTGGATTATCCGCAGTATCAGCTTGATATGATCCGCCCCGGTGCTATTTTATATGGGTTAAAGGGATTTCACCACGGTCATCTGGAATTGAAGCAGGCTTTATCATTTAAGTCAAAAATCTCACATATTTCCTATATAAAAAAAGGAGAAGGTGTCAGTTATGATTATCTGTGGGTAGCAAAAAGAGACTCTGTCATTGGAACGCTGCCGTTTGGATACGCTGACGGCTATCCGAGAAATCTAAAAGACAAGGGATTTGTCACCATCCATGGTCAAAAAGCTCCTCTTGTCGGTGTACTGTGTATGGATCAATGTATGGTCGATCTGACAGATATCAAAAATGCAGCAATCGGCGACGAGGCAATCATCTATGGAGACGGCAGCAATGGCACGCTTGACATCGATACTGCCGCTAAACTTTCCGGCACAAATAAAAACGAGATTGTTTCACGGCTTACAGCACGTCCTCCACGCATCTATAAAAAAAGCGGAGAGATTGCCGGTGTCGTTCACAACTTTTCTTTACAGCCATTGCTTTGACAAGATAGGATACTGATATATGGAAGGATAATACAATTATGAATAGGAACGATTTACATCAAAAAATTCAAGACATTACCCCTTTGCTCTTTGAAATTCGCAGAGATTTTCACTGTCATCCAGAGCTAAGTGAACAGGAAGTCCGCACTTCTGCTCAAATTTGTCACTATCTCGATGAATGGAACATTCCCTATCAGAAAAATATTGCCGGTCACGGTGTGATCGCACTCATTGAAGGGAAAAAGTCAGGGAAAAAAACGGTAGGAATTCGAGCCGATATCGATGCGCTTCCCGTCTTAGAGCCTTCCACTCACGCATGTTGTTCGCAAAACCATGGTGTCATGCATGCATGCGGCCATGACGCCCACACCACGATTGCGCTTGGAATTGCAAATGTCTTAAAAACTTACGAAGAAGAACTTCCTGGTAACGTAAAAATTTTCTTTCAGCCTGCAGAAGAAACTGTCGGCGGTGCGAAACCTATGATTGAAGCCGGATGCATGGAACATCCCCATGTTGACTACGTCTTAGGACTTCATGTTATGCCCAACCATGAAGTCGGCACGATTGAATATCGCTATGGAAAATTAAATGCCGCCTCAGACGACATTCGAATCATTCTCCATGGAAAATCCTGTCATGGAGCTTATCCGGAACAGGGAGTCGATGCCATTGTGATTGCATCCCAGCTGATCTCTTCTTTACAGACGCTTGTCAGCCGTACGATCTCTCCTCTTCAGTCGGCGGTGCTATCTTTTGGATGTATCGAAGGCGGGAAAATTCCGAATATTCTCTGCGATCAAGTTACACTTCATGGTACTTTGCGCACTACTGACGCCCAAATGCGTACAAATGCTCTTGCCTACATAGAAAAACAGGCTTCTTTGATTGCCGCCGCATTTGGAGGATCAGCAGAACTGTTTGTAGAACATGGCTACGATGCATTGATCAATGACAATCACATTGTAGACATCGTCTTAAAAAATGCCGAACGTCTTCTTGGTCGGGAAAATCTTCATCAAAAAGAATTTCCAAGTCTTGGCGTAGAAGATTTTTCTTTCTTTCTGGAAGAAGCTCCTGGAGCTTTCTTCCATCTTGGATGTGGAAACCGTAAAAAAGGTATGACTGCTTCCCTTCACAGTAAAGAATTTGAGCTTGATGAGCGCTGTATTCCGATCGGAGTTGAACTACAGATTGCAAATATTTTTTCTTTGTTAACTCTCGATTAACTGGCTGCTTCTATTGATACCAATCTCTTTTGCTGTATAGAAAATAAAATTTTCCGTGCAGCAAAAAAATCCGTTAGAAAGGAAACTATTTATGAAATTTTATATCAGTGCAGACATCGAAGGAATTACCGGTGTCACTTCTTGGGAATCTACGAATCTTGGAAATTTAGAACATGCTGCCGCTGCCAGACAGATGACAGCAGAAACACTTGCAGCGTGCCGCGGAGCAATCGAAATGGGGGCGGATGAAATTATCGTCAAAGATGCTCACGATTCCGGGCGTAATTTAGATTTGACCGTTTTTCCAAAGGAGGTCAAAATTATCTCTGACTGGTACGGTTCTCCGGAATCTATGGTGGCTGGTCTTGATCAGACTTTTGACGGCGTCATATTTGTCGGATATCACTGCGCTGCCGGTTTTTGCGGCAGTCCGCTTGCCCATACTATGAACCGTGGAAATAATTATGTAAAAATTAATGGTGAAATTGCCTCAGAGTTTTTAATGCACGCTTATTTTGCCGAATCTCTCGGTGTTCCGTCTCTTTTTGTCAGCGGGGACCAAATGCTGTGTGAACATGCCCAAAAATATAACCCTAATCTTCAGACCGTTGCTGTAAAAAAAGGCGTCGGTAATGCGACTATCAATCTCAGTCCTTCTTACTCTTGTAAATTGATTCAGGAGGGAGTGAAAAAAGCAATTGCTCAAAAAGACCTTTGTCACTTGTCTCTTCCGTCTGGCTTTGACGTAGAAATTAACTTTAAGAAACATTCCCGTGCCTACCGTGCTTCTTTTTATCCTGGAGTTACACTCTTAGACGACGGCTATACCGTCAGATATCATGCCGATACCATTCAAGAGTTGATGACTACCCGAATGTTTATCTTGTAAGCCAAACTTATCCTATTTCTGATAAAAGCTATCCTTATAAAACTTTTTATTTTCAAAAAGGCAGAAATTCTTTTCTTTTAAAATCAAAAATTCTGCCCAAGAGGCTCGCTTCCCGGCTTCTCCTCTTAGGCAGAATTCTTATAATTTTAATCTTCCTTCCAAAGCCATATACTGGTCAAAAATCAGTTTACTGACTTTTGCGCCATAAATTGTTGCTTGATGGTCAGAATAATATAACGGATCATAAAACTTCTTGTGCATGATTACGATCACATAGCTTCCATATGGCGTGCTGATCATTCCTCCGTCAATTCGACACGCATTCATGCTTCCGCTCTTAGAAGCAACTGTAATCAGCTCCTCGTCTCCCGTATCTTCGCTGTCCAGCAGATACTGAGGCAGATCTTTGATCAGCATTCTGTTATAATGCTGTTTCTTTAGAATTTCCAGCATCTCTTTTGAGGCATGTTCGCTGACAAGTTTTTTCTCGATCAACAATTCATAAAATCTGCCATAATCTTCTGGCGTACTGCTTCCCAGCTGCGAATACTTTTCAAAATCAATCGGATTGTGCAGCACCGTATGAAGAAATCCCGTTTTTTTGATAAATGCATTGATCGTATCCATGCCCAGATAGTCAATCATCATGTTCGTTGCAATATTATCACTGACAATAATCATCAAAATTGCTGTATTTTTTACTGTCAGTGTCACTCCCATATCCAGGTCTCTGAGCAATCCGCTTCCGTTTATATAAAACTTCTCATCACAAGTCAGCATATCATCAAGGCGTTTTCTTCCATGTTCTACTTCTTCATACAGACACGCAAGAATGAATACTTTGATACTGCTTGCTGTCTCAAAGACTTCACTGCCGCGGATGTCAATGATTGTCCCTTTCATATCATTTGCATAAATCCCGACCGTTCCGTCATAGCTTGCCAGCTCTGCCTTGATTCTTTCCTCTAATGTCAATTTGGGATGTGTCATCGTGTTTCCTTCTTTCTCGGTTGTTTTCCGTATTTTATACCGTATTTTCGATTCTCTGACTGTTGACCGCTTTCATTCTGTCTTGGCTTCCGGCAAAAATCCTTCTATGACTTCCCATATTTCTTCTACTCCTTGTTTTGTCTGAGATGAAAATGGAATCATAATCGTACCTGATTTTGCCCCAAGTCCCATTCTTATCAGTTTCATCTGCTTTTGTATCTGGCTTCGTTTTATTTTATCCAGTTTCGTTGCAATGATAATTGGGTCGAATCCATGATATACCATCCAGTCATACATCATTTTATCGTTTTCTCCGGGTTCATGACGAATATCTACTAAAAGAAACACTGCCTTTAACTGATTGGAACCATGCAGATATTTTTCAATGAGCTTTCCCCATTTTTCTTTTTCTGTCTGAGCTACTTTCGCATAGCCATATCCGGGAAGATCTACCAGATACAGCTGATCATTTACATTGTAAAAGTTAATGGTCTGTGTTTTTCCCGGTTGAGAACTCGTTCTGGCAAGCGATTTCCGATTGATCAGCGCATTAATCATTGACGATTTTCCGACATTTGACTTGCCGGCAAAAGCGATCTCTATCTTGTCCGTCTTTGGCAATATGCTCGTAATTCCGCACACAGTCTCTAATGATACTTGTTTGATAATCATTTTTCCTCCAGAGGCGCATAAAAACTCAGTCCTTTTTCAGAACAAGCGCCTTTTTTAAAACTTCTTCCATTGTTTCTACGTAGACAATCTCCATACCTTTTTTGATTTCATTTGAAATTTCTTCGATATCAGATTTGTTCTTTGCCGGCACCAGCACTGTTTTGATCCCTGCGTTTTTCGCTGCAAGCAATTTTTCTTTTAATCCTCCGATCGGAAGGACACGTCCCCTCAGTGTAATCTCTCCTGTCATAGCAAGATCCGCACGTACCGGAATTTTTGTAACCGCTGAGAGCATCGCCGTCGCCATTGTAATTCCGGCAGACGGTCCATCCTTTGGAACTGCTCCTTCCGGAATATGGATATGGATGTCATGTTTGGCAAAAAAATCACTGTCAATCCGGTAATGCTCCCTGATAGAACGGATATAGCTAATTCCCGTACGCGCCGATTCTTTCATTACATCTCCAAGCTGTCCCGTCAAAACAAATTCGCCTTTTCCATCCATAATATTGACTTCAATCTGGAGCGTATCGCCTCCGACACTTGTCCAGGCAAGTCCTCTCACAATTCCGATCTCGTCACTGTCATTGAGACGTTTGATGCTGTATCGTTCTTTTCCGAGATATCGGATCAAATTCGATTCTGTAATCTTAATTGACCTTTTTTTATCTTCGATAATTTCTTTTGCCGCTTTCCGGCAAATTTCTCCGATCTTTCTCTCTAAGTTTCGAACTCCTGCCTCTTTTGTATACGCACTGATCATCTTTTTTAAAGCACCGTCTGTAAAATGAATCTTTTCCTGACTTAAACCATTTCGTTCAATCTGTTTCTTTACAAGATGTTCTTTCGCAATATGAAATTTCTCATTTTCTGTGTAGCTTGTAATTTCGATGATTTCCATACGATCCAACAGAGGTCTCGGAATTGTATGAGCATCATTTGCCGTTGCAATAAACAGCACTTCCGAAAGATCAATCGGAATTTCTATATAGTGATCATGAAAATGAACATTTTGTTCGGAATCGAGTACTTCCAGCAATGCCGATGCCGTATCTCCTTTATAGTCACTGCTTACCTTATCGATCTCGTCAAGAAGCATTAAAGGATTTTTTACTCCTGCATTTTTCATACCTGCCGCGATTCTGCCCGGCATTGCCCCGACATACGTCCGTCTGTGCCCTCTGATCTCTGCCTCATCCCGAACACCTCCAAGGCTGATACGGACATATTTCTTATTCAAAGCTCTCGCGATAGAACGGGCAATTGATGTTTTCCCTGTTCCGGGCGGTCCTACCAGACAGATAATCGGACTCTCCCCTTTTTCTGTCAAAGCACGAACGGCAAGAAATTCCAGTACTCTTTCCTTTACTTTTTCCAATCCGTAGTGATCCTCTTCCAAAATCTTTCTTGCTGTTTTAATGTCACGGCTGTCTTTTGACACTTTATCCCAGGGAAGTTCGAGAAGCGTTTCAATATACCCCCGGATTACTGCACTTTCCGAAGAATGACTCCCTACGCTTTTTAAGCGTTTGATTTCCTTTTCAATTTTTTCTTTTACTTCCGCTGAAGCTTTTAATGTCTTTACTTTTTCATGGAACTGATCGATATCAGAAAGTGTCGTATCATCTCCCAATTCTTCCTGAATCACTTTTAACTGCTCTCTTAAAAGATATTCTTTCTGATTCTTGTCAACCCGTTCCTTCACTTTTCTCTGAATGTCTTTTCGGATTCGGAAGATCTCCACTTCATTTGTCAAGAGCTGGCAGAGCGTCTCATACCGTGTCTGAAAATCTTCTGCCTCTAACAGCTTTTGCTTCTGTTCAAAATAAATCGGAATATTAATGGAAATCTGTTCCATCAGTTTATCTAACTCTGTATTTTCCAGAATCTGCTGCACCATTTCTTTGCTGATTTTATCATTTTCCATGCCATAAACTGTAAAAATATCCTTCAATCCGCGCAGCATGGCTTCTCTGACATTTGCAGAATATTGATCTGCGTCTTCTTCTTTGAGGATATCTACAGATGCCTCCAAATATCCGCTGTCTTCTTCTAATTCCGTCAATTCTGCACGGCAGATTCCTTCGGCAAGGACACGAAAAATATTTTTGGGAAGCTTGACCACCTGCTTGATGACCGCAATGGTACCGATTCGATACAGATCTTGAATTCCCGGATTGTTCTCTTCTGGATTTTGCTGCGCAATCAAAAAGATCTTCTGATCTCTTATCATTGACTGCTCAACTGCTTTGATCGATTTTTCTCTGCTAATATCAAAATGTACTATCATAGCCGGGAGAACTGTCATTCCCCTCAATGCTACTGCTGGTATATTTTTTATCAGTTCACTCATAACCGTAACCTCTATTCTATCTATGCAGTCTCTTCAATTCCTTTATCCTTTTTTGTGATCAATTTTTTTCCTTTCATAGGAAGCTGTGTGCGATGAAGCAAGATCGGCTCTCCCGTTCCGTTGATCGTATCTTTTGTGATAATACAGCTTTCAATCGTCTCATCGGAAGGAATCGTATACATCAGATCATTCATTGCTTTTTCCATAATTGCGCGCAGACCTCTTGCTCCGGTCTTACGATCCAGAGTTTTTTGTGCGATCGCCTCAATCGCCTCTTCTTCAAACGTCAGATCTACGCCATCTAATTCGAACAGTTTTTTATACTGCTTTACAATCGAATTCTTCGGCTCTCTTAAAATACGCATCAACGTATTTTTATCCAGAGCATCCAAAGATACCACCACTGGAACACGTCCGATCAATTCCGGAATCATTCCGAATTTTACAAAATCCTGCGGCAATACCTGACGCAGCACTTCTCCGACATCTTTTTCGTCTTTCTTTCCGATTTTGGCGTTAAATCCGATTGCCTTTGTGTCCATACGGCTTTCAATAATCTTCTCCAATCCCTCAAAAGCTCCGCCGCAGATGAACAGAATATTGGTCGTATCAATCTGCAACAGCTCCTGATGCGGATGTTTTCTGCCGCCCTGAGGAGGAACCGAAGCAACTGTACCTTCCAAAATTTTCAAAAGAGCCTGCTGTACGCCTTCACCGGAAACGTCTCTTGTGATTGAAGTATTCTCTGACTTTCTTGTAATCTTGTCAATCTCATCGATGTAAATAATTCCATATTCTGCTTTGGCAATATCATAGTCTGCCGCCTGAATCAGTTTCAAAAGAATATTCTCCACATCCTCACCGACATATCCTGCCTCCGTAAGAGCTGTCGCATCTGCAATCGCAAATGGTACATTCAAAAGTCTGGCCAGTGTCTGAGCGAGGAGTGTCTTTCCAGAACCAGTCGGTCCCAGCATCAAAATATTACTCTTTTGCAGTTCCACATCAAGATCTCTTCCTGCCGTAATTCTTTTATAGTGATTGTATACTGCAACGGCAAGCGTCTTTTTTGCCTCTTCCTGACCAATGACATATTCATCCAGAAATGCCTTGATCTCTTCGGGTTTCAGCAGATTGATCTCATCATCCATCCCTGCCGTAACTTCATGCTCTAATTCTTCTTCAATAATTTCGCCGCAGATTTCTACACATTCGTCACAGATGAAGACACCGTTCGGACCTGCGATCAATTTACGCACCTGATCTTCTGATTTGTTACAAAAAGAACATCTTACTTTTTGCTCTCCCAATTTTCCTGCCATTTCTTTTCACCTCTTATAATCATTAAAAGAAACTCCTCTAAGTCACATTAAGACTCCCACTCACAGAGCGGGAGTCTTACTATCTCTACGTCAAAAGACCCGCAAGCCCTCTGACTACTTATCAGCTTTATCTTCCTGTAATCACGGCATCAATAATACCATACTCTTTCGCTTCTTCTGCACTCATATAGTGATCACGTTCTGTGTCTACTTCAATTACCTCCAGAGGCTGCCCTGTATTTGCTGCCAGGTGCTGATTCAGCTTTCTTCTTGTATCCAAAATCTTATCCGCAACGATTTTGATATCAGAAGCCTGTCCCTGTGCTCCTCCTGAAGGCTGATGGATCATGATCTCTGCATTCGGAAGCGCAAATCTTTTTCCTTTTGTTCCTCCTGCAAGCAAAAATGCTCCCATGCTTGCTGCCATACCCATACAGATGGTAGAGACATCACACTTGATATAATGCATCGTGTCATAAATCGCCCATCCTGCCGATACGGAACCTCCCGGACTGTTAATATACAGCTGAATATCCTTTCCAGGATCTTCAGACTCTAAAAACAAAAGTTGTGCCACAATCAGATTTGCACTGACATCGTTTACTTCCTCACCAAGAAAAATAATTCTGTCTTTCAGCAAACGGGAATAGATATCATAAGATCTCTCTCCTCTGCTTGTCTGTTCAATGACATAAGGTACTAAGCTCATGCAGATACCTCCTTAACTTCAGCTTTTATTCTGCTTCTTTTTCTGCCTTATTTTCTTCTTCCGTCTTTGCTTCTTCTGCCGTTTCTTCTTTTTTCGGTTCTACCTCTTTTGCAGCATCTGTAATTAATTTCACTGCTTCCTGAACGGCAATATCATTTTTAATCTGTTCTTTCTCGCGATCTCCCATGGCTTGTTTGAGTTTGGCTGTTTCCATTTTATACATTTTCGCCATTTTTTCGATCTCTTCGTCCATTCTCTCTTCGCTTACTTCAATGTTTTCTGCCTTTGCAATTGCTTCCAGAACCAGACTGTTTTTGATTCGTTTTAAAGCTTCCGGCTTCATCTGTTCTGCCATGGTGGCTTCTGTAGTTCCCGTAAACTGGAAATACTGATCCATAGAAAGTCCCTGGGACTGAATTCTTCTTGCAAAATCATCCATCATACGTCTTACCTGTTCCATCACCATTGGATCAGGAATTTCCATCGAAGCATTCTCTACTGCCTTTGTCACAACCAGTCCCTGTTTTTCTGTTCTTGCAGCTCTTTCTTTTTGTTCTGTCAGTTTTTTCTTTAAATTTTCTTTATATTCTGCAATGGTCTCAAATTCAGAAACTTCTTTTGCAAATTCATCATCTGCTTCCGGCAGTTCCTTTACTTTGATTGCATTTACTTTGCATTTAAATACAGCTGCTTTTCCGGCAAGATCTTTTACGTGATATTCTGTCGGGAATGTCACATTGACATCTTTTTCTTCTCCGATCTTTACGCCGATTAACTGATCTTCAAATCCCGGTATAAAGCTTCCCGATCCAATCGTCAGATCATAATTTTCGGCTTTTCCGCCTTGGAATGGAACTCCGTCTACAGAACCGTCAAAGTCTAATTTTACAATATCTCCGTTTTCCACAGCACGGTCTTCCACATCTACCATTCTGGAATTTTTTTCACGTTCTCTCTCTACTGCTGCGTTTACTTCTTCTTCTGTTACTTCGATTGTTTTCTTTTCTACTTCGATTCCTTTATATTCTCCTAAAGTAACTTCCGGTCTTACAGCAACTTCAGCTTTAAAGATAAACGGTTTTCCTTTTTCAATCGGTTCCACTGAAATTGATGGACGTGCCACGATATCAAGTCCGGATTCCTCTGCCGCCTTTGGATATTCCTCCTGAATCACTTCATTTGCCGCATCTTCATAGAAAACACCCACTCCGTACATTTTTTCAATCATAACTCTGGGAGCTTTTCCTTTTCTGAATCCTGGAATACTGATTCTTCCTTTATTTTTTAAATACGCTGCCTGTACTGCTTTTTCAAATTCTTCAGCTGACACTTCAACTGTCAGTCTTGCCATGTTCTTCTCTAATTTCTCTACTTGTAAACTCATTTTATAAATTTCCTCCTTCATTCTATATGAAAAGTTCCTGATAACTATTCCGCGCTTTGTCAATCAGTCATACTCTCACGGCAGAACTGTATTTTTTCATCCTTCCGCTCAAGAATCAAGGCGGAAATCCTTTTTCTGCAGAAAACCGTTTCTTTTTTCTGTTTCTTTTCTGCATACTCAATTGCACTCTCAGTTTCACTGGGAACTCTTATTGCAGAACAGTTATATTGCTTGCAACACAGATCATTGCAATTCTAAAACTTATCCATACTTTCAGTCATTTCACAAGTATATCACAACCAGTACAAAAACACCAGAACTTTTTTCAGATTCAGCTCCAGATCACAGATTTTCCAATTTTTTCTGCTTCTTCTTCTCCTTTAAATCTTGCAATCATCGCAAGCGCAAACGGAATTGCCGTTCCCATGCCGCGGCTTGTCGTAATATTTCCGTCTACTTCTACCGGATTTTCCGTCACTGTGGCACCCTCCAGGCGGTCTTCAAATCCTGGATAGCAGACAGCTCTCTTTCCCTTTAAAATTCCCATATCTCCCAGAATACTTGGTGCTGCACAGATAGCCGAAATCGGACAATTTTGCTCCATCTTCTTTTCCAGTACAGCATGCAGTTCTACATGTTCTCCCAGATTCAGCGTCCCCGGCATTCCTCCCGGCAGTACAAGCATCGCTGCATCGTCAAAATCCACATTTTCAAATACTTCATCTGCCAAAACTGTAATTTGATGGGATCCTATCACTTCTTTCTTTCCGGTAATAGATACCGTAACCACCTCAAGAGAAGCACGGCGCAGAAGATCTACAACCGTCAACCCCTCTATTTCCTCAAAACCGTTTGCAAGAAAAACATAGATCTTTTTCATTTTTTTCACTCCTGTTCTGAGCGGTATATCGTATATTCTGTTCGCCACTCTTTTTCCAGCCTTTATTGTATCAGACTTCTTGTAAACTTTCTACCTTTTTGATCATTCTTTAGAAGAATTTTATCTTTTCCCTTTACTGTATCTCCACATCATTTTATAATTAAGATAATTTATAAAAATTTTAATGAAAAAGTGAGGTATGCTTTGTATGGAAATTGAGCGAAAATATTTAATTGATCAGCTTCCGGAAAATCTGATGTCATATCCCTCTCATGAAATTGAGCAGGGATATCTTTGTATCAGTCCTGTTGTCCGCATCCGCCGTCAGGACGACGAATACTTTTTAACTTATAAATCAAAAGGATTGATGGTTCGCGAAGAATATAATCTTCCATTGTCCAAACAGTCTTATCTCCATTTAAAAGAAAAGATTGATGGAAATTTGATTTCGAAAACAAGATACCGCATTCCTTTCAATGATATTTTAACGATTGAACTCGACGTCTTTCATGCGCCTTTTGACGGATTGCTGCTTGCAGAAGTAGAATTTCCGACAGAAGAAATGGCAAATACTTTCATTCCTCCCACCTGGTTTGGAGAAGATGTTACTTTTTCTTCCGCTTATCACAACAGTACCTTAAGTCAGATGCCTCTGTCATTTTGACCTTCTTTTTGCAGATTTTCAAATAATTTTCTCAGAAAGCTTTCTCATATTTTCTAAAAATTATCTGAAAATCTGCTGCATTCGATTCTCCTCTTTCATTTTCTTTTCTTTTTTGGCTGTATCTTCTCTAAAATCTCCTGTTTTATTTCTTCCGCTCTTTCCTTAGGCAGATCTATCTTATCTTGCCATTTCTGATTTAATTTTCTTTCCGTATGATCTGCCCATTTTTTTGTAAGATACAGACAGATTCTGGCTGTCATTCTGAACAGATGATTTTTGCTATCTCTGTTTTGCATTCCAAATTCTAATAATTTTAACATTCTTTCTCCTTTTTCTCACTCTCCCTTTTGCCCTAATCGCTGTATTTATCAAACTATTGTTTTCTTTGCCTCGTTCTTGAATTGTCGTATTTTCTTTGTTGTATTTCTCTGTCAGTTTTGGTATAATTACAAACATTTAGGAATGGAGATGTTACCTATTGAAACCTATCATTGCCACTCGACTGCGCGCACTGAGAAAGTCAAAAAATCTTACGCAGAAAGAAATGAGTCAAATTCTTCATGTCCGGCGTCAGACCTATGCAAATTATGAAGCCGGAATCCGTACACCTTCTTTAGATTCTCTTATCTTACTGGCTCAATATTTTCACGTCACATTGGATTTTCTTCTCTGTCCTGATTGTTCTTCCTATTTCGAATCAACCACTCCTTGTTTATCCCCCAAAAAGGAATCTATCAGACTTTCCAGTTATGAACGCCAAATTTTAAAAGATACGCAAGAGCTTACTTCCACAGAGCAGGAACAAGTGATGGCATTTATTCGCTTTCTCAAAGAAAATAAAACTCTTTAATTTTTTCAGGTATTCTTTAATATATCATTTTTATTCCTATAATGCAAATTTATAGTTTGCAAATAAGAAGTATTTATTTCTTAAAACCGTAAAAAAATCAATCCCTCTTTGCGGGATTGTCTGTATCGTTGTATATTCGAAAAAAACGAATCTTCTTCTGGATAGCTGCCGTATCATTGGAAAGCATTTTTATCAAAAAAACAGTTTCCTTCTTTCGTATGACAGATAGTTCTCTATAATGGAAAAAAGAGTTCCGCAACCGGAACTCTCTTATCCTTTCTCATTTTTTTATCAGTGATCTTTCTGATCGTGAAGCTTTTTTAAGATTCTTTTATTCTTCTTTTTTCTCCAAAGACAGCGGCTCTTCCTTCCGATTCAAAATTTCCATGAATTCCTCTCCTGTGATTGTCTCATGGTCATACAAATATTTTGCCAGTTCATGAAGTTTTCCTATATTGTCTTGCAGAATCTGTTTCGCCTTCTCATGCTGTTTCTTTACTAATTCTACTACTTTTTTATCAACCTTTGTCTGTGTCTCAAAAGAACATGCCAGACTGCTGTCTCCTCCTAAATACTGATTGCTAACCGTTTCCATCGCCACCATATCGAATTCATCACTCATTCCATATTGTGTAATCATTCCGCGAGCCAGTTTTGTTGCCTGTTCAATATCATTGGAAGCTCCCGTCGTAATCGACTGGAAAACAATTTCTTCTGCTGCACGCCCTCCGGTCAAAGTGGCGATCTTATTTTCCATTTCTTCTTTTGTCATCAGAAAATGTTCTTTTTCCTCTACCTGCATAGTATATCCAAGTGCGCCGGATGTTCTTGGAATAATCGTAATTTTATGAACAGGGGCAGATTCTGTCTGTTTTGCAGCAACTAACGCATGACCAATCTCATGATAAGAGACAATCAATTTTTCTTTATTGGAAAGAACGCGGCTTTTTTTCTGGTATCCTGCAATGACTACCTCAATACTTTCCTCCAAATCCATCTGAGTTGCAAATTTTCTTCCATCTCTTACCGCACGCAGTGCAGCCTCATTGACGATGTTTGCAAGCTCCGCTCCCGACGCACCGGAAGCTGCCTTTGCAATCTCATGAAAATTTACATTGTCTGCAATTTTAATTTTCTTTGCATGAACTTTTAAAATTTCTTCTCTTCCTTGCAGATCTGGAAGTTCTACTGGAATTCGTCTATCGAATCTTCCAGGTCTTAACAATGCCGGGTCAAGAGAATCCGGTCTGTTCGTAGCAGCAAGAATTACGACGCCTTTTGAACTGTCAAATCCATCCATCTCTGTCAGAAGCTGGTTCAGCGTCTGCTCTCGCTCGTCATTTCCACTGATCTGACCGTCTCGTTTTTTTCCGATTGTATCAATCTCATCGATAAAGACAATGCACGGTGCCTTTTCATTCGCCTGTTTAAACAGATCACGCACTTTGGCAGCTCCCATGCCGACGAACATTTCTACAAATTCTGAACCCGAAATGGAAAAGAACGGAACATTCGCCTCACCGGCAACCGCTTTTGCAAGCAGTGTCTTTCCTGTTCCGGGAGGTCCTACAAGCAATGCCCCTTTTGGCAGAGAAGCGCCGATTTCCCGGTATAACTGCGGATTATGGAGATAATCTACAATCTCTTTTAAGAGCTCTTTTGCCTCATCTTCCCCGGCAACATCAGAAAATTTAATTCCCGTAGAAGATTTGACATAAATCTTGGCATTGCTTTTTCCGAAAGCCATCGCTCCAGTTCCGCCCATCCCCTTCATCATCTTTTTGCTCAGCCATTGTCCGAGTACGATAAAGATCGCAATCGGCATCAGCCAGCTAACTAAAAAACTAATCAGAGGAGATTGCTGAGTCGGAATTTCCTGAGCAAATTCTGCTCCCGATTCATTTAATCGATCCACTAGATTAATGTCTGCAATCCTTCCCGTTTTACAGATCACAATCTCTCCGTCTTTTTCTACTGTGTAATAAATAACACTATCTTCTAATTCTACTTCTTTGACTTCTTTATTTTCTATGCTATCCAAAAAATCACTGTACGTAGTTTCCAAAATACTTCTTTCCCTCATAGCCGGGACTACCAGTATATTTAATAAAATCAGTACAACAAATACGATTAAATAGTAGAAAATGAGAGGTCTCTTTACTGGTTTTTTTTCATTTAAGTTCATGTTAATCCTCCATTTTTTATTTTTACTTTACTCTTTCCCCATTCAAAAATCAATGTACCATTTCTGTTTAATTTCTTAAATTATTGTAAATTTTAATCTATTGTTGCGATCCTGTTCCTGAAAAACTTTTTGCTGCCTAGATGCTCAAATTTCTATAAATCAAAAAAGAGTCTGTAATTTCGACTTCATCTTGCCGCTGTACAAACTCTTTTTTCTGCTTTTATTTTTTTCTGATTTCCATAATCGTTTTCAGGATCGTTTCTCTTGCTTCTTTTGCTTTTTCTTTGCTCATACTCTCCACCCCTTCCAAAGGATAGGGAATTTCAAGTGCCTGGTATTTTGCTTTTCCCATCGTATGATATGGCAAAACCTCCAAGCCTTTTAAATTTCGAAACGGTGCGATCAGTCTTCCTGTCTGTTCTAATTCTTCTTTTTGATCTGTGATTCCCGGCACCACTACGTGACGGATTATCATCGGAATTTTCGCCGCTTCTAAAGCTTTTGCAAAATGCAGCACGGGCTTTTGTTCCTGTCCAGTCAGTTTTTTATGCCCCAATGGATCGCTGTGCTTTAAATCGAGAAGCACCAGATCTGTCACCTGAAATAATTTCTGAAATTCTTCTTTTCTTTCTTCACGGTAGACAATTCCGGAAGTATCCAGACATGTATGAATTCCCTGTTGCTTTGATTTTTCGAACAATTCCGTCAAAAAAGGAAGCTGCATCAAAGGTTCTCCGCCTGTTGCCGTGATTCCTCCCTTGCGGTAAAAGGTCCGGTTATGCTCATACTGTTCTAAGAGTTCCTCCACTGTCATTTCCGTACCGCCATCCATTTTCCAGGTATCGGGATTGTGACAGTATAGGCAGCGCATCGGGCATCCCTGAAAAAAAATCACAAAACGAATCCCCGGTCCGTCTACCGTTCCAAAGCTTTCTGTAGAATGGATTTTTCCAACGTTAGATTTCTTCATGGAATGTTCTGGAAATTACTTCATCTTGCTGCTCTTTTGTCAGTTTATTAAAGTTTACTGCATACCCTGAAACACGCACTGTAAGCTGAGGATATTTTTCCGGATGTGCCTGTGCGTCTAAAAGAGTATCTTTTGTAAATACGTTTACATTCAGATGATGACCTCCTTTTTCTGCATATCCATCTAAAAGATTTACCAGGTTATCAATTTGTGCTTCACTAATATTCATCATCAAATCCTCCTTTTGACCTTTCTTACTCTTCGTCTAAGTTTGCATTTGGTTCACAGCAGGCACAGTCAGGTTCCATTTCAAATGCAATGTCGTCAAATAAAATCGCATCATCTTTTCCAAGTGCTCCCGGAATAATCGAGAAGGTGTTGGAAATTCCATCCTGCGCATCTTTAAATGGAAGTTTCGAAACCGAGCTTAAACTTGCTACCGCGCCGTGACTGTCTCTGCGGTGCATTGGGTTCGCTCCAGGTGCAAATGGCTGCCCTGCTTTTCTTCCATCTGGTGTAGAACCTGTATTTTTTCCGTATACCACATTCGACGTAATCGTTAAAATAGAAGTGGTCGGGATTCCTCCGCGGTATGTGTGGTTTCCTTTTACATACTGCATAAATTCATGAACTACATCATATGCAATGGAGTCTACCCGATCATCATCGTTTCCATATTTCGGGAAATCTCCCTCGATCTCATAGTCTACTACAATTCCGTTCTCATCACGAATCGTCTTTACCTTTGCGTATTTAATGGCAGATAAAGAATCGGCAACAACCGAAAGTCCTGCAATACCGGTTGCAAACCAGCGGGTCACTTTTTTATCATGAAGTGCCATCTGGATTCTCTCATAGCAATATTTATCATGCATATAATGAATAATATTTAATGTATTGACATAAACACATGCAAGCCATTTCATCATGGCACGGAATTTATGCATCACTTCATCATAGTCAAGATACTCTGAGGTAATCGGTCTAAATTCCGGTCCTACCTGTTTTTTGGAAACTTCGTCGACACCGCCGTTAATTGCATACAGCAAGCATTTTGCAAGATTTGCACGTGCTCCGAAGAACTGCATCTCTTTTCCGACTCTCATAGAGGAGACACAGCATGCGATTGCGTAATCATCTCCATGCGTCACTCTCATCAGATCGTCATTTTCATACTGGATCGAAGAAGATGCGATCGAAGTCTTGGCGCAGAACCGCTTAAAATTGATCGGCAGTCTTGTAGACCACAATACTGTCAGATTTGGCTCCGGAGCGGTTCCGAGGTTTTCCAGCGTATGCAGATAACGGTATGACATTTTCGTTACCATATGACGTCCGTCGATTCCCATTCCTGCAATAGATTCTGTCACCCAGGTAGGATCTCCGGAAAACAGAGCATTATACTCCGGCGTTCTGGCAAATTTTACAAGGCGCAGCTTCATAATGAAATGATCTACAAATTCCTGAATTTGTTCTTCTGTAAAGGTTCCATTCTTTAAATCGCGCTCTGCATAGATATCTAAGAAGGTAGAAGTACGTCCTAAAGACATCGCCGCTCCATTTTGCTCTTTGATTGCAGCAAGATATCCAAAATACAGCCACTGAATTGCCTCCTGCACATTTGTAGCAGGCTTAGAAATATCAAATCCATAGATCTTTCCAAGTTCTTTTAACTCTTTCAGTGCCTTAATCTGTTCAGACAATTCTTCTCTTTCTCTTGTAACATCGGAGTACATAATCGTTCTTGTAGAATCCTTCTGGCTTTGTTTGTCCTCAATCAGACGATCCACTCCATACAATGCTACCCTTCTGTAATCTCCAATAATACGTCCTCTTCCGTAAGCATCCGGAAGTCCTGTGATAATATGGCTAGAGCGGCATGCTCGCATCTCTGGGGTATAGGCATCGAATACTCCATCGTTATGCGTCTTTCTGTGTTTCGTAAAAAATTCTACAACCTGAGGGTCAACATGGTATCCGTTTTCTTCACATGCTTTGATTGCCATGCGAATACCGCCGTATGGCTGTAACGAACGTTTAAACGGTTTGTCTGTCTGAAAACCGACGATTGTCTCTTTTTCTTTATCCAGATATCCAGGACCATGGGAAGTAATTGTGGAAATAATCTTTGTATCCATATCCAGAACTCCGCCCTTTTGACGCTCTTGTTCTGAAAGATCCATAACCTGTGCCCACAGATCCTTTGTCCTCTGTGTCGGTCCTACCAAAAATTCTTCGTTTCCGTCATAAGGGGTATAGTTTTTCTGAATAAAATCTCTGACATTAATTTCTTTTTCCCAGATTCCTTCTTTAAATGAGGTCCATTCTGCTCTCAATTATTTTCCTCCTATCTCTGTTTACCATAATTTTAATTTTTTCAAGACTCGCTCGCAAATCTTGGCGCGGAATTCAACTTAACTTTTGCTACCATAAAATCTCTTCCAATTCCTGCGCATCCTCGCACAGCGTTGATCGGACGGGAATTGACATTCTTGTCCATATTTTGTCTATTAGTTCCTGTTACTATACATTATATGGTATTGTGAATTTTTCGTCAACACTATTGCTTGTTCCTTTTTTCATACAAGAAACGGTTTTCTGTATTTTTTTTGGTACACTTTTTTTCTACCTTTGTACCCCGAATTCTTCCTGATCCAGTTTCCATATTTTCTCTATTTTCTCTCCGGTAAACGGCTGTATCAGATTTACTTTCCAGGCATGAAGGCATAAGCGTTTTGCTTTCTTGCACACGATTTCCCCATAGAATGGATCTCCCAAAATCGGATGTCCTAAAAATGCCATATGTACCCGAATCTGATGGGTCCGTCCTGTCAGCAGTGTGCAGAGCAAAACACTGCTGTCTTGATACTCCCTGATCACCTCGTACCTCGTCACTGCTTTCTTGCCATCCTCTCTCACCGCCATTTTCATTACCGTTCCCTCTAATGGTCCGATTGCCTGACTGATTTCTCCTTTTTTCTGTTCCATTCTTCCGTTTACAACGGCAAGATATTGTTTCCAAAAAATCCCTTTTTCCCTTTGAGCGCAGAGTTTTGCGGTTGTTATTCGATTCTTTGCGAACACGACAATCCCTGATGTATCCCGGTCTAATCTTCCCACTTCCCGAATTTTTCCATCTTCTTTCTTTCCGGCAAGATATCCGCTTACCTGATTGGCAAGAGAATCTCTATAATGCCCAGGTCCTGGATGACAGACGATTCCTGCTTCTTTTTTCACCAGAATCAGATCTTCGTCTTCATAGAGGATGTCTATTGCTTGATGGGCTGCTTCCAGACAGTTTTCTGTTTCCCCCTTTTCCAGAACAACGCTGAGCAGATCTCCTTCATATAGCGTATCGGTTACTCTTCTTTTCTTTCCGTTTACCAAAATTCCGTCATCCCAAAATTTCATACGACTGATCTGTTTTGTCGTCAGATCCAGTTTTTCTCTTAAAACTTTTCTGATCGGATATCCTGTCATTCTCTCGTCGATTCTCATTTCCCACCGCTTATCCATATGCTTCCTTTCTCTTCTTTTTCCCATATTTTTTGATCATTATATCATATTCTTTTCGAAATTTTGTTGAATCCTTAACAATTTCGTTGAAATCTTGTTTTATTTATAGTACAATAAAAATGTATGCGGCAAAGATATAGTGATCGTACCCGCGAGTAAGATAGCAAGGACGATGCGGTCTTCCGCAGATGTTCCGTCTATAAACCAAACTAAAAGAAAAAGAAATGAGGTAAAGAAATGAGTCAGACTGGTAGAGACAAAATTGTAGTAATTGGAGCCGGTAATGTAGGAGAAGCAATCGCCTACACATTGATGGTTCGTGCACAGGCAAATGATATCGTATTAATTGATTTAAATGAAGAGCGTGCGGAAGGTGCATCTCTTGATGTTGGTCAGGGAGCCAGCTTTTTTAAACAGATCGCTGTCAAACATGGAAGCTATGAAGACTGTGCAGATGCAGATCTGATTATCGTTACAGCTGGTGTTGCCAGAAAGCCAGGTCAGACACGTCTTGATCTCGCCAAAATCAATGTCAGCATTGTAAAGAGTATTACAGAAAGTATTATGCAGTATGCAAAGAACCCGTTAATTCTTGTTGTTTCTAATCCAGCAGACATTACAACGGCTACTGTTCTTGAAACATCCGGACTTCCTTCCAATAGAGTAATTGGAAGCGGTACTTCTCTTGACACTGCACGTTTCCGCTATTTCTTAGCACAGAAACTGAATGTAAATATCAAAGACATTGATGCATATGTTTTGGGCGAGCACGGCGATAGCCAGGTTCCGATTTTCAGCTCTGCAACCGTAGGCGCTGTTCCTATGGAAGATTATGCAGCTCAGATCGGCGTAGAACTTGACAAAGCAAAGCTTGCTGAAGATACAAAAGTCGGAGGCGCAGAGATTATCCGCAGAAAAGGCGCTACTTTCTACGGTATTGCCATGGCTGCATCCTGCATTGTAGAAGCGATTATGAAAGATGAAGACGCAGTTCTTCCGGTTGCACACGTTCTGGATGAAAGCTTTGGAGACTGGGCTGGTGTTCCGATTTCTATGCCTTGCCGTGTCGGTCGCGAAGGAATCACACATACACTGCGCGTTCCAATGAATGAGGCTGAAAAAGAAGCCATGAACGCTTCTGTTCAGATATTAAAAGATTTCTTAGCTAAAGTAAGAGAATCATAAAATTATACAATCTCAGGAGGAATATCAAATGGACAAAAAAGAATTTGCTTTACAGCAGCATGAAAAATGGGCAGGAAAAATCGAAGTAGTCAGCCGTGCAAAACTGGACACTCCGGAAGATCTTGCTGTTGCCTACACACCAGGCGTTGCAGAACCATGTCTGAAAATTAAAGAAGATGTGGATCTCTCCTATAAATATACACGCCGTGCTAATATGGTAGCTGTAGTGACAGACGGTACTGCTGTACTTGGACTTGGCGACATCGGACCTGAAGCAGGTATGCCTGTTATGGAAGGTAAATGCGTCCTGTTTAAAGAATTTGGCGATGTTGACGCTTTCCCTCTTTGTATCCGTTCAAAAGATGTAGATGAAATTGTCAATACGGTAGCTCTGCTTGCAGGAAGCTTTGGCGGTATCAACTTAGAGGATATCTCTGCTCCGAGATGTTTTGAGATTGAACGCAAATTAAAAGAGCGCTGCGATATCCCGATTTTCCACGATGATCAGCACGGAACTGCAGTCGTTACTGCTGCTGCTTTGATTAATGCCTTAAAATTAACTGGCAGAAAAATCTCCGATGTTAAAGTTGTTACCTCAGGTGCAGGTGCTGCTGGTATCGCTATCATCAAACTTCTTGTAAAACTTGGATTAAAAGAAGTTATCATGTGTGACCGTACCGGAGCAATCTATGAAGGTCGTGAAGGATTAAACGCTGAAAAACAGGAGATGGCAAAAATTTCCAATCTTGAGAAAAGACAGGGTACTCTTGCAGAAATGCT
>CALWCS010000093.1 GCA_944376425.1 uncultured Lachnospiraceae bacterium | reverse complement strand
AGTAGGATCAAAATATCTCTCTAAGACAGTCTCTTCCATTTCCAGAGAAAAAGAAATCTTTTCATATCCTGCGCTGTCTGTGTGAAACGTAGTCAGACGTCTGCGCTCACTTCTTAAACGATTCAGCTCCAGAACCGCATATACTTGTTGTACCGTATAGTCTTCTGCTTTTTCTAAAACCGCTCCGTTTTCTGCAATCAGATTCTGTCCCGCAAAAACTAGATCTGTCGTTGACTCTCCTTCTCCGGCATTGGCGTATAGGTACGCGCAGACAAGTCTTGCAGACTGTCCTGCAATTAAGTCTTCCCGATATTTATTTTTTCCGGTGCACTCATCACTCGCAGACAAATTGACAATCACAGTGGCTCCCGCAAGAGCATGTCCGATACTCGGCGGATTCGCAACCCAAAGATCTTCACAGATCTCAGCCGCAACTTTAAGCCCCTCCATCTGCCGGCAGCAGAAAATCTGTTTTGTTCCAAACGGAACCTGCATTCCTTCATAGTCAATCCATTCGATCGTCTCTTTTCCCGGTGTAAAATTTCTTGCCTCATAAAATTCTGCATAATTGGGCAGATTTCTTTTTGGAACCAATCCCAGTAATTTTCCTCTGTTGATTGCCGCTGCCACATTGTACAGTTTTCCGTCCTTCTCCCACGGCAATCCCACAAAAATCAGACAATCTTTTTCTCTGGAATAGAAAATGATTTTATGCAGTTCATATTTTGCCTGTTCCAAAAGATATTCCTGCCAAAATAAATCTCCGCAGGTATAACTTGTAATGCACAATTCCGGAAAAACTACAATTTTTGCTCCGTTCTCAACTGCCTCATCGATCATCTTGCAGATCTGCTCTCTGTTGTATCCGCAGTCTGCCACACGTCCTTTCGGAGTCATAGCAGCCACTTTCAAAAAACCATCAAACACCGAATTTCCCTCCTTCACTTTCTGTCATCTATCTGCTTTTCTTTAAAATTTCTTTCAGCTCTTCTACTGAAAATTCATAATTGGTATTGCAGAAATGACAATTGACTTCTATCGGCTTTCCATCTGCAATCATGTCTTTGATCTCTTTTTTTCCAATGCTTATGATTGCCTTCTCCACGCGTTTTTTAGAACAGTTACAATAAAACTGTGTCGGAATCGTTTCATTGATCTCCAGTCCAAATTCTCCTAAAAGCTCCTCTAAAATCATCTCCGGAGACTTACCTTCCTTCAGCAAAGAAGTAACCGATGTCATACGTCCTAGTTTCTCTTCCAGTGCATCAATTACCTTCTCATCGGTAAAAGGCATCAGCTGGATGATAAATCCTCCTGCTTCTTCTACATGGTTTTCTTTTGTCATCAAAACTCCTAACCCTACAGAAGACGGCACCTGCTCTGAAGTTGCAAAATAGTACGTCAGATCTTCTGCAATTTCTCCCGTCTGAAGCGCAGTCTGCCCTACATACGGTTCTTTCATTCCCATATCTTTAATAACACTTAAAAGACCTGTTCCCACTGCTCCTGAGACATCTAGCTTTCCTTTTTCATTCGGAGGCAAAATAACATCCGGGACATTGACATATCCTTTTACATTTGCCTTTGCATCTGCTGTGACCGTGATTCCTCCGATCGGTCCACTGCCCTGTATCTGAAGAGTCAGTAAATCATCTTCCCCTTTCATCATTGCTCCCATCATTGCTCCCGCTGTCATCAGTCTTCCAAGTGCTGCGCTTGCAACAGGGCTTAAATTATGGATTTCTCTTGCATGTTCTACTAATTCTCTCGTTGTCGCCGCAAACGCACGAATCTGATTGTCTGCAGCCGTTGCTCTCACAATATAATCTGACATATGCATCTCCTTTTTCCGGCAGTTTTTTCTGCGCTTTTTTCTTTCACTCTTCTTTTTTTGCTGGACAATGACTCATTTTTCCTTTTTCCCGTGCAACCACATAGATACGCTCGCTCTCCGGATGCGGTTTTTCTCTCGTAAATGCCTCATAACAAGCTACGTATTCCATCCCGGACTTCTCAATTAATGTTTGAATCGTCTTGAGATCGTATGCTCTTTGATAATGTGTCTCTTTATATTTTTGGTATCTTCCGTCTTCTTGCCGGATAAACAGCGTCAGATCATATTCATTGATCTGTTCTCTTTCATAATAAGTATTTTCCCAGATAAAGCTGCTTTCCTCCCGGTCTTCTGCAATCGTGCAATCTCCCAAGATCTCCTGATATTTGTAGATGGTATTCAGATCAAAGATAAAAATACCACCGGGATCCAGATAGTTATTAACAAGCTTGAAAACTGCGAGCAGATCCTTCTCATCCATTAGATAATTCATCGAATCGCAGATACTTACCACTGCTCTTACTGTCCCGTAAAGTTCAAATTTACGCATGTCCTGCTGCAAATATAAAATATCCATTCCTGACGCTGCTCTTTTTTCTGCGGCAATCTCCAACATTTCTTCTGACTGATCGACCCCGATCATATCATATCCTGATTTTGCCAGCTGTTCTGTCATATTGCCTGTACCACAGCCCAGTTCCAGAACCAGTCCGTTTTCTATCCCATACGACTGTAGCAGATCCATCAGATATCCGCTCCACTCTTCATACGGAACGTTATCCATAAACACATCATATACTTTTGCAAAACTGGTATATGCTTCCATATTTTCCTATGCCTTTCCCTGCTCTTTTCTTTCTTCCAGATATTCTCTTAAAAATGCAATCAGGCGATCCATCTCTTCATCTGTTCCAATGGAAATACGCAGGTGATTATCAATTCTTGGATGATTGAAATACCGGACATAAATATGGGATCTTTTAAGTGCCTCAAAAATATCTCTTGCCCAGTATTTTTCATGTGTGACAAATAAAAAGTTTGCCATCGAATCTTCAAAAGAAAATCCTAATTTTTTCAGTTCTTTTTTTACTCGTTCTCTTGTCTCTATAATTTTCTTCCGGGTTCCCTGAAAATATGCCTCGTCTTTCACCGCTTCCGATGCAGCGGCCAGAACGATCTGATTCATCGTATACGAATTAAATGAATATTTTACGTCATTTAAATATTGAATCAGCGTCTTGTTTCCCATTGCATATCCAACCCTCATTCCTGCAAGAGAACGTGACTTAGAAAATGTCTGTACAATCAAAAGATTATCATATTTCTCAATCAAAGGAAGCGCAGAAATTCCTCCAAAATCAATGTAAGCCTCATCTACAATGACTATTACGTCCTGATTTTGTTTTACAATTTCCTCAATCTCATCTAATTCCATCAAAATTCCAGTAGGCGCATTGGGATTTGGAAAAATAATCCCGCCGTTTTTCTTTTCATAGTCGCTTTTTACAATCCGGAATTTTTCATCCAAAGGCTGTCTTTCATAGGGAATATGAAATAAATCTGCCCAGACATCATAAAATGAATACGTGATGTCAGGAAAAAGAATCGGTTTGGAAGAATTAAAAAATGTCAGAAAAGCCATTGCAAGCACGTCATCCGATCCGACTCCTACGAAAACCTGATCCTTTTCCAAATGGTAATAACCTGCAATGCTTTCTACCAGCGCATCTGCCGTCGGATCAGGATATTTTCTAAGATTGTCATAAGAAAAATCGGAAAAACGCAACAGTGCTCTGCGCACACCCGGTGCAGGCGGATAAGGATTTTCATTTGTATTTAATTTGATGACATTTTTTTGCTTTGGCTGTTCTCCAGGAACATAAGGAATCACTTTTCTTATATTTTCTTCCCAAGCTCTCATTATCTGTGTTTCTCCTTTGTTTTTGTTTATAGTCCAAACTCTTTTGCCAGCTCTTTAAAATACGGCATTGCTTTTTGAATCGTTTCATAAGAGACACAGTAAGCAATCCGTACATAGCCCGGACATGCAAAAGAACTTCCCGGAACGATCAAAATATGATATTTTTTGGCTGCTTCACAGAAAACTTTTTCCTCTTCTACCGGCGACTTTACAAACAGATAAAACGCTCCTTCCGGTTTAATGCAGGAAAATCCTGCTTCTTTGAGTCCTTCATATAAAAACTCTCTGTTTCTATTGTAATAAGAAACGTCGCACTTGGCATCCAGACATCTTTTGATCACTCTTTGCTGAAGAGAAGGTGCATTGACAAATCCCAAAATTCGTGTTGCCACATTTGCCCCGTCTAGAATTGCCTCGGAATCAGCGGCTTCATCCGGAATTACCAGATAACCGATTCGTTCTCCCGGCAAAGATAAAGATTTACTGTAAGAATATCCTACAATCGTATTTTCATAATACTTCGTCAGATAAGGAACCTCGATCTCGCCGTAAACTAACTCCCGATACGGCTCATCAGAAATCAGATAGATATCCGTACCGTATTCTTTTTGTTTTTTTCTGAGAATCTCTGCCATTTTTTTGATTGTCTCTTCCGAATAAACGACTCCGGTAGGATTATTTGGAGAGTTTACAATCACAACCTTTGTTTTGGAAGTTACCATCTTTTCAAAGGTCTCCAAATCCGGCTGAAAGGTCTCTGTATTTGGCGGAACAATTTTCAGCACGCCGTCGTAATTATTGACATAAAACCGATATTCTCCGAAGAATGGAGCAAATACAATCACTTCTTCTCCCGGATTCAGAAGCGTTTTTAAGATCACATTTAATCCTCCTGCCGCTCCGACTGTCATGACAATGTTTTTTCCGGACAATTTTGTTTCAAACCGCTTATTGATGGAATCTGCGATTGCCTCTCTGACATCTTCATATCCCGAATTGCTCATATATCCATGCAGCATCATCGGATCTTCTGTCTGTACAATATCAAGAATCGCCTCTTGTACTTCCTCTGGTGGTTCTACGTTAGGATTTCCCAGACTAAAGTCATAGACGTTTTCTTCTCCTACTTCTTTTGCCATTTGTTTTCCCTCTTCAAACATGGCGCGGATTGCCGATCCGTTTTCTACATATTCTTTCATTTTTTCTGATATCATGGCTTTTCCCTCTTTCTTAAACCTAAACGTTTCTTTTTCATTTTTCCTTTACGGTTCCCTTTTCCAGCAAAATCGCCGGGTGATAGGAAAGTTTTGCCTGTCTTAGACCTTCCTCTCCCGCATCATCTTCTCTGTTTACATATTTGTATTCTAATGCTTCATGAATTACAAACTGCTGATTAATCATAGGATAAGCTCCCTCTACATCTGCAAAGGCTTTTTCGATGTGTACCACCATCGTATCCTTCGTAGCCGGTTCCCCAATAGAAAATGCAACGACTCTTCCTCCTGCACGCAGAACGCCTCCCACCAGATGAAGCTCTCTAAACAGCCTTAAAGCATTTAAGGCAACGCACATTTCTTCATTCTTTTCTTCATGGTCATTACAGCCATTTTGACTTCTCCATTCCAAAGCCATCTGAAAGCAGTCTTCCATATTGCTCTCGCTTAAAGGCTCATAACTCCAGTCTGGGTAAAGACGCATAAACTTATTAATATGGTTTTTCTTTCCATGATATTTCCTTCCAGACAATTTTGCAAGCTTTTCTGTCTCATAAATATAATCCGCCATATCTCTATGATAAGAAATCGTAAATTTTTCCGGATAAAGTTCTTCTAAAAATTCAAATTGCTCCGGTGTTACCAGATGCATCTGAAACGGAATTTTCTGTTCTTTGCTGTACTCCATCAGACAGTCAATCGCACTTTTTACATTTTCTCTTTTTCCAATCGGAAAAGAAAAACTCGGATTTTTTCCCTCTGTCTTTACAACCAGCATATCCTTGACTACTCCAACTCCTGCCGGATACTGTCTTCTCCAGAGATACAGACTCGCGAATGTGACTTCGCTGTTTCTGCTCTGTTCCAGCCAAAGATATGGAAGAATCCAATCTCTATCCTCTAATTTTGGTTTTTGAAACGTCAATTCTATCACTTTTTTCACCTCTGTCGTTCTGTCTGATCTTATGTTTTGTCCTAAAAGCTTTTTTTATTAGGAGATCTGAACCATTTCCTAAATCAAAACAAAAATCAGTATTTATTATATCATACAATCTCAGAAAAAGGAAATCGGTCAAACTGTGAAAGTTGTCAGTCTCACTGCGTATGTTTTTTATTGCATATAAACCGCCGTTTTCAAAAAAATTTTTTCGTTTCTCTCCTTTGAAATAAAAAATAGCTCTTCGCTAAAAAAGCGAGAGCTACATTGATTTTTATTTTTTCTTACGGTCAAACATTTAACCCGCATTTTCTAAACCACTTAAGCGAGCTGCCTGGTCAGCTGCAATCAGACTGTCGATAATTTCTGATAAATCTCCGTTCATCACGCTGTCTAGTCTGTGCAATGTCAGTTTAATTCTGTGATCCGTTACACGTCCCTGAGGAAAATTGTATGTTCTGATTTTTTCAGAGCGGTCTCCTGTTCCAACCTGACTTCTTCTCGCTTCTGCCTCTGCGTCATGACGTTTTGCCAATTCCATATCATACAATCTGGAACGTAAGACTTTTAATGCTTTTTCTTTATTTTTTAACTGTGATTTTTCGTCCTGACAGGAAATTACAATTCCTGTAGGAATATGAGTCAGACGCACTGCGGAATCTGTCGTATTGACACACTGTCCTCCATTTCCGGAAGCACGGAATACATCAAATTTACAGTCATTTAAATCAAGATGAAAATCAATTTCTTCTGCCTCAGGCATAATGGCAACTGTGATTGTCGAGGTGTGAATCCTTCCTCCCGACTCTGTCTCGGGAACTCTTTGTACACGGTGAACACCGCTTTCATATTTCAGCTTTGAATACGCCCCTCTTCCGTTAATCATAAATACCGCTTCTTTAAATCCACCGATTCCGTTTTCATTTAAACTCATCATTTCTGTTTTCCAGTGCTGCATATCCGCATACTTTACATACATCCTGTAAATCTCCGCTGCAAACAGAGCTGCTTCATCTCCGCCGGCCCCGGCACGGATTTCTACAATAACATTTTTCTCATCATTCGGATCTTTTGGCAAAAGCAAAATTTTTAGCTGATGCTCCAGTTCTTCAATCCGTATTTTCGCATCGTTTAACTCTTCTTTGAGCATTTCACGCATCTCTTCATCAGATTCTTCCTCAAGCATTACCAGGCTCTCTTCCTGTGTCTTCTGACATTCTTTATATTCCTTATATGCGTCCACAATCGGCTGTAAATCACTTTGTTCTTTCATCAGTTTCTGAAAACGAGCCTGATCGTTTACTACAGAAGGCTCATTTAATTCACTCATAATCTCTTCAAATCGGATCAGTAAGTCTTCCAATTTATCAAACATTTTTATCCTCCTATCTGTCCCATTACAACACGGTCAAGTCCTGCTAAATCTTGAATCACTTTTACATTCTGATATCCAGCATTTTCCATCATTGCAGATACCGCTTTTCCCTGATCATATCCAATTTCAAAGCAAAGCCATCCATGCTCTTTTAAATATCTTCTTCCTTCTTTGACAATATTTCTGTAAAAAAACAGTCCGTCCTCTTTTCCGTCAAGTGCCATATGCGGTTCATGATCCCGTACTTCTTCCATCAGATCCTCTATCTTGGCAGTTGCAATATAGGGCGGATTCGACACGATACAGTCAAACGTTTCTTCAATTTGTTCAAACAGATCGCTCTGTAAAAACGATACGCCGACATCTAAGTCTTCTGCATTTTTTCTCGCTACTTGCAGCGCTTTGTCAGAAAGGTCTGATCCCGTTCCCTCAACACCTTGTGCCAATTTTACAATACTGATAATAATACACCCAGACCCTGTGCAAAGATCCAAAATCTTATCTCCTGGTTTTAGCACTTTTAAAACTGCTTCCACTAAAGTTTCCGTATCCTGTCTGGGAATTAAAACATTCTCATTGACATGAAACGGCAGTCCCATAAATTCCTGTTCTCCAGTTAAATGCTGAAGAGGAATATGAAGACTGCGCTTTTTTAGGAACTCCTGATATTTTTTCTCAATCATTTCAGGCATTTCCTTTTCTCTATTTAACAGAAACCACATACGGTCTATCTTTGCGCAGTATTCCATCAAATACCACGCATCTACCGCACTGTCCGCAATCTGTGCTTCAGCAAGGAGTTTTTCTCCTCGCCGAAGTGCACTCTGCCACGTCACGCGGAAACCTCTCTTTGAGATTCTTGTCCTAATGGTTGTTTCTGCATCTCTTCTTCATAGCTCTTTCCAAAATTTTCGGCAAGATATTTTTTCCAGTCAAACACTGCCTCTACCGATGCGATTCCAACTTCAATCATGGTATCATCCGGCTCTTTTGTCGTCAGTCTTTGCAGTGCCATACCGGGTTTGCTTAATAACTCTACAAATTTATTGTCGCTGTTTCCTGCAAGACGAATAAATTCATAAGAAATTCCTGCAACCACAGGAACCAGAAGCAGACGATATACGACTCTTAGTACAGGAGAATCTGTACGGATAATCATAAACATAACTACTGTAATCACCATGACAATCAATAAAAAGCTTGTTCCGCATCGTTTGTGATGCTTAGAACTTTTTCTGACGTTTTCTACCGTCAAATCGAGTCCCTGTTCAATACAGTTGATACATTTGTGCTCTGCTCCGTGATACATAAAAACTCTCTGAATATCTTTCATTCTGGAAATCAGGAAAATATAGGCAATAAAAATGGCGATTCGGATCACTCCTTCACCCAGAGAAATCAGAAAAGCGGAGTCTGTCACTCTTCTGAGCAAATTTGAAATAAAATACGGCAAAATCATAAAAATTCCGACTGCCATAATAATAGAAATCGCGACTGTGATTCCCATTAACAAATCATCTGACTTTTTCTTCTGTTCTTCTGTCTTTTCTATTTTTTTGCTGTCTTTTTTTTCTTCCTCTTCTTCCTCTTCCAGAAAAAAACTAGAAGAGTACATCAAGGTTTTCATTCCTAATACAAGTGAATCGACAAAATTGAAAACTCCGCGCAAAATCGGTATTTTCTGAATTTTTTTGTTTTTGATAATTCCCTTATAATCATCGACCTTGACTTCAATCTCCTTATTTGTTTTTCGAACGGCAACCGCATATCGGTCCCCGTTTTTCATCATAACGCCTTCCATTACGGCTTGTCCGCCAATGTTTGATGACTTCATACGTATGTTCCTCCTCCTAGTACTCCTATCTTCTGCAGAATTTTCCCCATACAATACCGCTTTACACCTCTGCCAAAGACCTGGTTGCTGTCTCGTCTGCCCCCGCAGTTCCTACGGTTCACTGAAATCAGCCTGCTTCAAGCAGTTTTAAATTTCCTATAGTGCAAAAATAGGTTGAGATTTTGCAACCTCAACCTGCTCTTCTTCTTACTTATTAATACCATATTTCTTATTGAATTTATCAATACGTCCACGAGCTGCAGCAGTTTTTTGCTGTCCTGTGTAGAATGAATGGCATTTTGAACATACTTCTACATGAAGTTCCTTCTTTGTAGATCCTGTCACAAATGTATTTCCACAGTTACAGGTAACAGTTGCCTGATAATAATTTGGATGGATTCCTTCTTTCATGATTTTCACCTCTTATTCTGATTTTGTGAACTACTTACTGCAGATCTATCCACAATCTGCAATCCATTTCCGGTCAATACTGCTCCCAACTTTCCACAGTAAGATATCCCGGACTATCCCTGCAAGTCCCTGCAGTTAAAAGAATCAGTCGAAAACTTCTTCCTTATTCTCTTTGAACATCCCGATATACGCTCTGTCCTTTTTTATAGCGATTAGATCATACCACATTTACTTAGAAATTGCAACCAGCTTTTTTATAGGAATTTTTGTTTTTTTACTGTCTGAACAAATTCCTGATTATTTTTTGTTCTTGTAAAAAGGTTCAGAATATTTTCTGCTGCTTCCTCCGACTTCATTCCATTTAATGCTTTTCTCATAATATAGACAGCTTCTAATTCCTCTTGATTCAGGAGGAGATCTTCGCGTCTCGTACTTGATTTTTGAATATCAATTGCCGGAAATACCCGTTTCTCTGACAATTTGCGGTCTAAAACAAGCTCCATATTTCCTGTTCCTTTAAACTCTTCATAAATAACATCATCCATCTTGCTTCCCGTGTCAATCAGAGCTGTGGCAAGAATCGTCAGACTTCCTCCCTGGCGCATCTTACGCGCCGCTCCGAAAAACCGTTTCGGCATATGAAGTGCCGCCGGATCCAGTCCTCCGGATAACGTACGTCCGCTTGGCGGAACAATCAGATTGTAAGCTCTGGCAAGACGTGTAATACTGTCCAGTAAAATGATGACATCTTTTTGATGTTCCACAAGACGTTTAGCCCGTTCAATGACCATCTCTGAGACACGTTTATGATGTTCCGGCAGTTCATCAAATGTCGAATAAATAACTTCTACATTTTCTCCCTTGATGGCTTCTTTGATATCGGTAACTTCTTCCGGTCTTTCATCAATCAGCAGAATAATTAAATGCATCTGAGGATTATTTTTCTGAATCGATCTCGCAATATCTTTCATCAGTGTCGTCTTTCCTGCTTTTGGGGGTGATACGATCATACCTCTTTGTCCTTTTCCGATCGGGGAAATCAAATCTAAGATACGCATTGCCACCGCTTTTGTATCCCGCTCCATTTTTAACCGTTCATTTGGAAAAATCGGTGTCATATCCTCAAAATTATATCGTTTCATTGCTGCAAACGGAGACATTCCATTGATTGTTTTTAAGTACAGAAGTGCTGAAAATTTTTCCTGCTGTGTCTTAATTCTGGTATTTCCTGAGATGATATCTCCTGTCTTTAAATTAAATTTTCGGATCTGAGAAGGAGACACATAGACATCATTTTCTCCCGGCATATAGTTTTCACACCGGATAAAGCCGTATCCATCTGGAAGAACTTCTAAAATTCCATGGGCAATCTGCCCGCTGTCAAGCTGAGACAGTTCGCCTGGAGGAGTTATTTTTTCTTCTCGGGAATGATTTTCTTCTTCTATCTGTTTTTCCTCTTCAAAATATTCTCCTTCCTCTTCTTCCCCGAAAATTTCTTCCTGTTCAACCATTTCTTGTTTTTTCTCTTCTTTTTTTTCTTTTTCGTCTTCTGCCAGCATTCTATCAATTAATTCATTTTTTCTCAACGCAGAAATGTGCTTTAATCCTCTCGCCTTTGCAATGTCTCGCAGCGCAACGGCGGACAAAGATTCATACTTTTCTCTCATCATAAATATCTTCGCCTATTCTCTGTAATACGAATAGGTCGCTCCTTTCTTTGTGCAATATTCAGTTCACTATTATGGATATTGAAAATGTTTGATGTAAAAGCGTGATTGCCGCATGCAAACAGTTCATGATGATTTTCACCGCGACTGACACGCCAAAGTTTTTTAAGATTTGTTTACAGGAGTCTGTGTCTGAAATGACGTTGATTCTATTTAGACCTGATACCACTATACCACAAAATGGCAGTAAAAAAAAGAGAATTTTTTGTGTCCTGTGACGGACTTTCTATTTTTCTTTTTTTTAATATTTTTTCTGGTGTTTTCCTATGATTTTTTGTTGTTTTTTCCCAAAAAGCAGTCAAAAAGTCTTTCCAAAACTTTTTGACTGCCTTTTGACTCCCCGTTTCATACAACTTTTTTTACGACAGCATACCACCCATCATTCCTGACCCCGCACAGAGAATAACAGTCGTAAGTACATGAACTCCTTCTTGCAGCAAAATATTTCCAGACGCTGCCGAGATTCCCATCAGAATAATAAAATACAAAATTCCGACAGCCAGCCCCCATAAGTATTTTTTGCTTCCGATCCCTTTTCCGGCAAGAAATCCCCCTACAAACCCCGAAACAATGTAAACAATCAGGATTCCTGCTGCTATCTTGCTTTCATCTAAATCCATCTTATAGAGCAGGAGAGCCAAAATCAGAAGCATTACCGCTGTCATAAAGTAAGAAGCAAAAAGTGCCGCTATACAGACAACTCCTTTTTTCTTTTTCCTCACTGTTTTTCCATTGTCCATTATATTTTCCTCCTCTTTTTTATTGTATGACATAGTCCGCAAAATTATGTTTCCGCAAAAAAAATGATGTCTAAAAGGTAATCCTTTTTTGACATCATCTTTATTAAACTATCAGGATTCATGATGATGAGAGTGATGATGGTTTTCCATTTCAATCTCATCTCCTGCCATTCTTAAAATATCTTCAATCTCTTCTGTCGGCATTTCAAGGTATGCGGAAAGCTCTTCCAATGAAACTTTATGTTCCAGATCCTCTTCCAAATTATGGATGGCCTCATTTAAATAATTGACACGTCCTGCGATTTTCTCTCCGGCATGGCGTCTGTCTCTTTGCTGTTCCATTGCTTCTTCTATCGCTTTTTTGATCTGTTCTTCTAAAAAAATCTGAACCTCCTGTATTTTCATGCTTTCTTCCAATGCGTCTACTGCTATCATCAGTCCTACATTGCCTTCCTGTATCAAATCTGCAAGAGGCAGCTCTTTTTTTTCATATTTTTTGGCAATCTTCGCTACCGTTGGAAGATACAACTCAATCAGCCTGCTCTTTGCAAGGGCGTCTCCTTGTATCGCATCACAGATAAGCTGATCTCTTTCCTCATCTGACGCTCCCTGAATATTTTGCAATTCTTCTTCATAAAAGCTTAGATACTCTGACTCTTCTTCCGGCGTAATCATAAAGCCATCCTCTTGTTCTGCCAAATCTTCCTGTTCTTTTCCTTCGTATCCTAAAATCTGAATATTTTGCCCTGTCAAGTAGTCAAAAATCAGCTGCATCTGTTCCTCTTGCGGACATGCATCCTCAAAAAAGTTTCTCACTTCCTCTTCTGTCAAAACGTTTCCCTTTTGATCGGCAAGCTCTCTGATTTCCTTTAACATCTCTCTAAAAATAAATTTTTCTTTCATTTTTTTCCCTTTCTCTTACTGCAATGATTGTTTCCTTTTCTTTTCGCTGCTGCCGATCTTCTGTCTGACTTTTATTCACTCAGTATCTCGATGGCTTTTTGCAGCTGGTTATCATCTTCTTTTTCTATCACTGTCTGATTTTGCACTTCTTCGTCCAATTCAACGACCACATCCGGTGTGATCCCTTTTTCATGAATATCATTTCCATTTGGTGTATAATATTTTGCAGTCGTCAGTTTCAAAGCACTGCCGTCTGAAAGACTGTACGTGGTCTGTACGATTCCTTTTCCATACGTTGTCGTTCCTACGATCTGTCCCAGCCCGTAGTCCTGAATGGCTCCGGCAAAAATTTCAGAAGCACTCGCACTCTCTCCATTTACTAAAACGACAAGCGGTTTTGTAAATTGATGTTCCTCATCAGAAGTATATTCACATCGCTCCCCTGTTTTGTCTTCTGTATAAACCATTAACCCTTCCGGAAGTATCTGATCTAAAATATCACAGACACTTGTCAGCATACCGCCCGGATTATCGCGTACATCCACAATCAGTTTTTCCATGCCTTCTTTTTCCAGTTGGGACAGAGCCTCTTCAAACTGACTGACTGTCACAGAATCAAATTCTACAATCTGAAGATATCCTATCTGATCTTCTAACATCTCTGCATTGACCGTAGGGATTTTTACTTCGGTACGTTCCATAGAAAAAGTTAGGTTTTCCTGCTCTCCTTCTCTCTTGACCGTCACCGTAACTGTATCTTCTTCCCCTCCTTGGATCATTGCGACCACTTCACTTAAAGTCATTTCAGAAACATCCTGCCCGTTTAGTTCCAGGACAATATCGTCTTCCTGAAGCCCTGCTGTTTCGGCAGGAGATCCTTCATAGCATCGGACTACTTTGATCTCATTCGTATCAGAGCTTTGTGTCATCAAAACTCCAATGCCTTTGTAGCTTCCTTCCAGTGATCTCTGCACACTTTCTAATTCTTCCGCTGTATAGTACGCAGCATAGGGATCTTCCAGACCTGCTATCATTCCTTTATACATATAATCCGTCATGGTATTTTTGTCAGTTTCTTCCAGATTATATTGATCTATCATCGTCTCTAACTCTGCCAGTTTATTGATATGTTCCTGCGTAACAACGCTGTCTTCTTCTGAATTTTCTGAAGCCGATCCCTGAATTTTTCCTCTCATTCCCAACGCCACTGCACTGATCACCAGCATAAATGCCCATCCACTTAAAAATCCCTTAAAAAATCGATAATTCTTTTCCATTTATACGCCTCTTTCTGTCTCTGTTGCACTTTTTTTATTATCTATCCTATCATCAATCACACTTTTTATTCCATGATGAAAGCTTCCACGCTTTTTGCTTTAGCACAACCTCAAATATGATCATCTTTCTTTTTTCAAAAAAGCAGAATGACCGCCGAATTTTTATTTCGACAGTCATCTTTCTTTGCGAAAGCGGCAAGTCGAACGAACATATCCGCACGTTCACCCGATGATTGCCGCAGTAGCGTTTAGAGCACTCCAAGTGTGTTCTATCTTCATTTAATAATCAAGGGATTCCATATATTTCATATATTTTACAACCATCAATGCAATTTTAAATGTAATCGCATCTTCAAACACACGCAGATCCAGTCCTGTACTCTTTTGCAGTTTGTCAAGACGGTAAACCAGTGTGTTTCTGTGAATATAGAGCTGACGGGATGTCTCTGAAACATTTAAGCTATTTTCAAAAAATTTATTAATCGTGGCCAGTGTCTCTTCGTCAAAATCATCCGGAGATTTTCCTTCAAAAATTTCCCGAATAAACATTTTACAAAGTGGAATAGGTAATTGATAAATCAGCCGTCCAATTCCAAGTGAACTATATGCAATCACTTCTCTGTCACTGAAGAAAATTTTTCCGACGTCGAGAGCCATTCTCGCTTCTTTATAGGATCTGGAAACTTCTTTAATTTCACTTACAATCGTACCATAAGCGATATGGGCATTTTCTCTTCGTTCCAGTGAAAGAACATCCAAAATGCTGTTTGCCGTTCGATCCATCTCAGGATACCCGTCTTCTTCTTTTAATTCTTTTACAATAATAATACTCTTTTCATCTACTGCTGTGATAAAGTCGCCTGATTTTCCTCCAAATAGCGTTCTGATATTTTCCAGAGAATGACTGTCTTTTTCATGATTTGTCTCTAGAATAAATACAACACGGCGGACAGACGTATCAATATGCAGTTTTTTTGCCCTATTATAGATATCTACTAAAAGCAGGTTATCCAATAATAAATTTTTAATAAAATTGTCTTTGTCAAATCGTTCTTTATACGCAATCAAAAGATTTTGAATTTGGAATACTGCTACTTTTCCTACCATATAGGAATCGTCGCTGCTTCCATTCGCTAAAAGTATGTATTCTAATTGTTGATCATCAAAAACTTTAAAAAACTGATATCCTTGTACTTCCTGACTGTCGGCAGGAGACTGTACAAAAGAAATAATGGAATCCCGATAATTCTCCGCTTCTGCAAACGTTGAAGCGAGGACATTGCCCTCTGTGTCCATCACACATAAATCCACCCTTGTAATGACTTTCAGACCATCTAACGTAGTCTGTAAAATTTGATTTGATATCACGATGCGCCACTCCTTTTTCTTTTTTATAGACTTCTTCTTACAGTTTTTGTAAATGTCGGCCAATCTCTGTATACTATTGTAATATAAACAGAGAAAAAAATAAAGAAAAATTGATGCACTTTTCACAAATTTATTTTAAAAACCCTAACTTCCTTTTTCACTTTGATACCGTGAAACCTGCCGTTTAAATTTTCGTTTATCCAGCAGACGTTCAAAAAATCCCATTCCTAAATCACTGGAATATTTTTCCATCATCTCTGTTCCAATTCCAACCCACACTTTTACCCCCAGCTTTCCACGGTTTGAAAACAGAAACCGTTCTTGCTCGGGACATGGCATCATAACCAGCAATATATCCTCTGTCACTGCATTTAGCATATTCACTATGCTGTCATCATCGGTAAGAGAACTTTCCTCGATTGAAAAAGACCCAATAATTTGAAGTCCTCCATGATGTTCGGCGAGATACTCCTCACACGCAACTCGTTCGTCTTCCAAATCTGCCAAGATTGCCACTGTCCGCTTTCTGCGGACCGCATCATTTAAAAGTTCAGTTAAAAAAGCATTTTTATCGACCTCCTCTTTTTTCTTTGGTGTCTCAATATCTGCCGCTTTTAAAACCTCTTTGTCATTAATGATGGTGATATCCATTTTTTCAATCTGATTCCGATATTCTTCATCTTTAGCCGCATACATCAGCATTCTTCTGTTGATCATTCCAACAGAACACATGATTCCTGACTGTACATACGACTCTATTTTTTCCACTGCTTCCATCGGACTTAGATCGTCAATCTGACAGCCCAATACTTCTATTTTTTCTTTCATAATACGCTCACCCAGAAATTTTTCCATAATTTGATTTTTCACTCACACTTTATCATAATTTGCCTTTCTTTTCAACTTATCGGCTATTTTATAATAAATTTGCCGTATTTCTGCATTATTTTCTAAACTTCGTTCATATTTTATTCATGATACCTTTAAAATTTTTTTACCTGTTTCTCACGATTTCTTCATTTCTATTTTTTATGCTTATTATAAATAAAAGAGCAGATAACAAATGACACCTAAAAATTAACATGATAAACATTCTGTCTCTTTCATTTCGGTATAGTCAGTTTCAAAATACCGATCCCCTTTTTCATTCGCCAATTTCTAATTTTTGATAAACTTTTTCATAATAGTGCCCGGCTGTGTCCCCCTGCCGGGCATCCTCCCTTTCACGGCGATATACTACGATATCCCAACCGTCTTACATGGTTTTTATTTTCCTCTTTACACCTTTTGTATATCGCCAAAACAGGGTATCCTTTTTCATGGATACCCTGTTTTTTATTTTCAGTATCAATGTATGAAACCTAAACCTCAAACAGCAGGTCGCCATAAGAAGGCATCGGCCAGATTTCTTTGTCAACAATCATTTCCAGTCTGTCTACTGGTCTTCGAAGTTCTTCCATGTCCTTAAATACAACATCATGGAAATAAGTGGCCTGTTCTCTTCCTGATTCTTTATAAGATGCATTTTCCGTATCTTCTTCCAATTTTTTCAAGGCTTGTTTTGTCTGATTTAAGAGGGTAGAGGTTTCTCCTAAAAGTTCAGTCTGGACACTGGTATCTCCCCCTGCTGAGGCTACCGCATTGATTGTGTCCGCCAGCTGTCTTGTATAGCGTATCACAGCAGGAATAATGTGTTTACTTGCAATATCAATCATCGCACGCGCTTCAATGTTGATTCCCTTAGCATACGTTTCATATTGGATTTCTGCTCTTGATTCCAGTTCTACCTGGGTAAACACATGAAAACGCTCAAACATTTTAACTGCTTTTTCCGTGACAAGTGCCGGAATGGCATCCACCATAGAAGCAATATTCGGAAGTCCTCTTCTTTTGGCTTCTTCTACCCATTCTTCGGAATATCCATTTCCGTTAAATACGATTCTTTGATGCTTTGTGGCATATTCTTTAATCAGATCATGAACTGCCATCTCAAAGTTTTCTGCTTTTTCCAAAACGTCACATGCATCTGCAAACGATTCTGCAACAATTGTGTTGATCACTACATTACATTCTGCGACAGAATCTCTCGAGCCAACCATACGAAATTCAAATTTATTTCCAGTAAATGCAAAAGGAGATGTTCTGTTTCTGTCTGTCGCGTCCTTTGCCACATCTGAAAGCGTTTTGACACCTGTGTGAAGTCTTCCGCCCTTTAGGCTGTGAGTCGCCTCACCGGTGCTGATCAGTTGGGCCAGTACATCCTCCAGCTGATTTCCAAGGAATACTGAAACAATCGCCGGCGGTGCCTCATTTGCTCCCAGTCTGTGTTCATTTCCTATGTCAGCCGCCGATTCTCTCAGCAAGTCTGCATGGCGGTCTACCGCCCGCAGAATACATACCAAAATTAATAAAAACTGAATATTTTCATGCGGCGTTTTTCCCGGTTCTAACAAATTAATCCCATCGTCTGTTGTCAAAGACCAGTTATTATGTTTTCCGGAACCGTTAACTCCTGCAAATGGCTTTTCGTGAAGCAAGCACTGCAAGCCATGCTGTTCCGCAATTCTTTTTAACGTTTCCATAATGATCTGATTATGATCTGCCGCTACGTTACACTGTGCGTAAATCGGAGCAAGTTCATGCTGTGCAGGTGCAACTTCATTGTGCTGTGTCTTTGCTGAAACTCCAAGTTTCCAAAGCTCCTCATTGACATCTTTCATAAATCCGGCAATTCTTTCACGGATCACTCCAAAGTAATGGTCATCAAGTTCCTGTCCTTTGGGAGGCATTGCTCCAAACAATGTCCGTCCTGTAAAAATCAAGTCTTTTCTCTTTAAATATTTCTGGCGGTCCACAATAAAGTATTCCTGCTCTACTCCTACTGACGGCGTTACTTTTTTGGAAGTCTTGTTACCGAATAAACGCAAAAGACGCAGTGCCTGTTTTTGAATTGCTTCCATAGAGCGCAGCAGAGGGGTTTTCTGATCTAATGCCTCTCCTGTATAGGAACAAAAAGCAGTTGGAATACACAAAATAGCCCCGGCTGCATCTTCTCTTACAAAGGCTGGGGAAGTGCAATCCCATACCGTATAACCTCTCGCTTCAAATGTGGCACGCAGTCCTCCTGAAGGGAAAGAAGAAGCATCTGGTTCTCCCTTAATCAGCTCTTTTCCTGAAAATTCCATAAGTATCGATCCGTCTTTATGAGGTGCGGTGATAAAAGCGTCATGTTTTTCCGCAGTCGCTCCTGTCAACGGCTGAAACCAATGCGTATAATGCGTAGCTCCTTTTTCCACAGCCCAGTCTTTCATTGCCCCTGCCACTACTTCAGCAATCATAGGATCCAGTGCTTTTCCTTCATCAATGGTTTTGTGAAGTTCGATGTAAACTTTTTTAGGAAGTCTCTCACGCATTACTTTGTCATTAAAGACATTCTTTCCAAAAATTTCAGTAACATTGACTTTGTTTGCCATTTTCTACTTTTCCTTTCTTTTTCTTTTCTATAAAAATACCTTAATCTCCTTAAAAATGCAAGGTTTTTCTATTTTTTTGCGAAGTGTCTTTTGGTCCGTCCGGTCACGTTTCACGTTCAAAAAGGGAATGCTGATTTTCAACATTCCCTCTTGTTTTTCTCTATCATGTTTTCATCTGCCGCTGATTGGACAATCAAGCTTTTCCTACAGATCCAAACAGCTCCATTTTTTCTTTTACAGTAGCTTTGATTGCTTCTGCTCCTGGAGCTAATAATTTACGCGGGTCGTATCCTTTGCCCTGTAAATCTTTTCCTGCCTCAACGTATTCACGTGTAGCAGCTGCAAATGCCAACTGGCACTCTGTATTAACATTGATTTTTGCAACACCTAAATTGATTGCTTTTTTAATCATATCAGCCGGAATACCTGTGCCTCCGTGAAGAACTAACGGCATGTCGCCTGTCAGAGCCTGAATTGCGTCAAGTGTCTCAAAGCTTAATCCCTGCCAGTTTGCCGGATATTTTCCATGGATATTTCCAATACCTGCTGCAAGCATTGTAACACCAAGGTCTGCAATCATCTTGCATTCCTTTGGATCTGCACATTCGCCCATACCGACAACTCCGTCTTCTTCTCCGCCGATGGATCCGACTTCTGCTTCCAAAGACAATCCTTTTTCAGCGCATACTTTTACTAATTCTTTTGTCTTTTCTACATTTTCTTCGATCGGATAATGGGAGCCGTCAAACATGACAGATGAGAAACCAGCTTCAATACATTTATAGCAAGCTTCATATCCGCCGTGATCAAGATGAAGTGCCACTGGAACTGTAATCTTTAATTCTTCCAGCATACCATTTACCATACCAACAACAGTCTTATATCCTGCCATATATTTTCCTGCTCCTTCAGAAACACCGAGGATAACAGGGGAATTTAATTCCTGTGCTGTCTGCAGAATCGCTTTTGTCCATTCCAGATTATTGATATTGAACTGACCAACTGCATAGTGACCTGCTTTTGCTTTCTCTAACATTTCTTTTGCTGATACTAACATGATTTTTACCTCCGTAAATTTAAATTGCACCTACTGCTTTTTCTATTATAACTCATTTTGTCTAAAAAAGGAATTACCATTTTCAATTTTCTGAATCTCTATTTTCTTTTGCCTCTTTATTTCCCGCCAGATCAAACGTCTGCTGTGCATTTTCCCGTTTCTCCTGATATTTCTTCTCATTTACCATAATCTGTATCGCCTGGTGTTTATTGGAAATGGTCACTTCTGTATGTTTTCCCCCGAATTCCCCGTCCAAAGTCCACGGAATTTCTTTTTCTGACTCAATCCTTAGTCTGTCCGTTTTAAATGTGATAATTCTCTCGTTATGTTCAATATCCCGCATCAGAATAGAAGTGACAATTGACTGAAAGTCAAATGGATTTTTCGGCTCTTTGATTAAGACCACTTCAAAGACTCCGTCATTTAACTTTACATTTTTCCCCACAATATGTTTAAATCCTCCCACAGAATCTGAATTCGTAATCATACCATACAAAAATTTTCCTTCTATTTTCTGATTTTCACATTGTATCGTCATCTGATACGATTTTAAGCTTGGAAGCTTTTTCATTCCCTCAATGATATAAGCGAGATGCCCAAGTACATTTTTTACTTCCTGTTTTGTCTCGTAGGAAACATCGGTAAACGCGCCAAATGCCGCTATATATACAAAAAAATCATCATTAAATGCACCGATATCACACGCAAAAGGAGACCCCTGGATAATGTCCCATGCGGCGTCTTCCATTTTTTTGTTAATTCCGAGCGTATTTCCAAAATCGTTCGTGCTGCCTGCCGGAATATATCCAATCGGCGTTCTGTCTTCTCTTTTCATCATTCCGGTTACCACTTCGTCCAGCGTTCCATCACCGCCGCTACAGACAACGATATCATAATTTCCTGCTTCTTCTGCCGTTATTTTCTCAGCATCTTTGTAACACTGTGTCGGATGCGCCGTCACCTCATATCCTCCTTTGACAAAGATATCCAGTATTTCTCCTAATCGGCTGCGGATCATTCCTTTCCCAGATTTCATATTAAACAGGAATAACATTTTTTTCTTCATTTTCATCATCCACCAGCTCGCTTTCTTCTGTTCTTCCCACATAGGATCATTGTACTACAGCTTATATTGTGAATCAAATTTTTTCACAATTCTTAATAAAATTTTTCTTTTTTTATATGATTTATGATATAATAAAATTGAAAACAGCTTATCATATATGAAGAATCAAAGGAGAAAGCAGAATGAAAGAGAAATTACTAAAAAAATTCGCAGAGCTTTTCGGCGAGGGCGGAGATATTCTTTCTTATTTTTCACCTGGACGAGTAAATCTGATTGGAGGTCATACCGATTATAATGGAGGTCATGTATTTCCTTGTACGTTGACTTTAGGAACGTATGCAGTTGTCCGAAAACGCCGCGATCAAAAACTTCGTTTTTTTTCGCAGAATATGGAGCAAATAGGAATTCTGGAATCAGATCTTAGCGATCTGATTTTTAATCCTGCTGACGGTTTCGGCAACTATTTAAAAGGTGTGATCTGGAGTTTCATACAAAAGGGATATTCTATCCCTTATGGAATGGATCTTATGGTTGCGGGAGATATTCCAAGCGGTGCTGGTCTTTCTTCTTCTGCTTCTCTGGAAATGGTGATGTGCCTGATTTTAAAAGAAATGTATGATTTTTCAGACTTAAGTTTGTCTGATCTTGCCTTAATTGCTCAATCAGCCGAAAATATGTACTGTCACATCCACTGTGGCATCATGGATCCATTTACGATTGCAATGGGCAAAAAAGGTCATGCTCTTTTTCTTGACACAAGTAATCTTTCCTATGAATATATTCCGCTGCATCTGGAACATGAAAAATTGATCATTGCATACAGTAATAAAAAGCGGTGTATTGCCAATTCCAAATATAATGAGCGCCGACGAGAATGTGAAACAGCCCTTTATGACTTACAAAAGCTGACCACCATCTCCTCTTTAAGTGAACTGACTATGGATGCTTTTGAGATGGTAAAATCTGCAATTTCAGACCCTATCTGTGTTAAACGTGCCCGCCATGCTGTGTCAGAAAATCAGCGCACAATCCAAGCAGCGCGTGCTTTAAAGGAAAACGACCTTATTCTGTTTGGCAAACTGATGAACCAATCTCATATTTCACTGCGTGACGACTATGAAGTTACTGGTAAGGAACTAGACACCCTTGTGCAAGCTGCATGGGAACATCAAGGAGTCCTCGGTGCGCGTATGACAGGCGCAGGTTTTGGGGGATGTACGGTTAATCTGGTTAAAAATGAATCCGTTGATTCCTTTATTGAACAGGTTGGAGAAAAATATCAGAACACGATCGGTTATCCGGCAGATTTTTATGTGGTAAAAACAGGTTCGGGCGTTTGCCGCTGTTAATTTATTTTTTAGGAGGAACCCATATGCTTTATGAAAACATTG
>CALWCS010000092.1 GCA_944376425.1 uncultured Lachnospiraceae bacterium | reverse complement strand
ACGCGTTTGCTGCTCTTATTGTGTATTCTTTTACCGGCAGCAACGTTCTTTTCATCGAAAGCTTCTGCTTCCGATGCTACCCCTGGGGATGCCTATTGGCAAGACTCATCCCCCGGACAGACGAACGGATATACCATGGCTTTTGCCGAGCCTAAAACTTATGACGGTACTCCTTATATTGAAATTACGGATATTATCTTTGCTGATGTTCTCACAACCGATGATGTCCACGCAACCGCAACCGGTACACTTTCAAGTGCTGATGCTGGTACCTATACAACTGTAAATATCGATAATATTACTTTGACGGGAAAAGATAAGGAAAAATATGAAGGATTGATTCCTACTTCTATGACAGATGTTCCAATTAATATTACTATTGAAAAGGCCATTCCCCTGTTTTCCTTTTCTTGTTCTGCACCCGATGGTATTGATTTTTATGAGTCTGCCACTATTACAATTTCCATCATAAATGATTTTGGACGTCCCGAAGGTCTTCCGGATCAAATACAAATTGCCAGACCTAATCCTTATATGGATGGTCTTGTATGGTACGAAACTGTATCCAGATCTGTAAATCAATATTCTATGATATATATGTCTGAACCAGATATCTATAATCCTAATAATTATGGTAATATTCCTATTTGGGCAGTAATTCCTTCTGACTCTAAAAACTATCAGTCTATAGAAAGTGAAAAGTTTTCTATTCTTGTCTTAGAACCTAATGCCGATTATTATTGGTCTGGAGATAATGAAATTTTTCACGAAATTGCTTCTCTTGGAGAATATTATACAGAAGAAACTTTTCAAGTTTTTATAGAAATTTGGGAAAATATTGACTGGAATTTAAAGATTTCTCAACAACATATTGTAGATGAATATGGCCGCCAGCTTCAGGAAGCATATGAAAACTTAGTTCCTAAAGCAGGAGATTACAGTGAAATTTATGCTATTCTTGCTACTGTACCGGAAGATCTTTCTTTTTATACAGATGAAAGCGTAGAAGTTCTTCAAAATACCATAAATACAATTAATTGGGATCTTTCTCTTTTAGAACAGTCTGTGATTGATGATTATGGCGTAGCTCTTTCTACTGCGATTAAAAATCTCGAATATAAACCAGGATTAGAACCTGCCGATTATTCAAAAGTTGAATCCTCTCTTTCTAAAATTCCTTCTGATCTATCTATTTACACAGAAGAATCTGTGAAAGCTTTAGAAGATATCAAATCCGCAATCAACTGGAATTTAAGAGCAAAAGATCAAAAAACGGTAGATGGGTATGCGGAGTCAATTGAAAAAGCAATCTCTTCTTTGCAGCTTCGTTTGGCCGACTATTCTAAAGTGGATGAAGCTCTCTCTAAGATTCCTTCTGATTTATCCCTTTACACAGAAGAATCCGTAAAAGTTTTAGAAGAAGTCAAAGCTTCCATTCGCTGGGATTTAAAAATTACAGAGCAGTCTACCGTAGACGGCTATGTCCTGGCAATTGAGCAGGCAATCCAGGGACTGCAAAAGAAGCAGATTCAGGCTCCTCAGCCCCAGGCTTCCAATCCAAATCAACCTGCTCCGGTTGGACAGGTTTCTGCAAAAACAGCCGATTCTTCCCATCTTACTCTCTGGGTCCTGATTTTTGCTGCTTCTGCCTGCATGATTCGGCTATCTTTCAAAAAGCGTTATTCCTATTAATTAAGAGAAAAATCTTCTGTTTTAAGTAATACCGTTTAAAAAAGTGAAAAAAGATTTTCAAGAATCGCCTTTTCGATTTGCTTGAAAATCTTTTTTTGTTTATAGCAATTATATGATATCACGACACTTCCCTAGAGAATTTTTCATCGTTATTCTCCTTTTACTATTTTTACAGACTATCCATACGATTCTGACCTTTATATTATATCTTATTTTTACATATGTTATCGGATCAAATTCGATTAATTTCTGGCAATATTAAAAATTTATATCAAAAAATTATATTTTTTGATATAATAACTATATTATCAATGAATACAAATAGAAATTTTTCTCATTATTTTATACCACTAAAATTAAATATTTTCTATTTGTATTTAGAAAGGCGGGATGAAAATGAAGAAACGAAACTTGTTTAACTCTACGCGTTTGCTGCTCTTATTGTGTATTCTTTTACCGGCAGCAACGTTCTTTTCATCGAAAGCTTCTGCTTCCGATGCTACCCCTGGGGATGCCTATTGGCAAGACTCCTCCCCCGGACAGACGAACGGATATACTATGGCTTTTGCCGAGCCTAAAACTTATGACGGTACTCCTTATATTGAAATCACAGATATTATCTTTGCTGATGTTCTCACAACCGATGATGTCCACGCAACCGCAAGAGGAACACTCTCCGGATGTGATGCCGGTACATATTCCCTTGTTAATATCGATCAAATTGTTCTCTCTGGTGCCGATAAAGATAAGTATGAAGATATTCTTCCTACTTCCATGCCAAATGTTCCCATTAATTTTGAATCGGGCGCTGTCATCGAAAAAGCTCAAGCGGAATGGAGTATCTCTTGTGATAAACCAGAAGGTGACTTACCGCAATATTCTACCATAGTTACTGTTACCATTACAAATGACTTCGGCAATCCTGATGGATTACCAAAATCCCTTATTTTCCATACAATCAACGAACTTGACTATGGCGGCGTACATTCTTCGCTAGTAGGACGTTCTTCCAAATCTAATACTTATATTAGTGATGATATTATTTTAGGCTTAAATTATCGAGAAGGTTTACAAGTTTGGGCTGAAATTCCAGAAGATGCTCAAAATTATGTTTCCTCTGCCAGTCCAGTATTATGTGTTCCTATCTTAGAGCCTTCTGCAGATTACTATGATCTAGGAGGGTATTGTTATGCCATTATCGGTGAACTTGATCTTTATACAGAAGAATCTGTAAAACCTGTAAAAGATATTTTAGACGAAATTGATTGGAATTTAAAAATTTCTCAGCAAAGCTTAGTAGATCAATGGTATTCACAGTTGATAGCAGCGGTTAAAAACCTTGTTTTAAAACCTGCAGATTATGTAGCACTTCAGGAAGCTATCTCCAAAATCCCGGAAGATCTGTCGCTTTATACTGAAGAATCTGTTCAGCCTTTAACACAACTTCTTGCGTCTATTGATTGGGACCTTCCTATTACCTCTCAAGACACCGTGGATTCCTATACTTCCTCTGTCAAAAATGCAGTTGAGGCTTTGAAATATAAGCCTGCCGATTATTCCAAAATTCAAGAACTGCTTTCTTCTGTTCCAAAAGATCTGACACCGTATACAGAAGAATCCGTTCAAGCTTTGGAAGAAGTCAAAGATACGGTTGATTGGGATCTTACGATCGACAAACAATCTATCGTAGATGGATATGCCGATGAATTGCAGGCTGCTATCGAAGCTCTTGAATTAAAACCGGAGTTCTTACCTGCTGATTATTCTAAAGTGGAAGAAGCTCTCTCTAAGATTCCTTCTGATTTATCCCTTTACACAGAAGAATCCGTGAAAGCTTTAGAAGAAGTCAAAGCTTCCATTCGCTGGGATTTAAAAGTGAAAGATCAAGCTACTGTAGACGGTTATGTTCTGGCAATTGAGCAGGCAATCCAGGGATTGCAAAAGAAGCAGATTGAGGCTCCTCAGCCTCAGGCTTCCAATCCAAATCAACCTGCTCCGGTTGGACAGGTTTCTGCAAAAACAGCCGATTCTTCTCATCTTACTCTCTGGGTCCTGATTTTTGCTGCTTCTGCCTGCATGATTCGGCTATCTTTCAAAAAGCGTTATTCCCATTAATAAGAGAACAATCTTCTGTTTTAAGTGATACCGTTTAAAAAAGTGAAAAAAGATTTTCAAGAATCGCCTTTTCGATTTGCTTGAAAATCTTTTTTTATTTATAGCAACTGTATCATTATGATGCCTATCCTCTCTTTTAAAAAGATAAAAAACTGCTGTACATTCATTTGACTCACTTGATATTTCCGCTATAAATCTGTTTCTTCTATTATTTCCTTTTCCATCCGCACTGCTATTTCTTCTAATTTTTTTACTTCTTTTGAAACTGCCTCTACAAATGTTTCCTCTTTTATCGACTTTAAATTAATTTTTACATTATATAAGGCTCCAAGAGCAGCTGTCCTTGCCATCATCCCGGCAACCAGTCCGTCTGTCACAGCTGTTTTGTTTCCTTTGGCAACGATCAATTTTGTATACGGAAGAATTTCTACCGCATTTTGGGCCACGGACAATGGAACTGCTACGGCTGCTTTTAATCCTTCCTGCATCGCTTTGCTGCGTTTTTCTTTCTGCTCTTTTGTTTCCTTTGGCATGGATAATGCCTGCATATACTGATCAAATGACTCGCTGTCTCTTTGAATATCTTCAAGAAGCTGCCTGCGTATCGCTTGCATAAGGGAAATGATTTTCTCCATTTCTTCTTGTACCTCTATATATTCCTTTTTTCCGATTGTCAGTCCGGCCACCATTTCTGTCAGTGCCGCCGCCAGTGCCCCGGCCAATGCGGAAATACTTCCTCCTCCCGGAACAGGTTCCTTCGATGCTGTCTGCTGTGCAAATGTTTCAATTGTCATTTCTTTCATAAATTAATTCTATTTCCTTTCGTCTGCCATTTCCGAAAAAAATCTTCCGTCCGAATTTTCCTTTTCCTGTTTTATATTATAAACGAGTCTCCAATACCTGAGACATACTAAAGTTCTCAAGACCTAAATAATATTCCGCACAGTCTACCATCGCTTGCATGGGAACAAGACCTACGATTTCACTTCCCAGGATATTGACGCCATATCTTCTTGCTTCCATCCGCACCGTCTCAAAGACTGTATATACTGCTGTCTTTGTAAAATCTGTCAGATTCATGGAGACTTGAGCAATGTTTCTGTCTTCCAGCATCACGCCCATAGCTTTGCAGTAACGAAAACCTCCTTTGATATAACGAATTTTATCTGCAATCTTCTTTGCAATCTCGAGATTAGAGGTATCCAGATTAATATTATATGCAATCAGCGGCATTCTTGCCCCGATCGCTGTCACTCCTCCCGTCGGATGAATCGTAGAAGGACCAAAATCCGGTTTCCATTTTTCCTGATCCATCATTTTTTTTGCCATTCCTTCAAATTGTCCTTTTCGGATTTCAGCAAGGTTTACGCGATGCGGAGCAGTTGCCGATTTTTCATACAGAAAAAATGGCTGTCCAAATTTCTCTGCTGCCATTTTAGCTGTCTCTTTTGCAATAGCGTCTGCCTCTTCCACCGTCACGTTTCGGATCGGAATAAACGGTACTACGTCCACACACCCCATGCGCGGATGCTGTCCTTCATGTTTTGTCATGTCAATCAGCTCTACGGCTTTTCCAATCGCCTCTACCATCGCATCTCTTAACGGTTCCGGCTCTCCAATCACCGTGACAACACTGCGGTTATGGTCTTTATCTGATGTATAATCTAATAATTTCACGCCTTCTTTTCCTCGAAAACAATCAACAATTTTCTCTACTTTTTGAAGGTCACGTCCTTCGCTGAAATTTGGAACACACTCAATAATCTTGTTCATATTTTTTCTCCTCTATATTTATGATGGAATTGCCCTGTATCTTGGTGCTCTGGCAATCCTAAAACCATTATCATCTATCTCATCCAACTTCTTTTTACAATGCAAACATTCAGCCGATTTCTGCAAATTCACCGTTTTTCATAACTTTCTCTACAAGATTAATTCCTGTATGATAAGGAATAAAATGAATCGATGGAAATTTTAAAAAAATGATATCTGCCTGTTTCCCTTTTTCTATGCTTCCGATCTTTTTTTCTCTTCCCACTGCCGCCGCTCCATTGATCGTCAAAGCTGTAATTACTTCTTCAATTGACAGATTCATATAGATGCATCCAAGCGCTGCAAGCAATGGAATAGAATTCGTAAAACAGCTTCCCGGATTCCAGTCACTTGCAATCGCCACAGCACATCCTGCATCAATCATATCTCGCCCTCTGGCAAATCTTTCTTTCAGGCAAAAAGCAGTTGCCGGCAGAAGGGTACAGATAACTCCTTTTTTTGCCATGGCATCGATTCCTTTATCGGATGCCTGCAGCAAATGATCTGCGGAGACGCATCCAACCTCTGCGGCAAGTTCCGCGCCTCCAAGGGACGCCATTTCATCTGCATGGATTTTCAGTTTAAATCCCATCTCTTTTGCCTTATTTAGATAATATCGGGAATCTTCGATGGAAAAAACATTTTTTTCACAGAAAATATCGGCAAATTCAGCCAAATTTTGTTCTCTAACGATAGGCATTACTTTTGAAATCATTTGATCTAAAAATTCTCTTTCTCTTCCTTTATACTCCGGAAGTACACTGTGAGGTCCTAAAAAAGTCGGCACGATATCTACCGGCTGCTCATTTTGAAGCTGCTGCATGGCATAGAGCTGCTTTAATTCTGTTTCTTTCTCCAATCCGTATCCGCTTTTTCCTTCTACTGTCGTAACGCCAAATCGGAGCATTTCTTTTAGACGTTCTTTTCCTGCCGATACTAATTCCTCCAAAGAAGCTTCTCTTGTCTTTGCAACTGTCGCATTAATTCCGCCGCCACGCTCCATAATTGACATATAACTGTCCCCTTTTAGATTCTAGTAAAATTCATCGGCACGATATCCTCCAAAAATAAAATGAGTATGAGAATCGACGAATCCGGGCAGTACCGTCTTGCCCGCCGCATCAATGATTTCATATTCTTCGTGTGGGAATTTTGCCAACACTTCTTCCGTCTTTCCTGTCTCTGCAATGATATCGTCATGAATGACGACGGCTCCGTCCTTTATCATGCCGATATCACACATTTCTTTTCCATATTTCGGTGCCGTTCCTTTACAAGTTACAAGCTCCGAAGCATGAATAATCATTTTCTTTTTCATTCTTTCCTCCAGACCGCAGTCACTTGTCTTCTCTTTCTACAGAAAGAGTCTCTGCTTATGATCCATAACAGTTCACAGTTTTTTAAATGCTTCTTTGACCACCTCGTCGTCTGCAATCACCGGAACTGTGATATGATCGCTGTCTTTGAACTTTTCATTGTATTCTTCTACAGTCGTCAGGGCGTTTTCATTTCTCGCCCATGCTCTTCTTGATACGCCCACCATCGTATCCCACGGCATGGCCATCGAAAGAATTTCATCTACCCGTCTGCTTCCATCCAACACCATTCCGAATCCGCCGTTGATCGCTTTGCCTATTCCCACGCCTCCGCCATTGTGAAGAGCTACCAGGCTCATCCCTCGCGCACAGTTTCCAGCATAGCACTGCGTTGCCATATCTGCCATGATATTCGAGCCGTCTTTGATATTTGACGTTTCACGAAATGGAGAATCTGTTCCGCCCGTATCGTGGTGATCACGTCCTAACATGACCGGACCGATCTCTCCATTGCGAACCATCTCATTAAATTTCAATGCGATTTTCAGTCGTCCCAGTGCATCCTGATATAAAATACGGCACTGTGTTCCGACAACCAGTTTATTCTTTTTGGCATCGCGAACCCATACATAATTATCGCGATCCTGATAGCGGCGGTTTAGATCAATACATTCCATAGCCGCTTTGTCTGTCGCATCCAGATCCGATTCTTTTCCGGACAGACAGCACCAGCGGAATGGTCCATATCCGTAGTCGAACAGCTGCGGTCCCAAAATATCTTCCACATAAGAAGGAAAGACAAAACCATCCATCTCATCGTGTCCATTCTTACACACCGAAGTAACTCCCGCATCAAATACGGCTTTTAAGAAGCTGTTGCCGTAATCAAAGAAATACGTTCCTCTCTCATGCAGCGTGCAGATCAGCTCATAGTGGCGGCGAAGAGAACTATTGACGAGTTCTTTAAATTTTTTCGGATCTTCCTCCAGCATTTTTGTTCTCTCTTCAAAGGTAAGTCCTTGCGGACAATATCCTCCGTCGTATGGCACATGACAAGAAGTCTGATCGGAAAGCAGATCAATCTTAATATTCTTCTCAATCAAAAATTCTAAAAGATCTACAATATTGCCGTGATATGCGATTGCGCACGGCTCTTTTGCCTCCAGTTTTTCCTGCGCCCATTTTAACGCCTCTTCCATACTGTCTGTATATCTGTTCACCCATCCTTGCGTATAGCGTGTCATGATTCGTGAAATATCCACCTCTGCTATGATCGATACAGCGCCTGCAATCTCCGCTGCTTTTCCCTGCGCTCCGCTCATGCCGCCCAGTCCGGATGTCACATACAATCTTCCTGCCAAATCCTCATCTTTTGGTATGCCAAGAATCAAGCGCCCCGCATTTAATAGGGTATTAAAAGTCCCATGCACAATTCCTTGCGGTCCGATGTACATCCAGCCTCCGGCTGTCATTTGTCCGTAATTTGCCACTCCAAGCGCTGCTGCACGGTTAAAGTTTTCCTGGTCGTCGAACATTCCGACCATCAAACCATTACTGATAATGACTCTCGGCGATTTTTCATTAGAACGAAATAATCCCAAGGGATGCCCCGACATCATCACAAGTGTCTGATCGCTTCGCAGCACTTCCAGGTATTGTTTGATCAACCGGTACTGCATCCAGTTTTGGCATACCTGCCCTGTCTCGCCGTATGTTACAAGTTCATACGGATACAAAGCCACATCGAAGCTTAAATTATTGTCAATCATAACCTGGAAGGCTTTTCCTTCCACGCAGTTTCCCTTATACTCGTCGATTGGCTTTCCATAGATAGCTCCTTGCGGACGGAAACGATATCCATAAATTCTTCCTCTTTCTTCTAATTCTTTTGCAAACTCGACTGCCATCTGTCTATGAAATTTTTTGGGAATATAGCGGAGTGCATTTTTTACGGCAAGTTCCTTATCTTTCTGACTCAAATGAGATTCCCTTTTTGGCGCGCGCCGGATTCCCTCTACAAATGTCGGATATTCGGGCAATTCCTCCATTGGCAGTACCATTTCATTCAAATCTATCTCTTTCATACATCTTTCCCCCTTTTATCTATTCGCGATTTATCTGATTTAAAATTGATCCGTCAATAATCAAACTTTCACATGTGTTGATATCTCCGTACAGCGGTCTGTCTTCATCTAATTTTTTGACATATTTTCGAATCAGATGATAGACTGCGTTTGTTCCTTCTCCCATCCCTTTGTCGCCGCGCAGATCAATCGCCTGGCACGCACACATCAGTTCAATAGCAAGGACACGTCTGCTGTTTTTCATGATATCCTGCGCTTTTCTTGCCGCAATCGTTCCCATGCTGACATGGTCTTCTTGATTTGCAGAAGAAGGAATGCTGTCTACGCTTGCCGGATGCGACAGAATTTTATTTTCAGAAACTAAAGCTGCCGCAGTATACTGCACAATCATAAAACCGGAATTAACTCCGCCTTTTTCAATTAAAAAAGCCGGCAGACCGCTCAGTGCGGAATTAACCATTCGTTCGATGCGGCGCTCTGAAATATTGGCAAGTTCTGACAGTGCAATCCCTAAGAAATCAAAGCTCAGAGCCATCGGCTGACCATGAAAGTTTCCTCCTGAAATTCCTTCACTCGTCTCTTTAAAAATAATAGGATTATCTGTCACAGAATTGATTTCGATCTCTACCCGTTCCCGCACATAGTTGATCGCATCTCTGCTGGCTCCATGCACCTGAGGAGCGCAGCGCAGCGAATAGGCATCCTGAACACGGATTTCTCCTTGGCGTGTGACATTTTTACTGTTTTTTAAAAGATTTTCGATCATTTTTGCACTTTTTATCTGTCCTGCATGCGGTCTCGCTTCATGAATTCTGTGATCGAGCGCATCTAAAATTCCGCTCTGCGCTTCAAAACTCATGGCAGCGGCGATATCTGCAATCTCAATTAAATCTAACGCGTCGTACAAAGTCAATGCGCCGACCGCTGTCATAACCTGTGTTCCATTGATTAGGGCAAGTCCTTCTTTTTCTGTCAGTTCAATGATTGGGATATTGGCAAGTTCCATTGCTTTTGCACCATAGTATACCTTTCCTTCATACATTGCCTCGCCCATTCCTAACATCGGCAATACCATATGAGCAAGCGGAACAAGATCTCCACTCGCTCCAAGCGAGCCTTTCTGCGGGATGCACGGCGTCACTCTTTTGTTCAAAAGATCGATCATTGTCTGAATTGTTTCCAGCCGTATTCCAGAATATCCTTTTGCCAGGTTATTGATTCGCAGCAAAATAATGGCACGCACGATATCTTCATCAAACATGTCTCCGGCACCGACAGCATGAGAAATAATCAGATTACGCTGCAATTTTTTTGATTCCTCTCTTGGAATAAATTTATTGCAAAATTGTCCGAATCCTGTCGTGATGCCATAGACAATACGCCCCTGTGCGACAATGTCTTCTACAATTTTTCTCGAAGCATGAATGTTTGCTACAGCATCTTGATGCAGTCTGACTTGGGCATATTGACGGCTGACAGCCACGATGTCTTCCAATGTCAAATCATTTCCTGTAATTTCAACTATTTCTTTTTTCTTCATAACTGACCTTCTTCCTCTATGCAGCTGCCTGATACTTTACTATGCTAATATAACGTTTTAATAAAGTTATAAAAATAAAATCTGCTGATAAGAGCCTGTAAATAGGCTTTTATCGGCAGACTCTATCTTTCTATCATTCATTTAATTTATCGTATATTAAAAAAATCGTATGGTTGCTGCTTTTTTGTTTTCTTTTATAGTTTGATATGATATGCCCCAAAACACATGAGCTAATCGAATTTTCCCAAAAATTCCTTTGTACGCGGATTATCAGAGGTAAAAATCTGATCTGGGCTTCCCTCTTCCACAATCACTCCTTTATCCATAAAAATAACGTAATCTGCAACATTCTTTGCAAAATTCATCTCATGTGTGACAATTACCATCGTCATATGTTCTGATGCAAGTTCCCGAATTACTTTTAAAATTTCTCCTGTCAGTTCCGGGTCCAGAGCAGAGGTAGGCTCATCAAAAAACAGAACTTTAGGATTTAACGCAAGTGCTCTTGCAATAGAGACACGCTGCTGCTGTCCTCCGGAAAGCTGGTAAGGATAGCTGTTTTCTTTCTCAGAAAGCCCCATTTTTTCCAATAGCTTCCGTGCTATCTCCTTTGCTTCTTCTTTTGATTTTTTTTGTACCTTGATCAAAGGATGCATGATATTTTTGATTACAGAAAAATGTGGAAATAAATTAAAATTTTGGAATACCAGTCCAAAGTTCTGCTGTATTTCTTTTAATTTTGCCGGCTTTGCATAGACAGAATTTCCTTTTTCATCCATATTCACTGCTTTTTCTCCAAGATATGTAAGATCGCCGCCGTCCATCCGTTCCAGATAGGTAGCGCATCGAAGCAGAGTCGATTTTCCGGAGCCAGAGGGACCGATAATCGCCAGGACCTTGCCCTGTTCCAGTGTCAGAGAAATATCACTCAATACTTCCAAATCACCGAATGATTTTCTGAGATGATTGATTTCCAGATAATACATAATGGTAATTTCCCTCCTTTTTCCTTATATAAAACTGTTTCTTTCTTTCGTATTTATTTTGTAATAATCTTCCGATTTTTAGTGATAATAATTAGTGATAATAATTTAATTTCTTTTCCATCAGACCTATCACTCCTGCTACCAGTAAATTGAAAACATAATAGAAGACTGCCGCAATGACAAATGGAACAAATGTTGTATTTGCCGCTGCGATCTGTTTTGCAATCGTAAACATTTCCATATAGGCAATAGAAAAAGCAAGTGAAGTATCTTTCACTAACGTAATAATTTCATTTGCCATAGCAGGCAAAATTCTTTTGATTACCTGCGGAAAAATAATCATAAAAAACGTCTGAATCCGTGAATACCCCAGAAGTTTCGCTGCCTCATACTGACCAATCGGCATCGATTCAATACCGGAACGGAAAATCTCTGCAAAATATGCGCCATAATTTAATGTAAATCCAATAATAATTGAAATAAATCTCCACGAACCTCCCATACTGATCCTAAACAGATAGTATGGTCCAAAAAATACAACTAACAGCTGCAGCATCAGAGGCGTTCCTCTCATAATAGAAATATACAATTTTACTATGGTAGAAAGCCATTTATATTTTGACATTCTTCCAAAGGCAATCAGTAATCCAAAAGGCAAGGAAAAAACCAGTGTCCATGCAAAGATTCCTATTGTCTCTGTCATACCTCCTGTCATCTGTGAGATCATTGTTTCAAAATTCATAATAAACTCCTTTCTCCATCCTTACAAGGACACTGCCACATTTTCGAATTATTCTGCCGCTTCTGCTGTTGTTGCTTCGCCAAACTGTTCGTCCAGACATACCATGTCAGACAGATCATATTTCTCAGCTAATTCTGCCACTGTGCCGTCCTCTACCAACTGTTCTAAGGCTGCATTAACCTGATCGCACAGTTCGGTATCTCCAAGTCTAAAACCGATCCCGTACTGTTCAGAATTTAATGACTCTTCCAAAACCATAAAGTCATCGCCGTTGTCACGGTTTGTAAGCTGATAATTTGCTACTCCGACATCCATAGCAATTGCATCGATCGATCCTGCCTGAAGTTCAACAAACGCACTGTTGTAATCTCCAAACTCCTGAAGCGTTGCGAAGGTATCTGCCAGATCTTTTTGCTGTTCTTCATCTTGAAGCACCTGCAGTGCCGCAGAAGCTGCCTGAACACCTACTCTTTTTCCGCTTAAATCTTCCAAAGTCTCAATTCCGGATGCTTTGCTGACAACGACTACCTGGCTATTGTCTACATAAGGGACAGACCAGGTATAATCATCTTCCCGCCCATTAATCGTAAATCCACTCCAGATACAGTCGATGGATCCGGAATTCAATTCCATATCTTTAGAATCCCAATTGATTGGAACTTTAACAAGTTCCCATCCTTGTAAATCACATACTGCCTGTGCAAGATCCAAATCAAATCCTACATATTCTCCATTTTCATCCATGTATCCATACGGAGGATATTCCGCATCGAATCCAACTCTGAAGGTAGTTCTCTCTTCTGCCAGTACTCCCATTGGGATCATGGCTCCAACAACTGCTACACACATCAATATTCCAACAACTTTCTTCTTCATCATTCGATTGCCCCTTTCTGAAAAAATTTTTATAAAAAAAATAACGATGGCTTTTGCTCTCTCTGAGCGAACTCCATCGTTTGGCTAGCACTATAACACAAAGTGATTGATTTTGTCAATCATTTTTTTGAATTTTTTGTGATTTTATGATAGTAAAGTGACAGTGTGATAATTCGTTGCAATAATTTATATATTTTTCTGTTTTTTCTAATATTTTATCTTTTTATTTCAAAAATCATATTTTATTTATAAGAATCAGAATATTTTTTTACATTATAAAGTATATTATATTATTATTTAAAATTCCGCCTATTTGAATAACTATTCAAAAAAATCAATTTTTATTTTTGTCTTGACACACAAAAAAATGTGTGTTATGGTTTATGACATGAAGACGAATTTCAAAATGACCTGCAAAGATGCATCATAAAAGTAATGCATCTTTTTTCATTTGAATGTATTCTTCAAACATCTTGAGGATAGTGACTAGCAAAGATGCAGCAAAGGGAGAAAGCTGCATTTTTTATTTCTCCCGTCTCTTCCTCAAACTTAAACATCATCGAAAAAATCACTGATTATCTTTCGGTGGCATTTCCAGACATAAAAGGAGGTAATGGTTATGAAAAAAAAGAAACTCGCTAAATTGATCTGCTCCTTCGTATCCGCAACATTACTGTGCGGCAGCATGAGTGTATTTGCAGAAGAAGCATCCACAATTCCCGGAAATCCTGAGAACGTACCAGAAAATCTAGAAATTGACTGGATGACAAGATATCACTATGAAGAATTGGAAGATCAGATATCTGAAATGGCTGCTACTTATCCAGAATTAACAGAGCTGTATTCCATTGGAACGAGCTGGCAAGAAAGAGATCTTTGGTGTTTGGAAATTACAAATGAAGAAATTCCGGCTGAAGAAAAAACAGGTATCGGTGTTTTTGGACCTATTCATGGCGGTGAACGGGAAGCTGCTTCCAGTGCAATGTACTTTGCATGGTGGACTCTTCTGAATTCTGATACGGAATATGTCCAGAATATTTTAGATAACTACATCATTTACGTGATTCCATCTATTAATCCAGATGGATATGAACAGTCCTTTGTCATCAATACGAGACAAAATTTAAGACCTCGTGATTTAAACGGTGATGGCATTATGTTCAGCGATCCATACAACGATATTGACGGCGACGGATATATTGCTCAGTTATACAGCGGAACTGCCGAAATGACTCCTTCCGACGCCTATAACTTGCCAGAAGGAATGAAATCATTCGGAACAGAAAGTTCTGATTGGGATGGAAACGGTATTTTAGGTGATGACCCTAGAAACAGCGGAATTGATATGAACCGTACTTTCGACTATCAGTGGGGACGTTATGATATTGAGACAGCCGGCACTGATGATCAGATCGGAGGCATTACTTCTACGACAATCACAGGAGCAGCTATGGAACCGGAAGTTCAAGCTGTTCAGAATTTTATGCAGAAACATGAAATGAATGCATTAGTTGTATTACATACGGGCGAGCAGTCAGTTCTGTATCCATGGTGTTATCGCGCATACGATGAGACAGAAGAAAAGGATGCAGATCTTCCTCTTATGGCTGAAATTGCAGCAGACATGGCACAAGCAGCAACCGTGACAACGGGAAGAGACTTCTACAGTATGAGTTCTCATGAAGATTATCCTACTTCAGCAGAATTAATTGACTATGCTTTTGGTAAATTCAATATTCATGCATATACAATTGAAGTATATTGTGCTGGAGACGGCGAATACAGTTGGGGAAACAGTGATACATTACCTGAAGCAAAATGGGTATTCTATACGCAGGATGAACTTGCCGAGATGGGTGTAGATGTAGAAAACCTGACAAATGCAGACGGAGATAAACTGGCTGAAGATGAAGGATTGTGGTTCTACACCAGTTCCACCAATCAAATGGTAGATAAAGTTCCGGAAGATCAGGATATTATGGTTCAGGGAATCAAAGATGCTATTTTAGTGATGATAGAAAGTGAACCATGCGGAAACGGCTATTCCCTGCCTGATTATATGCAGGAATAAGACAGTTTTCTTATTAAAAGGATTCTAAATCTATGATGATTCAGCACCTCGCAGTGTATTGTGAGGTGCTGTTTTTTTGACCTTGATACGAATACAGTTTCAAAGTTTTCTGTAATATTATATTCTATCTTAATTTATTTTATTGTGTAATCTGTTCATATTCTTCTTCTGAAATTCTGTCAAACCATTCCAGTCCATTTAATTCCGGATTCGTATTGACGGCAATATGTGCAAATTCTGTATCTGCACTGCCCCCATGCCAATGTTTTACTCCCGGAGGACACAATGTCACATCTCCGGGATATAAAATTTCTACCGGCTGTCCTTCGATTTGGTGATATCCAATTCCATCTGTGGCAATCAAAATTTGTCCTCCTTCATGAGTATGCCAGTTGTTAATCACTCCCGGTTCGAACACCACATAGTGAAGTTCCGGAGCACCTGCTGCATTCTCACTTCCTATGATAGTAGAAACATAGGCTGGACCGCTGAATGTATCTGTCACCATCGGTTCTTCTGCCTTTTGAAACATTACTGTATTATCCTCACTGACCGTACGTCCCTCATATTCTTCCGTCTCCAGATTTTCATAATATTCATCTGTCACCGGTTCTTCTTCTCTTTCTTCTCCCTCTTGTAACATGTAGTCAGAATCATAAATCACGATTTGAGAAAACCAACTCTCAGGCGCTGCCCCATGCCAATGTCTGACTCCCGGCGCACATTCAATCACATCTCCCTTGCGTATGATCTGTGCTGGCTCTCCTTCTTCCTGATAATACCCAACGCCCCCTGTAACCAGGATAATCATGCCTCCATGGTTATGCCAGCTGCTTCTGGCTCCCGGCTCAAATGTAATATGATTTGTCTGTGGAAAATGATAAATATCGTCGTTTTCGATCATCGTTTCCAGATATACTGTCCCTGTAAACGAATCTGAACGAATCTCATTTCCAAGAGGGAATGCCAGATCGCTGCTTGTATTTTGCGGCTGACTGGCGTTGCTTGTATATGAAGTCAAAACAAGACTGGCTAAAATCACCGGCATCAGATTTTTCTTTTTGATTTTACTGTTTTTTCTTTTCACTCTTCCATCCTCCTTATTCTTTGTACCGGAAACAACTCTTATTTTTCATAAGGCAAACAAAAAGAGCGAAAACCCATTATCGGCTTTGCTCCTTTTGTTTGCCTTATTTTGCTGCTTTATTCCACATTTTCCAAAATCCAGTTTTCAATATGCTCCGCAATCACGTCGTTGTTCAGTTCCTGGAACATAAAATGAGAATTTCCTGTAATGCCCTCCTGCGGAAGATCCACAACCGTACAATTTCCGCCCTGTGCAGTATATGCTTCTTCAAAATCATAACATGTCTGGCGCATTGCCTGCCACATGCCAGTTGCCTGAATTGCCGGATCTCCATTATCGATATAATCTCCAAAGTAGAACGTAACCGGAATATTCTGTTCTGTAACAGCCTGATAATCTTCAGAGTCTACTGCCGGTGCTCCGCCTGGCTCAATCGCTACAATTGCTGCAATATGTTCTGTATACTTTGCCGCTGTCCAGCCTGGACCTCCGCCCTGAGAATGTGTTACTAAAATAGAATCTTTTCCTGTTCTTTCATATACTTCCTCAACCGTCGCTGCCAAAGCCTGTGCTACTACCTCATTGTCAAAGTCAGATCCCATATCAGAAGTCATTCCCGTATCCGGGGTCATCTGGCGGAAAAATTGATCAACAGATTCCTCATCATTTGGAAACTGAGATCCTTCATTGACCACGGACTCTCCATTCTCCCAGCGTCCGATTCTAAACTGAGTATACCACCGCTGATCCAATGTCTTGGTGCTGATCTCGCCGCTGACAGAAGTTGCTCCTGCCTCTCCGCGTCTTGGCTGATCTACTAAAAATACGCTATGTCCCATTCTGAGGAACATATCAGACCATCCTTCTCTTCCATCCGGTGTTGTCATCCATCCCATACGAGACTGTCCATATCCATGAAGGAACACCATCGGCAGTCCCGTCTCTTCTGCCGGGATTTGATACAATACGTTCGCATGATCTACGTGCGCTGTCTGACCTGCTCCGGTTTCTTCCCACTGGTTTTCCGGATCAAAAATACCTTCTGATGTTACCGTGATACCGCCTGCTGAAAAAATACCCTGATCTGCAATTACTAAAGGCTCAGATCCGGTTGCTTCACTTGTCTGAGCGGCAGCTTCTGATGCAGTAGCTTCTTCAGCAAAAACACTATTTCCTGCCAGCATAGAAAGCGACATTACTCCACTCAGAAGCAATGCAGCAATTCTGCGTTGTTTTTTCATGGTGAAATCCCTCCTGTAAAAATGATTGTGATTTTTATCTTTTTTATTTCAAGCATTATTTTAAAAGGAAATATCTTGTAATGGAACGAGAAAAAAGCTATAATTGTTCTAACGAAAAGGTTGGAACGAACAGGAGGAGATTACTTTGTACGACCGTCATTTGGAAACATTTATCCAAGTTGCTGACTGCGGAAGCTTCTTAAAGGCTTCTGACCAGCTATATATCTCGGCAAATGCCATTACCAAACAGATCAATCTTTTGGAAGAGCGCCTGGATGTCAAACTGTTTCACCGAAGTAAACAAGGACTCGTCCTGACTGAGGCAGGCAAACTAGTTTATACGGAAGCAAAAAAGATGATTCGTCATTCGAACACTATAGTGCAAAAAGCAAAGGATCTTGAAAATCGTCAGGAATCTGTGATCCGTATCGGTGTTTCTTTGATGAATCCAGCCAATGTTTTATTAGAATACTGGAATAAGATTGTTTCCCTTTATCCCCATCTTCAATTGGAAATCGTACCGTTTGAGGATACTGTTCCGGCATTCAATGATGTTTTAGATCATCTGGGTCAAAAAATCGATCTGCTTTCCTGTCCTTATCAGACAAATATCTGGGGAAATCGCTATCAGTCCTTCCATCTAAAGGATCTTCCGCTTTGTATTTCCTGTTCTAAAAACCATCCTCTCTCTGTCAGAAAAAAACTGATCCTTATCGATCTTCACGGTGAAACCCTGCTGATCGCAAAGCGTGGAATCACACCGTATCTTGATCCGGTACGGGATGAACTCGAACACCTTCACCCTGAAATTCATTTAAAAGATGTGGAATACTTGGATATTAACGTATTTAATCGTATCGTCTCTTCCAGGGAACTTGTTCTCTCGGCTCAGTGCTGGTGCGATGTTCATCCTCTGCTTGTTACCATCCCAGTAGAATGGAACTACACTCTCCCTTATGGACTGATTTATCCAAATGATCCTCCTCAAAAGATTTTGCAATTTCTCGCAGCAATCAAAACAATAAATTTTTGACAGAAAACAACTGCGCCAAAAAGGATCTGATTCTTTTTCTTTACAGCGTGATCTTTTCTGTTTATAATAAAAAAGAGTTCCTCTTATTAACTTTAGAAAGGATGGGTCACAAATGGAACGTTTTCGAGAACGCTTTGGAATTTCCGGCAGTACTTTAAAGATTATTGCTATCATTTCTATGACGATTGATCATTTTGCTGCTTCTTTTTTATATCGCGGAATTATGGTCTTGCCTTCCGTATCTTCTAATGCAGAATTAATGCGTTTTTTGCGGGAACTTTACTCTGTTATGCGTGCAATTGGACGTCCTGCTTTTCCTATTTTTTGTTTTCTTTTGGTAGAAGGATTTTGCCATACGAGAAGTCAGACAAAATATGCCGCACGGCTTTTCTTGTTTGCATTAATCTCTGAAATTCCTTTTGATTATGGACTTCGCGGTGCCTTTTTTGTCGAACGCCATCAAAATGTTTTCTTTACTTTATTTATCGGTTTGATGGTTATGATTTTATATACCAAATTTTCTAAAATACCGTTGCTACAATTTGTCATTCTTGGATTGGGGCTTTTAGCCGGAAGATATTTCTATGTAGATTATGGATTTCGAGGAGTCTTTTTAATCGAAGTTTTGTTCTTATTCCGCAATGAACGGCTCATGCAGATCATCGCAGGAGTGTTTGCTATTTCATGGGAGGCAACCGCCCCGATTGCATTTCTTCCGATTTGGCTGTATAACGGAAAACGAGGACTGCGGCTGCGTTACTTCTTCTATGCTTTTTATCCGGCGCACTTGATTATCTTCGGTGTTTTAACATTTGTCCTTCTTCCTGCGATTGCTTCTTAGACAGTCGCCTTGGCGCTAAAAGAAACTTCTCCTACATAAATAAAAAACTGTGGAGCATTTCTCATCACTCCGCAGTTTTTTATCTTTTTCCCTGATCTTTTAATTATCTGCTCGTACTCACCGTCTGAAACGTTCCAAGTCAGTTTTCATATAAGGTACCGATTTTTGAGAATGGATAAATTCTGCAAAAAGCTTTTCCTACTATTTCACTTTCTTTTACTGTTCCTACTTTTGGATCTCGGCTGTCTGAGCTGTGATTTCGGTTATCTCCTAGGACAAAATATTCCTCTTCTCCAAGTATCATCGGAACAGCAGCAGTTCCGGGATCTCGTATCGTCTCTTTACCGTAATTTTCTTCCAAAAGTTCATCGTTGATATAAATAGAACCGTTTCGGTCGATGTAAACTTTTTCTCCTGGAAGTCCTATAATTCTTTTAATATAATATTGCTTTTCGGAGCCATCCATGTGCAGAAATACAACAATATCAAACCGTTTCGGCAATCCAAACTGATACGAAATCTTATCTATCATTAATTGGTCCTGATCCCAAAGAGTATTTTCCATGGAATGCCCCTCTACCTTGACTCTCACTCCTATAAAACTGACGATAAAAAGAGCTGCAAAAACGGCACACAGAAAATAGCCCGTCATACGGAAAGTCTGTTTTAAAATTCTTCTTTTTCTCATAACTTGCCTTTCATTTTATCTCATCTTTTACAAATATCACAATTTGTCATATGAAATCCTCTTTTCCTCTATATCGTTTGAAAATTTTTCAAAAGATTCGACGCCGTATCATGGTTTCCGTCACTTACTATGCGTTAAACATTACTTTTTCACTGTTAAATGCCTTGACAATTCCCGCTGTCAAAAGCGCACTGATCACAATTGTGGTTCCAAAAGACATCAAAAAATGGGCAATTGTCAATTCATTAGAAAAAATCTCGCTTAAGCAAATGCTGCTGCTGTAAATTGGGATGATATATTCATACACTTCCCTTGTTCCTGTTGTAGCAAACATCGTAAATAATCCTGCTACAATGACAATCAGATACAATGGCGTCACATAGGTTGCTGCTTCTTTTACTGTTCTTGCAAAAACACTGACTACTGCTACTAAGAGGACATATAAAAAGGCAAGTGCAAGAATAATAGCTGCCATCATTGCAATCTGGCTTGCGTTAAAGCTGACACTCATATTTTCTGCTCCAAGTGATCCCATCGTCTTTGGCAGAGAAATCACAAGAGCAACCACATAGACTGATGCGCTTAAGATTGATAAAACGGTCAATGATAAAAGTTTTCCAAGTACAATCTCACTTCTCTTAATTGGAGTTACAAGCATACAGGCAAGTGTTCCCCGTTCCTTTTCTCCTGTGATCGTATCGGTTCCAAGACTCATCGTTCCGGCAAACAAAAGAATCGTAATCAGGTACGGAAGCATCATTCCAAGCACTCTTCCGGCCGCTTTGCTCTCATCTTGAATCTGTGACTGTGTATTTGTCGTATCAATCGTAAATGCTGTCACGACATCTAAATTTCCAAATCTCTGCTCTAACAGTGCTTTTTCATATACGCTCTCTAAAAGTCCCACAACGTTTTCTCTTGCTGCCTGAGAGTATTCCTCTGACGGATTATAAAAAGTCTGAATTTCGGGCGGCTTTTGGCTGTTCTCATAGTCTGCGACCTGTTCGCTGAAGTTTTCCGGAAATACAACGAGTAAATCTGCTGTTCCGTCATAGATTCTCTGTTTAATTTCATCCGTAGAATCATCTGCTGAAAGTGTCTGAACTTGTGCCACTTCCCTTAACTGCGGCAGATATGTCTCCAGATCTTCCGGTTCGTTTTGAATCCATACAAGAGACTGATGCGTCTCTACATTTTCTGTCATCTGATCGCTTAAATATCCCATCAGCCCATAAATTCCCACCATTAAAATTACAGGCAAAATAAAAAGAGAAATCACCATCTTTTTATCTTTGAACACACGTCTCATTTCCTTTTGGAAAATAATCTTGATACCCCTCATCTCTTATACCGCCTTTCCATATTTCTGATACAATCTAAAAAATGCCTCTTCCAGATCGTCTGTCTGTGTTCTCTGTAAGATTTCCGGTATGGTTCCTTCTTCTACTTTCTTTCCGTCAATAATCGTAGCAATCCGATCGCACAGTTTTTCTGCTTCTGACATGATATGAGTAGACATAATAATCAGTTTTCCTTGCTTTTTCAACTCTTTCAAATAATCTGTCACTGCCTTTGCCGTAATAATATCAAGTCCTGTAGTCGGTTCATCAAAAATTACTACTTTTGGATCATGAATCAAACTGACCGCAATCGATGCTTTCTGCTTCATACCGGTTGACAGTTCTTCCACTCGCTTCTCAGCAAACTGATCAATTCCAAAATATTCAAATAACTCTCGTTTTCTCTCTTGGATTTTTTCCGTATTCATACCGTGAAGCCTTCCGAAAAATTCAATCAGATAATCCGGAGAAAACTGTGGATCCAGTTTCATCTCATTTGTCAAAAATCCAATCTGTTCCCTTACCTTTTCTCCGTCTTTTACTGTATCAAATCCGTTGACACGGATCGTTCCGCTCGTTGGTTGCAACAGTGTCGCAAGACATCGAAGTGTCGTTGTCTTTCCGGCACCGTTTGTTCCAAGCAGTCCAAAAATTTCCCCTTCTTTTGCTCTGAGTGACAGATCTGAAACTGCAATTTTTTGAGTATCTTTTACTTTTAGTTCTTTTTGCTGCTTTTTATTGAGTTTGTAGATCTTCGTCAGTTTTTCAATCTCAATCATTTTTTGTTCCCCTTTCTCCTCGATAATTTCATTGCATAATTTTTATATGTGATTGTCTGAATCAGCCACAAAATGCCAAGTATCACAATCGGGAAGACTCCCATATTAAAATAAATCTCTGCAAACATAAAGATTCCCATAGCAATCGGAAAGCATTTCTGCATTGTCTGAAAGCTGTGATAACAAGATTCATAAATCTGCATTTTCTCTAATTCGTCACAGCTTTCTATCCATTTTTTCTGAAAGTGAATGTCCAGTGCATCTCCCCTTTTTTCCGGATTAATTTTTCTGAGCAGTTCGATATAAGCTCTTTGAACGAACACCATTCCAACCATCAAGACTAAGAAAATCAGACACCCGATCAGTGCCTCTGATACTCTCCTGTTTTCCTTTAAGTTCCAAAGCAAAAAGGCAAGCAGTAAAAAACATATAATCTGTACAATGTCTGTCATCATCATGCCTTTTTCTATCTGATGTTCCACATCTTCAATGAAGTCTTCGTCTTCCTGATCCCACCGCAAAAATTTCTGTTTTGCACTCCAGTACAAAAAAATCGTATATCCCAGTCCGAGAACTTCAAATACTGTTATCATATAAGGTGAAAGATCTGCAATCATATTCTGAAGATCCGATGCCGTCGAGATAATCAGATGATCCTGTCCCATAAAAAAGACTCCTGTCAGTCCCCCAAGCAGTCCGCAGATAAGCATCGTAATGATAAATCGGAGAACAACGTTTTCTTTATGTTTCTTCTTCTTTTTCATCTTCCTCATCCTCTTCATATTGAAATAGTTCCTCTACACTCGCCTCGCATACCTTTGCAATTTTCAGGGCAAGTACGATAGAGGGAGAATAATCTCCTCGTTCAATGGAGCTGATGGTCTGTCTGGATGCTCCCACCAATTTTCCCAGCTCTTGCTGGTTGATTCCCAGTCGTGCACGATATTCTTTCAGCCGGTTCAACAGTGGCATCTGCTTTTACCCCCCCCCTAATTTTTGACAAGTTTCCATGTCATCTTGACAAATATATTTGTCATTATCATATCATTGACAAGTATTCTTGTCAAGTATTTTCTAGCGTTTTCTGATCCACTGCCATATTGATACGATCTTGTTATTCGCCGCCTGTAGAGGTGGGATTTTTCTTCCATCCGATAACAAAAAACCGGCTGCAGGATGCATTGTCTCCCACTGCCGGTTTTCCTCATTTTTTTTGTTGTCTTTTTGTGTCTTTTTTCGCTTTTTTATCCCTCTACAATTAAAAATCTTCCGCTTGGAAGCTGAAAAACCTCTGCGGCTTCTTTTAATTCTTCCATCGTCATTCCATCGATGTCCATTCCATTTTCTTCAAAATATTTTTTGACTTCTTTCATCGATCCGACTTCTACAGCAAGACAGTCTTCTAAAAACCATTCTGCCTCCTCCGGTGTGTTAGCAACATTTTCTCGAAATAATTTTCCCTGCTGTTCTAAAAATATTTCAATTGCTTCTTTACTGTATTCTCCCATTTTTTCTTTCTCCTTTGTCACTTCTTCTGACGCCAAGGTCAAACTGCTTTTTGCTCTGGCATCTTATCATATTTTCCGTTTAACACGTCTATCAGCACTTTTTCTACCATGTCTGTCTCAAACCGACATGCTTTTTTATTTTGTCCGGAGCTTTCTCCATTGCAAAACTGTATTTTGCTTTTTCAAACATCGCAAGATCATTAAAATTATCTCCAAATACCATCGTCTCTTCCGGTAAGATTCCCAGATCCTTCTGAATCCTGTCAATTCCTGCTCCTTTGTCCGCTCCAAACGGCATCAGATCAAGCCACATGTTTCCGGATACCATCGTCACGACTCTTCCTTCAAACCGATGTTCCCACATCTGCCTCGTCTTTTCAATTCCATCTCTTTGACAGACAGAAATCTTCATGTAAGACTCCTGTACTGAAAAAATATTATCTGTCACTGTGATATTATTTTTCACCACATCGCGCAGGTGAGTGACAAACCACGATTCCTTCGGCTGGATATAAGACGTATGAACGCCTGATACGAGAACTTCACATCCATCTTCCGCCAAAATTGCGCGTATCATCTCTTCTCCTAACTCACGTTCAATCAGATGCTGCTGCAAAATTTTATCATCTTTCATTAAAAGCGCTCCATTTTCACAGATATAATACAGATCTGTCTCCGGCGCAAATAGCCTTTTTAAATTCGGATACTGTCTTCCGCTTGCCGGCGCAAAGATTCTGCCTTGTCTTCCCAATTCCTGAATCAGTGAAATTGTTCCTTTTTGAAGTTCCTGCGTGTCATTTAACAATAGTGTTCCATCTAAATCACTTGCAATCAACCGAATCATCTTTTTTTGTCTCTCCCTTTATTAGTTCCACAATTTCAGCCGGATGATCAATGATCAAATCTGCATGGTTTTCTTTCAACTCTTCTCTCGTACGAAATCCCCAAGTTACCCCGACGGTTTTCATTCCGGCACTTTTTCCTGTCTGCATATCTGTATTAGTGTCCCCAAAATAGAGACATTCTTCTGGTTTTATGCCAAAAATGTCTGCCGTGTGAAGCGCTCCTACAGGAGAGGGCTTTCTTGGAATGTTCTCCTGTTGTCCCTGAATATGGTCAAAAAATCCTTTTCCAAAAATTCCTTCTACCACTTTAATCGCATTTTCATGAGGTTTGTTTGAGAGAACTGCAATTTTGATTCCCCGCTGCTTTACTTCTTTTAAGGCTTCCATCATTCCGTCAAACGGTTTTACCTGATACAGACAGTCTTTTTTGAAAAACTCCGTATAGATTTTTTTCATCTGCGGATACTTCTCCAACTGTTCATCTCCAGAAGCCTTTAAGCACCGTCTTACCAATTCATCCGCTCCGTCTCCTGCAAAATAGCGATATCTTTGTGTCGGCTGTTCTTTCAATCCTACTGCTTCCAATGCCCTGTTTGCACTGTACGCAATGGAAACAAGGGTATCCGCCAAAGTACCGTCCAGATCAAAAATACATGCTTTATACATATCGATTCTTCCTTTGTGCCAATTTTCCGTTTCTGTGTTTTCTCTGTTATCGTATCACGAAATATTTTTTCCTGCAATACGATTATCTGCCTGGAATCCTCTCTTTTAAAATTTCGTGAAATTGACTTCCGCAGCGCTCCATCTCGCCTAAAACTGCGTCAATCTTACCAGCGTCAAGATACCAGTTTTCTCTGCTTATCTCCTTTGTGACGACAGGACTGACAAAAAATTCCGTATCCGGGAATAAAAGTTGATAATACATCAGGCATCTTCTGGCATGATAGGCTTGACAGCAAAGAATCGCCCGACTGATTTTCATCCCTCTTTCTTTTAAAAGTCTTTCGGTAAAAATCGCATTTTCATACGTATACGTTGCCTCACGCTCCTTAAAAATCACCTTCTTTGGCACACCGTGCCTGATTAACACCGCTTCGAGATAATCACTCTCCGTCTCATAATCCCCTTGCGGGGCAAGACCCGGCTGTGCACCGCCGCAAAACCTGCCGGTTAAAATGCTATACTTTCCGGACGGAACTATAATCGGCGCATATCCCCTCTGATACAAATCGGCAGCATGAACCGCCAAACTGCCCTCGTTACTCCCCGGTATGAAAATCGCCTCTGCTTTTTGTAAAGGATGTTCTACAAAAATAAATTGTGTGATGGTCTGTTCGATTGTCATGTATTTTCTTCTCACTTTCTTTCCTTCCTTTTTATTTTCTCAATCTCAAACACTCTCAATTGCGCGAAATACGATATTGCTTTTCCGCCCAAAAATAATATATAATAGAATCAGTCATAAAGATAGAATCAAGTAATGCTTTCAATCGCAGAAAGAAAAACCGAATAGCAGACCACGTCTGGAAACAAAGAATCCGGAAGAAACAGCAGGAAATCTAAGAGAAAAGCAGAAAGGAAAAAAGAGGGGAAAGATGGATATCATAAAACGACTTATAGCAAAGAACAGGCGGAAAGAAGCGTGCCATGAACAGGAAGATAAAAAATTAAAGCCAGCTGAGGAAAGTGTTCCGATAAATAATGAGAAGACAAGTCTGCGTTACGATGAAATTCATTCTCCGGCAGTGCAAAAAAATCAGAAAATAGAAATGCCGGAAGGCAAAATACCGCAGTATGACAGAGATTTAGACGATCCGGAACTATCTGTACCAATGGCATGTATCTACGCACCTCCTGAAATAATGGCAGGTAAGGATTATTTAAAAATTAATGAGTATCCATTTACATATGCCGAGGAAATCAAGGAAAAGGAAGATGTAAATCTTCTTCCCGAGTCAGAAGATCCTTTTGTTGATCCATTTGAAAAGAAAAATAAATAAAAGTTGTCACGTATCCCTCTCATACTGGCTTCGCTTTTTGCATACCATGTATACAGCATAAAGATTCATATAATTTCCCATGGGTAAAATAATTATAGGATCTACAGCCTCCAGCGCATATCCTTCCATAAGAACATCCCTTACACCTACCGCTTAACTGATTTACAGTAAATTGGCGATTATACGCAAATGCATTAGGATGATACCAAATGTCATGAAGACTTGTTTCCCTCAGATTTCCTTCCACAAAGGAATCATCATACATAGATTCACATCCCCGTACATTCCCCACACTATCAATACCTATCGCACTTAATCCTGCCCGGCATCCTAAAAAGAATCCCTTTCCGCTTATATCTCCTCTTAAATAACCTTCTGTTTCTGTATAATACCCAATATTATCTGCAATACCGATTGCAAAATGCGATTCTTGGCTATGTTTTTCAACAAAGCTTATTACATTTCTAAAATCGATAACAGCAGAAAAATCTGCTTTCAATGCATTTCCCATAGGAGAACAGGCTTGTAATTGCCATGCAACTATATTCTTTTCTTTTAATATCTTATATAATTCTTCCAGACAATCTATGTTGTGCTTATGTAAGGTACTGATTATTGAGACAGGAATCCCTCCTTGATTCAAGATATCAATTGCCTGAATCGCCCTCCTAAAGCTACCTTTCTGTCGGAATAAATCATGTATGTCCTCCGTGCCATCCAAAGATATTGCTACAGATTCTATTTTTACTCTTTTCAATTCCAATATGAGTTTGTCCGAAAATAAAAAACCATTCGTAATGATAGAAACATTTACTCCAAGATCTGTTAACGCTTTTACGATGATTGCCCAATCTGAGCGCATAAATACTTCTCCGCCAATGAGAGAAACTCTTCGACACCCCATATCTGCCAATTGTCGTACTATACTTAGACATTCTTCTGTTGTCAATTCATTTTCTCTGGCTTTCCCAGCTCTAGACCCACAATACTTACATGAAAAACAACAAGCTAAAGTAATCTCCCACACACAAGTTTTAAGCCGGAATTTATAATTGTCGTATTTCATATTTCGTTTTTCCCTTCCGATTTCCTGTTCCATAAATTATCTATTATTATATAATTTCAGCAAGATAAATTCAACTAAAACCAGAAAGAACCGTTTTCCCGCTTACGGATGTCCTTCTGAAAACTCCTCTTTTTTCACTGTTCATCAGTCTGCGGTTTGATATAACGTTTATCCCTCCGTTCTTGCAGATCGATATCTTCTTCTTCCCCTTTGCATTCAGAATCCGCTGTCACTTTGTGATTGCAGAAACCCAATTTTTCTTCCATTCTCTTCAGAAAGAAGCTAAGTGTCCCACATATCATTCCGGTCTCTGGAAACTGGTTGTGTACCAGTTATAAACCGTCTGGCATTCTAAAAACACTGGAACAGTTCCAAATGTTTTTTGTTTGCACAGATCTCCAGCTTTGCCTCGTCAATAAAAACGGTTTCTTTTGACAGCTCATCCATATTTTCCAATCACTTTATCATCTGATAGAAAAGATCTTCACAGGCATCTGCCAGGAATCCAGTACGGAAACGTGCGATTGTACTATGATCATGCGCTCTTTAGGTATATCTAATTATACCATGGATTGCAGACTCTCCGGAGTCCGTTTTCTGTTTTTTGACATAAAAAGAGCCATTGCTCCATAGATAATTGCTCATCTATTTCGCAATGGTCCCTCCTAGTAAAATTTAATTTTTTACGTTTTCTTAATACACATCCCATTCACAGATAAAACTGCTGAAATTAAAATCTGCATCGTACCATGTTCCGTCGCTATCAATGATGGCATAGTTTTGATTATTATTGCTATTATTAGGTTCTCCCTCATGCCAGTATGTATAATCAGATTGTTCACCGTTTACCCATGTCCAAGTCCCTTCCTCTTGTACATCACTAAAGCCAAAAAACATTTCATCTTGTGCCCAGTATTTACTGATAAATCTATAAATGGCATTATTCTCTTCCATTGAAGTGATTGTAGCTAAATGACCGCCTAGAGCATTACAATATGCTTCTGCCTCTTCCCAAGTTGCAATATTTAAAGAATTATTATAAATCAGAGCATATTTATGTCCATTCCATCTTAATGCATGGTACGGTATATCTATGGAAACTAATTTTTCTTGCATTTCTCCTAAATCAGCTGTCTCCAAAATAAATTGTGTTTTTTCTCCTTCTTCTCCACCATACTTAAGACTGATATGTAGCTCTCCTTCCCGTTCTACCACTGCCTTTGGTATTTGTGTATGAAATACAACTGTCATCTCGCAAAGCGGATCTAATATATAATCTTCTACCGAATACTGCGGTGCTGTTGGAAAGCTAAAGTGATCAATATTCATCTCAAATTCATAACGAGACATATAATTTAACACTGCCGTCAGCTGTTCTTTTATTATACAGTTTTCCTGTCCCATATTCTGAGTTAGGATATAAACATACAGTTCTGCATAATGCTCATCTTCTGCCTCATATACTTCTATCTTTTCTATTTGTAAGTTCAAAGAAGAAAGAATTACAGATTCTCCTATACTGTTTTCTCCCTGGTTTTCCCCTATAATCTCAACAGATTCTGCATATACGTTCCCTGACAATGCCATCATTAACAGGCTTGCTCCTAGTAATATTAGTGTCTTTCTTCTCATGACATCCCCTCCCATTTATTTCAAATTAACAGTATAACATTCTCCGCCAATTACCATATTCAGGACAAGTTCTCCACTATTCAACCCGTTTGCTGCAGCATTAGTAAGCAGAACACATAAATGATACTGCTGTTCTACCAGAGGAGCAATTACTGTGTTGTACACTGGACTGTCTGTATATTCCATTCTTGTAAGAGAGATGACTCCATATACTCCGTCTTCCCAAAATACTGTCCCTTCTATTACAGAATCTTGTACTGTTCCATCAAGAGACATTCTATTATTATTACCCTGAATGCGTTCTCCATATTGTATTGAAAGGATACCTGTCGTCTCATCATAAGATCCTGTATGTTCCCAAGACGATCTTATTTCTTCATAATTGCCGTCTTCCATTCGCATTGTCCTGCCCTGAAGTGTTCCCTCTTCTGTCACTTCTTCAATTTCTATTATATAATATATTTGTTTTTCATCATAATTTGTCGCAAGTCCTTCCCACATTCCTTTTACAGAAGGCTGATATGTATCACATGCAAAACGATACTCCTCGTCATAAATTACAAACCAGTTTAATACAGGATCTACCGGTAAATCCTCCAGCATCCAGTTCAGGATACTGACATCCAAGCATAAATATTTATGGGCTGGATCAGCCACCTTCGTACCAGCATTTTGACCGATCCGGACATTCGATACTGTTATTTCGTAATCTCCTAGATCTACTCTTTCTCCTACTAGAATTTCTGTTCCTACGCCTTGTCCAATCAACTGTACCTCTGTTGCTTCCGTTTCATCCTCTGTTATTATCTCTGTTTCTGCCTCTTCTGCTACTGCGGAAATTGGTTGTAGCAAAAAAGGTATCATTGCTAATCCTATCCATTTCTTTTTCATTTTTTTCTCCTTTATATCATTTTTAGACTGAAATTTTTTTCTTTTCCTTCACATAGCTTTATATATTATTTCATCATTCACCTTCTTTCTTTTATACGGTCGAACCGATTTTTTTCGTCATAAAGCTGTCCTAACGTATGTCGTGCAAATGCCTTTCCAATTATCTAAATGTCTTTTTCTCCATACAAATCCCATTCACAGATAAAATCACTAAATTTAAAATCCTCATCATCCCATCTGCCATCTGTATAAGAGCGATAAAACTGTGCATAATCTTGTTCGTTTGAATTATTGGGTTCTCCATCTCCCCAGTTTGTATAATCAGATTGTTCTTCGTTCACCCAAGTCCAAACACCTTCCTCTTGTGCATCGCTAAAACCAAAATGTACATTTTCTGCCGCCCAGTATTTTCTTACAAATCTATAAACATTATCATTCTCTTTCGCTGAAGTAATGGTAGCTAGATGTCCACCTCGAGATTCACAATATTTTTCTGCTTCTTCCCATGTGGCAATATTCAGTTCTTTTCCATGAAATAAAGCATATTTATGTCCATTCCATTCTAGTGCATTTTCTGGAATATCCATCGGAACTAATTTTTCCTGTACTTCTCCTAAGTCAGCCGTTTCCAAAACAAATTGTGTTTCCTCCCCTCCTTCTCCGCCGTACTTAAGATGGATTTGCATTTCTCCTTCCCGTTCTGTCACCGTCTTTGGTATCTGCGTATGAAACACAACGATCATTTCACAAAGTGGATCTAATATATAATCTTCTACCGAATACTGCGGTGCTGTTGGAAAGCTAAAGCGATCAATGTCCATCTCAAATTCATAGCGAGACATATAATTTAACACTGCCGTCAGCTGTTCTTTTATTATACAGTTTTCCTGTCCCATATTCTGAGTCAGGATATAAACATACAATTCTGCATAATGCTCATCTTCTGCCTCATATACTTCTATCTTTTCTATTTGTAAGTTCAAAGAAGAAAGAATCACAGATTCTCCTATACTGTTTTCTCCCT
>CALWCS010000091.1 GCA_944376425.1 uncultured Lachnospiraceae bacterium | reverse complement strand
TAAGAGTTTTCCAAAACGATCTCTGTCTGAATTGTATTCTAGTATCCTATCTTCTCTTAACAGATTTTTATTCTGTTACTTCTACTGTCACTGTCTCTACGATGTTGTCAGATGAGGCTGCCAGCATCAGTTCCCGTTCGCCCGTTGCAAGCACCCATTTATCTTTTGTTCCATCTTCGCGCTGTGTCAGTTCTTCCTGATCTGCATACCAATAGGAAAGCATTCTCTCACTGATCTGCATGGTAACGACTGTGCTTTCTCCTGGTTCCAGGTCTTCTGCACGTCCAAATGCAACAAGCTGTTTCTTTGTGGTCTGTACGGAATCCGAAACATTTTGCGCCGGACCGGCATACACCTGAACGATCTCACTTCCTGTCATATCTCCTGTATTTGTCACAGTCACAGAAACATCAAATGCATAGTCTTCCTCTTCGGAAGGAGTGATTGTAAAGTCTGAGTATTCAAATGTTGTATACGAAAGTCCATGACCGAACGCATACTGCGGTTCAATTTCCTCTTCTTCATACCAGCGGTATCCAAAATTCAATCCTTCGTTATACTGTGCAGAATATTCGTTTTCCAGATCTTTAAAGTTCTGTCCTCCTCTTCCGACTCTCTGCCATGCCAGATAGTCTTCATAGCTTTCTCCTTCATCATATGCTCCGTTTCTATTTGTATCCCAATCCGGATCATAGTACAATAATGTTTCTTTATATGTTTTTGGCATTGTGACAGATAATTTTCCGCTCGGATTTGTCTCCCCCATCAAAATATTCGCAATTGCCTGCTGTCCTGCCTGTCCCGGGTAAAAAGCTGTGAGGATAGCGTCTGTATTTTCTTCCCAGTCACCGTCAAATGCGAATGCCGTACGGTTATACGTCACAACCGCAAGCTGATTTCCTGCTGCGTCGCACGCTTCTTGTAATGCTTTTAACGTCTCCAAATCTTCTTCATACATAGAAAGATCTTCTTCTTCAATCGTTACACCGTGTCCTGTAGGTCCAATGCGAACGAAATACACAACCGTCGTTCCTTCTTCTCCTGCTGCTGCAATTGCTGCTTCTTTTTTCGCTTCTTCTTCTCCTGGTGTAATCCATGCCAGTTTTACTTGTTGATCGTAAATGTCAGAGGTAGCGCTTGATGTCACTTCTACTTTGTATAGTTTTCCAGCTTCTAAAGTTGCTGTTACAGACGACGCATTTAATCCATCTTTTGTAAAGTCGTCAGATGGAAGTGTACCGCTTGCCGATGTACTAAGCGTATCAGATGGCTCCGGTGCTTCTGTCTCCTGCTGAACTCCTCCAGGAGCTCCGCCTCCTGGAAATCCTCCCTGCTGCTGGGCTGCCACTTCTCCAATTACCGTTCCATCGAGAGAAGAAATCGTCACACTTGCCTCTCCTCCTAAAGATTGGATAACAAGATCATACTCTCCATCCTCTGGTGCCTTTAAGTAACCAGTCCACGTATTTTGTGTTCCGTTTTCAAAAGCCGTTCCATCCTCTAAATTATCAATGCTGTTTTTATTGTTTTCATATGTTGTCAGATAATTAATTTCAGATACCGGATTCTCTTCTCCATTCATGATCCATCCATGAACCGAACTGTCTTCTGAGGTAAAGATGACATCAGACGGAATCGTCGTACCAAATTCATCATCTAAAACGTACGCCTCAATCGCTGCATCTTCTCCTGCAATCTCTTTCATCGCTTCATATGGAGTTGTCATATAATTTAAGAATCCATAGGAACGCTCTGATCCTGTTCCCGGAACGATATTGTCGGCTCCCCAGCCTACCAGTACCACTTTATTTCCGTTTGTGTAGGACTCACTCGTCAAAGGCAGGGTGTCTTCCTCATTTTTTACAAGTACAATTCCTTTTTCAGCTACTTCAAGAGCAATTGCATTATCTTCTTCATACAAAGTTCCTTCTTCATAATCTTCTTTCCAGGAATCCACCAGTTCAATGACTGTTCTCTCTCCGCCTTCGCTGACATCTGTTCCCGCCATCACATATTGAATGCTGCCGTCATCTTTGATGCTTCTTCTCGAATCAGCATATGCAAGACCGCTCTCTTCATCAATCTTTACAAGTCCCAGATAACCGGCATATCCCATAGACCAGAGAATATGTGATACAGCCGTGTCGATATCGTCCATTGTGCATAATCCCTCATCCATGTATTTTAAAACATAGTCTTCTGTATTGTAGCTCTTGCCCATCTCAGAATCCACTCCTAAAATCGTCGTAAACTCTTTTGTGGACATTGCATCGGTAACAACACCGCCCTTCCAATTCCACATATCACGCAAAACATCTTTTAAGAGGTATTCATTCGAGAATGTATAGTATCCATTCAATCGTGTATAAGTCGTCATAACCTGTGACAGATTCGCACGTTTGATCGGCTGCTCAAACGGATAGAGATATGCCGTGTGCAATGTCTGCTCATCTACAAATGTCCAAAGCTGTCCGTCTCCATTTGTTGCATACGCGCCGATATGTTTTCCCTGCGCACCTGCTCCCTGACTTTGCAGTCCTAAAGTTTCGCTCACAGCCATTTCACCTGTCAGATAATAATCTTCTCCATATGTATCCTTTGCACGTGCCCAGCGTATATCTCGAACCAAGTCAAACTGTGTGCCTAGTTCCCAGTTTGATCCGACAGAAACGAGTTCTTTTCCGATTACCGATCCGTACTTCCATGCAAGCTCTGTACTGAATGTATTTCCAGCTACATTTTCGATAGGAAGATTTGTCGTCGGATAGATAGCGCCTACTCCTGCCGATCCGTCATGCTGACGAATCACCGGAACACCAAGACGAGGTACACCCGGCAGATACATGGCCTGTCCCTTTTCTACTTTTTCTGCTCCCCATCCCGGATCGGCAATCAAAGCAAGCTTTTCTTCAAATGTCATAGTTTTTACTAATGCATTTACAATTGGTTCAATCTCTTCATCTGTCATCGGCGTCAAAAGTTCTCTCGGATATTCTGCCGGATATTCTGTCTCTCCTGCATTTTCCGGTACCGCATATAATTCCTGATACTGTTCTTTTAATTGGGCATACTCTTCTTCCGATGGTTTTTCTAAGTTATAAACCATACCCCCTCCTTCAGAAGAAGCATTTTGCATGACTGTCTCTGTGTTATCTGTCACATAAGAATTCTCCGCCAATGCCTGGGACGGCATAATCAGCATGCTCGCTGAAAGGGTTGCCGCCAGTGTCTTTTTGAGTAACCTGTTTCTGTTCATTTTCATTCCTCCCGTTTTTCTTCATCTTTTTGTCACAAATACCAGATCAGATATCACATTTTAATTTTTCTGTCTTGTGTTTTTGTATAAACCAATTATATAAAATCAAGATTTTTTAATCAATTTGTCAAAAATACCTTTCGCACCGTTTCCAGATACTTTCACTCTGCAAGATTGCCTGCTTAGCCGTGCGTCCATTCCAAATCTTTCTATCATGAAAAAAACAGCCTGGAATTTCCAGACTGTCTATTTATTGTCCTCATGCTTGAAACCATTTTTCATATAGTTTTAAAATATGTGCAGCTGTCTCTTGAAGAACCTGTGCTCTCATTCCGAACATCCTCACTGCATAATCTCCGTGGGCAAGTCTTGTAATACCGCCTTCCATCTCTTTTTTCTCTTCCAGAAGACATGCTACTTTTTCCTGCCAGTTTTGATCCGGACCAACACTAAAAAACATTGCAGCCATGTGACTGTATCCCTCATACATTCCGATCTGCGTCATCTCCATCTTCGATGGCTGATAGTTTGCATAATCCCGATAAATCAGGTGATTGCCTCTGTAAATTCGAACTTTTGAGACGTATCTGCGGAAAGCAAACAGCTCCTCATGTGCTTTTCGACCTCCCGATAAAATCTCCAAGAAACAAAATTTAGCGGATTCATCTTCTAGTCGCACTTCCATATCTGTTTCAAAGTCAGAGTCTTGAAACGGTATGACTGGCTGGGGATGATAGAAAAAAATAGAATTTTTTTCCTGAACAATATCGGTTTGTCTTTTGGCGTATCCCTCTTTCATTTTATGAATTTTCTCAAAGGACTGCGAGATATATTCCAGATCGGATCCTTGTTTAATTAGAAAGGAAAATTTCTGACAATCTCCTTCCATAATTCCTGCCGATGCACAAAGAGGCATTACTTGAATCCCTCCATCACTTTTCTGGAATGGAGTCATCACCTTATAAGGAGCTGTGAAAGAAAGATCTTTTAAGACCGTTTTTTCTCCATTTCTCTCCGTCGTCACATGTAGCTGCGAAGTTTTTCCAAACTGATTTTTCATTTATCCTTCCATTCCCTCCAGAAGTACATTTTCTTTAATCCATTGTTCCACTTTGTCCACATTGACACCGCCTCGGATATTCGTAAATAAAAACGGACGATCGCCGCGCATTTTTTTGGAGTCTCGTTCCATTACTTCCAGGCTTGCCCCTACATACGGCGCAAGATCGATCTTATTGATCACCAGCAGATCCGAACGAGTAATGCCAGGACCTCCTTTTCTTGGAATTTTATCTCCTTCTGCAACATCAATAACAAAAATCGTAGCATCCACCAGTTCCGGGCTGAATGTTGCTGATAGATTATCTCCGCCGCTCTCAATAAACAGCAG
>CALWCS010000090.1 GCA_944376425.1 uncultured Lachnospiraceae bacterium | reverse complement strand
ATATTCGGGCAAATCTTTCCCGAGCGCCGCTGTTTTTACCCAATCATGCTCTTCCAGATATTTTTTCTTTATCGTCCCGTATTTACCGTAAACGTGCCGCACAGGCTTTACAAGCCTTTGATACTCTGTAACCTCTTCCGCCGTCAGCCCTTCCGTCTCGGACTTTCTCTCCAACTCTTCCTTCGTCATCTCTTTCCCTCCGGTTTATGTGTTTCGTATATATACGACTATGTATTTTTATTATACTTATTACGAAGGTTTTCGTCAAGCTGTTTTTGAAAATTTTACAAACTTTTTTGTCTCCGATTCGTTTGATTGCCTGTAATTGCAATACATTTGTTCCTCAATTCATTTTTATTTTCCTCCTCCTTTCCCGTGATTTATAGTAAAAGACAAGCGGGTTTCCCGCTTTGTCTTAATACCGCAAAAAATCTGTTTTATGATTTTTTCTTTACCTGCTTCAAAAATCAGCCTCTTTTCGCTGCATTTTCATACTTTTTGATCTGCATTTTTCTGTCCAAAACCGCCCCCTTTTTTGTCCTCTTTTTCGATCTTTCACCCCCACTTATAAAAGGACACTTTTTTCTCGTCAGTACACGGTTTCTTGAAAAATTTCTCCCGATTTCTATAAATTTTTCTGCTGAATTTTCTTTTGAGCACATCGGCATAGCCATTTTTCAGCGCATTAGCATTACCTCCTTTTGATAACCCCTTCACTTATAAAAGGACACTTTTTCGCCGTCAGTTCGTGGTTTTGGAAATATTTTCACAAAATTTTCATCCAAAGAAAAGGAAGCCCAGTAAGGACTTCCTTTATAAGTATAACTCTGTTGCCTTTTTGATTCAAGCCGACATGCCCAAAGCTATTCATGTTACAATGTTTGCTATCATGAATTAAATCTTGCCACAAAACGGACATTTTACAATCATGATATCATTTTAATTTGTTTTTTCGAGTCAATATAAAATCTTCCAAATAATCTTTAGCTTTTATTATAACTTTACGTGCCGGAACTGGTGCGCCCTCCAATCTTTCCAAAATGATCTGAGCAAAATTTTTGTCTATCGTCTGAACAAGCGAATCAAACCTGCTATATTGTCTCAATTCACCACCATTTTTAAAGTGCGACTCAACCAAATATGTCAGTATAGATTTATCCACGCCAAATTCTTTGGCATACATTGCAATGTTTTGATACAACTCACGTTGAGAATATTCAAGAATATAATCCATAAATCCTTTATTGTCTTGGTAATCAAACTCACCAGATTGAATATCCGAGAGAATTATTTCTGCAATTCTTTGTTCGTCTACCGACAAAACCGCAAATTTTGTTCTAAGCTCCAAAAGAACTTTTTCTATTTCCTGAGGCGTCGCATTATTGGACAGATCTTTATAGAAAGCTTGAAAATTGGCTTCCAAAAAGGCGAGATCAATATTATTTTCCTGTTCAACCAAATAGGTCTTAATCTCATATACGTTGGCGGGATCGACAACTTGCTCGCGTGACAGTTCGGAATACCGCTTTCTCAATATCTCAAAGGTAAGTTCATCAATATTCACCGAAACGTCTCCACAATCTTCCGTCTTATATGTGGTCTGAGCCCAATTAAACAATTCGGGAATTGCTCTTGATACTGCCGACGCCATCTCGCTAAACGCATTTGCAAAAGCCCTTTGATCAGCCTCGTCCCTTGGAATTTTATCAAAATTCGGTACACCTATTCTTGTAAACAAGGTTTTAATGTCTTTGAAACACTCATTTATCGTGATAATATTATATCCCAAAGACGAAGCAAATACATATTTGTACTCATCCGATTCTATATAGAGTCTCAAGGCTTCATTCGCTAATTCTTCCTGCAAATGCGGCACTCTATAATACTTTATAATTCCATAGGGTTTTAAGTCTTGTCTGAATAATCTGTTCGTTCTGGAAGCCGCCTGAATGTACTTCTGATAAATCAGAACCTTATCAAGATTCAGAACATTGATCCATTTTGAGTCAAAGCCTGTAAGCAACTGATTTACTACAATTACAATATTAACCGCATCGGCTCTATTTATATCCAAGGATTTATAAGGTTCAATATGTGCAAGGCGAGAGCAAACATCATCCTTAAAATTTTTATAGGATGCCAAATTATACCTAAAACCGAATCGGTTGTTGTAATCGGTTAATATCCTTGCAATTGCATCTTCTTTCCATGTGTCGCCTTCGGACAAATCTGTACTCGGGTCAAATATTGCCGTTACAAACAAACCCTTGTCGTTTGAAACAAACAAATCATAGTATTCGATTGCTTCACTTATTGAGGAAGTTGCAAGTATCTGATGAAATTGTCCGCGGTTACTTTGAATATCCCAATTTTTAAGAATACTATCGGCGACTGCCTGACGGTGTTTTTTGCCCGACTCCCCTTCGCGGTATATGCTTCTATCAAGCTCCTTTTCGATTTCAAGCATGCTTTTCTGCTTCCATTTACGATAGGTTGCAAACTGTTCATCCGATGCTGCAGCGACATCCGTCACTCCACTTTTCTGTTTTGCGACGATTTCTTTTAGTTCGTTTTCATCGAAGGTACTTATCTTAAAAGTTTTAAAACCTAATACGTTTTTATCTCTTATACCGTTAAGGATATTGTACGAATGCAAACATTCGCCGAACAACCCTTGCGTAGTTATTCCGTTTATAGCGTTCTCTGGCATAATGGGAGTGCCGGTAAAACCAAAAAACAGCGCGTTTTTATAAGTGCGCTTTATCCCTGCCAACATTTCACCCGCAACGTCCTGATGCGCTTCGTCAATGATAAATACGATACGCTTCTTTTGAATTTTTTGCACGTCAAGCGGATTTGCCCCATTTTCGATTGTGATCCTGCTCATCTTTTGAATAGAGGCAACAATAAGTTGAGACGAATCGTCCTCGGGCCCTGTTCCTGAACACAACTTCACGATTAAATCACGAGTGCTGGTAACGTCGTCCACCTGCTCGCTTACGGCAAACCCTCTGTATTTAATAAACGTCTGCTTCCAAAGTTCCGTCCTGTCCATCAGAAAAACGATTTTATCAACCTTTTTTTATGTTGTTATCAGTTGCGCACACTTGAAGCTCGTCAGGGTTTTACCGCTTCCCGTAGTGTGGTAAACGTAACCACCCTCCTGCGTATGCGCATCCCAAACGTTTTCATCTATGGCGCGAGCATAAACTTTAATCGCCGCATAATATTGATAACTGCGCATGATTTTAAGAGTATTATCCGCGCCGTCTGCCACTGTCCCGTAACCTATCATTTGATGAGCCATGGGGATAGAGAGGAAGTTCCGTGCAATATCTTCCCAATTATTCATAGGGTTATTATTGAAGTCTGCCCAGTGGAATTGATCATCGGGATTGAACGTGCCAAGTCTGCCGGGATTTGCAAAATAAACCGTCTCTTCCGG
>CALWCS010000089.1 GCA_944376425.1 uncultured Lachnospiraceae bacterium | reverse complement strand
CTCTGAATATTTAGTCCTGACCAATCCTATATTTTGGAATGGTCTATTAAGATTACCCTTTTTGCTCTGTTGTAATAAATTTAACTTTTTTCATATCACCTCTTGACATTTCTTAGCTGGACTCTTTTCTAATGAAATACTCAGACTAAGATGAAACCTAAATTTTATGTTACACTATTTTAGAAAAAAAGACAAGAGACAGAAAATAAAAGAAATAAGAAAAGAGAAAGCGGCGTAAGATACGGAGACAAGAAACAGATTGACATCAAATTCTTCTGTCAGTATAATAATTTTAAAAATTTTGACGAAAAGACAAAATGTTGAAAAAATATCGATAGAGGGAAGGAGAAAACATGAAAAAGAAATTATGGATGAAGATTGGAATTGGAGTTGTTATCGTATTGATTGCAGCTCTTTTCTTTGTCGGAAATTATCTGGTAGATTTTGCAATTGTGCGAAAAGAAAATCCTCAAGACGTCGCGCCTGCTTCTGCTGTGACAGCAGAAAATCAGTCAGTCATTGATAAAAACAGACAGGAAATTGAACGGCAGAAAGAACAGTGGATTGCCCAAGTGCAGAGGGAAGATGCAGAAATAATCTCGGACGACGGACTGCACTTAAAAGGAGATGTATTCTGGACAGACACAAAAAGCCACAGATGGGTGCTTGCGATTCACGGATATACCGGAAGAAGACAGGATATGCAAAATATCGCAAGCTTTTACGGTCTGCAAGGATATAATGTGCTGACACCTGATATGAGAAGTCATGGGGAAAGCGAGGGAACCTATATCGGGATGGGATGGCTGGACCGAAAAGATGTGATAAAATGGATTCAGTATATCATTGATTTCGATCAGGAAGCCGAGATTATTCTCCACGGAGTTTCAATGGGAGGAGCAACGGTGATGATGACAGCAGGAGAAGATCTTCCGGAGCAGGTAAAAGGGATCGTAGAAGACTGCGGATACACCTCTGTATGGGACATTTTTTCCGATGAACTGAGGTATCTGTTTCATCTTCCGGATTTTCCGGTGCTCTATGCCGCCGATGCCGTCTCGAGAATTCGTGCCGGATACGGATTTCAAAATGCTTCTTCCATCGAGCAGCTGAAAAAAAGTCAGGTTCCCGTACTGTTTATCCACGGATCAGAAGATACGTTTGTGCATACCGATATGGTTTACGAGCTGTATGAGGCATGCCCTACACAAAAAGATCTTCTCGTTGTAGAGGGAGCAGGTCACGGAGAGGCATATCTGATGGATCCGGATTTATATTTTGATACGGTATTTGAATTTTTGACAACCTATTGTTTTGCATAAAATCTGACAAAAGAACGGCTTCGCCTTAAAGCAGACAAAAAGTAGAATTCGAATGTCTGCATTTCTGGCGGAGCTGTTTTGTTTTATCAGATCCGGATGTGGAACAAAAGTCGAACTTTGTTGAATTTGGACGGAGAATATGATAAATTTTTATAGTAAGAAATGGGAAAAAATGGAAATCATGGAGGGAGCAATGTAGAATAGGGGGAATTCATATGAGACGTGAGTATTTAGACAGAAATGTATATGAACTTCTTCAAGAAAGGCTGAAGCTGATTTTTGAGGAGTTTGACAACATTTACGTTTCTTTTTCCGGAGGAAAAGACAGTGGACTGCTTTTGAATTTAGTTTTAGACTATCAGAGAAAATATTATCCTCAAAAAGGGATTGGCGTGTTTCACCAGGATTTCGAAGCACAGTATACCGTAACGACAGAATATATTAAGAGAACTTTTGAAAAAATAAAACAGGAAGTAGAAGCATACTGGGTATGTCTTCCCATGGCAACCAGAACGGCACTGAGCAGTTATGAGATGTACTGGTATCCTTGGGATGACACAAAAAAAGAGAGCTGGGTCCGGGAAATGCCGACAGGAGAATACGTCATTAATCTGGAAAATAATCCGATCGACACCTATTATTATCGTATGCATCAAGAAGAACTCGCAAGGCAGTTTGGAAGATGGTACCATCGCTCGCACGGCAAGAAAAAGACAGTATGTCTGCTGGGAATGCGTGCAGATGAATCGCTCAAGAGATACAGCGGTTTTTTAAACAAGAAATATAGCTATCACGGAGAATGCTGGCTGAGCAAGATGTTTAAAGATGTCTGGTGCGCTTCGCCGCTCTACGACTGGTCGTTAAGCGATGTCTGGCATGCAAATTATCTATTTGATTATGACTACAATCGTCTGTACGATCTCTACTATATGGCGGGGCTGAAAGTAGGACAGATGCGGGTTGCATCTCCTTTTAATGATTATTCGAAAGATTCCTTAAATTTATACCGGGTGATTGACCCGCAAATATGGGCAAAACTGGTAGGAAGAGTACAAGGAGCCAATTTCGCCGGCATTTATGGAAAGACAAAGGCAATGGGATACCGCAATCTGACATTGCCGCAAGGACATACCTGGAAATCATATACGATGTTTCTGTTGGATACACTTCCGACAAAATTGCGGAACAACTATGCAAAAAAATTTAATACCTCAATCAAGTTCTGGCACGAGACAGGAGGAGGACTGGATGAAAAAACAATAAAAGAGCTGCAAGAACATGGATATCAGATTAAGAGAAATGGTATTTCCAATTATACCCTGAGCGGAAAATCACGTATTATTTTTATTGGAAAGATTCCGGATAACACAGATGATATCAAATCGACAAAAGATATTCCAAGCTGGAAAAGAATGTGCTACTGCATTTTAAAAAATGACCATACCTGCCGTTTCATGGGATTTGGATTGACGAAAGAACAGCAAAAACGGATTAATGCAATTCGCCAGAAATATAAGAGTTTGGAGGAAATCAACTATGAAGTATAAAAGTCCTGTCTACGATATTGCAGCGGTCCCGATTGAAAAGATTAAACCAAATACATACAATCCCAATGCAGTAGCCCCTCCGGAGATGAAACTGCTCTATGAGAGCATTAAAGAAGACGGATATACGATGCCGATTGTCTGTTATTACTCTAAAGAAGACGATTCTTATATGATTGTAGACGGATTTCACCGCTACCGGGTTATGTTAGAACATCAGGATATCTACGACAGAGAAGGAGGAATGCTTCCGGTTTCTGTGATTGATAAACCGCTTGACCAGAGAATGGCAAGTACGATTCGCCATAATCGTGCCAGAGGAAGCCACGATGTAGAATTGATGAGCAATATCGTTAAAGAACTGCATGAATTAGGCCGTTCTGATGAATGGATTTCCAAACATCTTGGGATGGATAAAGACGAAATTCTCCGATTAAAACAGATTACAGGACTGGCGGCGTTATTTAAAGATGTAAAATTTGGAAAAGCCTGGAGACCGGCAGACGAAGAATAAGAAAAAAGAAACGAGGAATCAACAAAAGCAGACTGTCATGCAGAGATTGCGTGTCAGTCTGCTTTTGTTATTGGGATCTCAAATAAAACGTGTTCAGCCAAAACGATACTGCAGCAAAAAAGAATGGAGAAAAAATTGCATTGACTTTAGAACAGATTCCAGTAATTTTATCACAAAAATATCGTATCTTTATGATAAAATAGAAAAGAAAAAATATAGTAAAAAAACGGGAGGCGATTTACAGATGAAAACTGCAGCAGGAACAAGAGAAAATATAAAAGTGATTGAAGAATATGAGAGCGGAGGACTGAGAGTAGAAGTTTTGGAATATGAAAAACTGCTTGGAATTTCCAACGCTTCTATGGCACAGCAGGTTTATTTTATGGAAAAACAAAATATTAGGGTAAGACAGATTGCCCTGTATCTGCGCAATGAAAAAGTAATCATCGAAAAAGGCGCGATGAGTTACTTTCAGGGAAATATTGAGATGATCAGCGGGGTAACGCTTGGAAGTGCATTTGGAAGATTCGTAAGAGGCGCTGTTACCGGAGAGCAGATGGCACAGCCGGAATATACAGGCAGCGGACTGTTAGTTTTGGAACCTTCGTTTCAGCATTTTCTTGTCCTGAAACTGGAAAATGGGGAATCGATCATTGTAGATGACGGAATGTTCTACTGTGCGCAGGGAAGTGTCAAAGTCAAGGTTGTCTCACAGAGAAACATCTCTTCTGCAATAGCCGGAGGAGAAAGCATTTTTCAGCAGCAGCTGACCGGACCGGGAATTGTCATTTTGGAATCGATTGTGCCGATGGAAGAGATTGATATCATTGATCTTTACAATGATACATTAAAAGTAGATGGAAATTTTGCAGTGCTTCGCTCAAGCAGCCTTGATTTTACGGTAGAGCGCAGCGCAAAAACATTGATTGGATCTGCCGTCAGCGGAGAGGGACTGGTTAATGTCTATAGAGGAACAGGACAGGTGTGGCTTGCTCCTACCATCAAAGTTTATAAAATGTTGCAGGAGGCACAGCGTTTTGGAATTTCAAATACGCAAAATATGAATATGAATACCAGCAATTCCTGATCAATTGACTTTGTATAGATGTTGACTTTTCACAAAAACAGCATTAAAATAGTGGGAATATTAGACGAAATGCTAAGGAGGAAGTTTTCATGATCACAATAATGTTGGCAGACGATAATAAATTTGCACTGAAGCATTTTGCCGGATTAGTGAATTGGGAAGAGTTTGGATTTGAACTGATTGACACTGCAATTGACGGAATCGAAGCATGGCATAAATTTTGCAGGCTTTCACCCGATGTTGTGATTACTGACGTACAGATGCCTGGGATGGATGGGAGGGAACTGGCAAAGAGAATCAAAAGGACCAAGCCAGATACGGTAGTGATTTTCTTATCAAGCTATGATGAATTTGACTATGCACGTTCAGCGATTGATTTAAGTGTACAGGAGTATATTCTGAAACAGGAACTGGATAAAAAGACACTGGAGAAAAAACTCGGAGAGATTCGTCAGATGATCCAAAATAAAAAAGAAAAAATGAGAAAAATGGGACAGGGACATCTGATCAACTGTTTCCATACGCCTCTTGAGGATTTAGACGGCGCTTTTTATCAGGATATCTTTAAAGAATCGTTTGGTTTTGTAATTTTTGAACAAGATCATATTCCTGAGATTCTCTCTAAAAAATCAGGATATACGACACAAGAGGCGGATCACCGGACACTTCTGCCTAAAATACAGACGGATTTTCCAAAGATTCGGTATCTGATTCACATAGAACCTTACCGATGGCTGTGCTTTTGTGAAGCGAATACCGACACAGAACAACTGGCCGATCAGGTAATCCGATACGTAGAAAAAGAAAGCCAGATTAAAGTTTCGGTGATTCTTTTTCCAGAACCGATGTGTATCCTCAAATGCCGCAGAGCATATGAGAAGACAAAATTTTTGATAGAACAAAAATACTTTGACGGCAGCAGCGCAGTGATGTATGCCGAGATGTATGAAGAACCAAGGCAATACGCGGGAGGAAATCTGGATGAATTTAAGGAAGCATTTGAAAAAGAACAAGAAGAGCAGACGCTGCGCGCTCTGGATCAGATGTTTCGACCGATTATGCACCGCTATGATTTTCAAGCTTTTGAGAGAGCTGTCGAGGGAGTGCTTGATGAACTGGAAAAAGAAACAAAAAAGATATACGGAAATTTTGAACTGTACGACGAAAGTATCGGTGAACTTTTCAGTGTCAGGAGAATTGTGCGCTGGTTGAAGGGAAAAATCACAGAAATATTAGAGATGAAAAGCAAAGAACACCATTTTACGCCAAATGCGATGGAACGCGCGGTACGGTTTATCTATCAGGAATATTCCAATTCTCTTTTAAGTGTGGAAGAAATTGCAGAAAAAGCAGGGCTGAGTGTAAATCGGCTGAATGATTTATTTAAAAAAGAACAAGGAGAGACGGTGGGACGCTTTTTGACGAGAGTGCGGATGAGCAAGGCAAAAGAATTGCTGGATAAAGGCGAAAAAATACCAGATGTCTCAAAAAAGACAGGATACGGATCGACATCATATTTTGCAAGGGTGTTCCGGAAGATGTATGATATCTCCCCTCAGGAATACCGCAGAAAGGAAAAGAGATATGAATAGCAGGCGGAAAACACGTCTGAGGGAAATTTTAAAACCCAATACACTGGTAAAAAAATGTGTCTACGGAATTTCAGGGGTAACGTTGATTATGCTTCTATTTGCAGGCAATATCATGACAGATTGTGTCTACTATCTGTTAAAACCGAGAATGCAGCAGGATTTTAAAGTTCTGACCTCAGCGGTCGCTACAAAAATCAGTTATCTGCTTCACCAAAATACACAGTATCTTTTAAAATTTTGGCAAAATGAAGAGCTTTGTTCCCAAATTATAAATTACGTAGAGGGAGATTCGGATGAGACACTCAAAAAAGAAATCGAAGAGCAGTTAGTAGGAGAGAGACGCGGGAAAGAAGAGCCGGGAGCAATTTTGTCCAGCAGAGATATTATTTTTATTGTGGATTGGAAAGAGACGATCTGCAAACCGGAGATGGAACCATACGGTGAGATTATAATGGAATCAGAGTGGCTTGCCAATTTAAAAGAGAGTTTAAAAGAGGCGCCGACATATGAACACGACCATATACAAAGGAGATATTCTCCGGTCTTTGCACAGGAAGAGGAAACAAAAGAATTTCTTTCCTTTGCAATGCTTAAAGAGATGGAAGGACATGAAATGATTCTGCTTATGGTGGAACCGTTTGAGGAATACCGCAGCCTGCTTGAAAATTTCTTGCGTGCAGACGTAACAGATTTCTGTCTGATTGGGTGGGAAGAAGAAATTTTATTTCAAAATATAGAAGATTCTATTTTTTACGGAAGAAAACCCGAGGAGTTAGCAGAGCTGTTTTATGAGGAACAATATGAGACAAAGCTGATAGAAGAAGGAGATATTACGGTGATCGGCGTGCGGCTTTCTTATCAGATGGAACAGCTGAAACTGGTAACAGCTTTGTCAAAAGATGAATTTTTAAAACCGTACAAACCATTTGCACACATGATCAGTTTGATGTTTATGATTTTTACCGTTATTTTACTGATCTTAGTCATAATTATTTTAAACCGCAGTCTTCGGAGACTAAAAGAACTGGTCGTTCAGATGAAAGCAGTAAGGGGGGAAGCATACCATGTTCCAAGAAGCATTCAGGGAAAGGATGAAATTGGAATGCTTGCGGATACGTTTTATCAGATGATGGATCAGATAGAAGAAAACGTAGAAAAGATCAAGGAACAGGAGAAAAAAGAAAAAAGGATTGAGTACAGTTTGTTAGTATCTCAGATCGACCCTCATTTTATCTATAATACGCTGAATACTATCACATATCTTGCAGAGCTCAATCAGACAGACGATATTATGATTATCAATAAAGCGCTGATCGGAATGCTCAGGGATCGGTTAAAGATGACAAAACTTCAGATCTATGATACGGTAGAAAAAGAAAAACAACAGCTTGTCTCTTATATGACAATTCAGAAATATCTCTGCAACAATGAGATTACGCTGGAATTTCCGATTTTAGACGAATGCGCCAAAATCAAATATCCTAAAAATATTTTACAGCCTTTAGTGGAAAATTCCATCCTACATGGAATTTTGGTTCACCGTGATGCGCAAAACAGATTGATACCCGGAAAAATAGAAATTTCGATCAAACTCTTTCGGGAGTATATTGTCACAGAAATTCGAGACAATGGAATTGGAATGACGGACGAAGAGATTCAGAAATATTTTTATGAGGAATCCACAGAAGAAGATACCATGCTGGAAAAAGACACAAAAGAACATATTGGGATTTACAACATCCGGATGAGAATGAAGTATCTATATGGAAAAAATTTTTATATCCGTGCACGGAGAAGAGAGAGCGGCGGGCTGTGGATCAGAATGGAATTTCCGATGACGTAAAAAGCAAATTTTTATTAGTAAGATCGGCAAATCGGTTTTTTAACAAAAGATCGGCTTAGCTCTTTGAAAAAGGAAAGAATCACCCTATGGGTGATTTTTTGCTATCTATGGTGAAAAAGTACTCTTTATAGTGAAAAAAGTAAAAAAATAAGAGAAAGGAGAAGAAAATCATTGTAAAAAGTGATATTTTTTTATTGAAAAGGTATTATTATTTGTGTAATATATCTATATCAAATTTATGAATGTTTCTGATAACCGGGGAAATTGATGGAAGTCAGGAAGGCAGATGGACAGAAGAGAGAAAATGCCTGTCTGATAAAGTAACTGCAAAAATGACTTTCAGAAACAGGGATTCTCAGAATACAGAAGTAAAGAAGAGGATTGCTTCCATATACGGCTGATCTTCAAACAGAAAAAAGATTCTGAGAGGACAAACAGACAGAAACAAAACAGTACTAAGGGAGGTATTTAAAAATGAGAAACAGAAAACGCTTTCTTGCCGCAATGATATCCTTAACAATGGCAGCAACTTCCTGCATCGGCATGACAACATTTGCTACAGAGGCAGATGCTTCTGCGGGAATTGACGTGGTAACCATCGAAGGCGGACAAGTACAGGGGGTTGCCTCAGATACAGAAGGAGTACAGATATTTAAAGGAATCCCGTTTGCAGCAGATACTTCAGGAGAAAACCGCTGGAAAGCGCCTCAGGATGTAGAAGAATGGGAAGGCGTAAAAGTATGTGATACATGGGGCGATCAGTCCATGCAAAGATCAGCGGCAGAATTAAATCCGGTAGGAGGATTCTGGGGAGATGAATTCTACTTTGATGAAAGTTATGATCCGGCGATCAGTGAAGACGGATTAAACTTAAACGTATATACTCCTGCAACTTCCGCAGACGATAATCTGCCGGTTCTCGTCTATATCCACGGCGGCGGAAATAATCACGGACATGCGTCCGAGATGGAATTTAATGCGGCAAAACTTGCAGAAAAAGGAATTATCGTAGTATGCGTACAGTATCGTCTGAGCATGTATGGATTTTTAACACTTCCTGGATTATCCGCAGAAAATGAAAACGGAGCATCCGGAAACTATGCAGTGCTGGATTTAATAAAAGCATTGGAGTGGGTACAGGAAAATATTAAAGGCTTTGGCGGAAACCCGGATCAGGTAACGATTGCAGGTCAGTCTGCAGGCGCTATGAATGTAACGGCATTGCTTCGTTCTCCGCTAGCAAAAGGATTATTCCAAAACGCAATTATTCAGAGTGGATTCAGCGGACTTCTGACAGCAGAAGGAACGCTTGCTTATTCTGATATGGAGACGGTTCAGCAGCAAGCAGAGCAGACAATCAAAGAGGCAATGGGACTTCCGGAAGAGACAACGTCAGAAGAACTCGTAGCAGAGCTGCGTTCTCATGACGCTCAGTACTATATGGAGACTCCTTCCGCAGTGAATGAAGATCAGGTATTATACGATGCCATCACAAACGCAAGCAGCTCTTATGTCATTGACGGATACGTATTTACAGAAGAATCGGTAGATCTGACAAGACCGGGAGCACTTGACGGAATTAATATCATGATCGGCGGAACTTCTGACGAGATGACATCTCTTTCAGGAGATCCGGAAGGTACAATGAGCCTGGAAGATTTTGCAGCAGCAATGGAAGCAAGATACGGTGAGGGATATGAAGAAGCATACAGCGCAGAAGATGAGAAAGAAGCTTACCGTGTCAATATGCGTGCAAGCAGCGACAGCTCCTTTGCAAATTATGTGGTATCAGCAGAATATATTGAGAAAAATAACGACACAGATGTCTATGTATATTACTTCAATCATTCTCTGCCAGAGCATGCAAACCCTGTCAGAGACGAAGAATTCTATGGATCCTTCCATTCTTCAGAACTTTGGTATACCTTTAATTCCCTGCGCGATATAGAAGGACAGAGAGAATGGACAGACGCCGATTATGAAATGGCAGATCAGATTTCTTCCTACTTTGCAAACTTTACAAAGACAGGTGATCCAAACGGCGAAGGTCTGACCGAGTGGGAGACATGCAGCGCTGAGACAGACGGAGCGTTCATGTGGTGGCATGACGGAGTATCCGAAAATGTAGTCAATACGCCATATCCGGAGCGCGACGCTTTAAACAGAGCAATTACGTTATCAGCATGGGGACTGACAGAAGAAGATCTCCAGTAGAAAACAGCTGGCAGCTTAGACAGACAGTAATTTAGAGGATCCATACGATCTATACAAAAAAGTCAAAAAGGATCCATACAAAAGAAAAAGTATTTTTTCATGGGGTGTTTGTTAGAGAAACAAGTGGGGTTATCTAACGAAAATAGAAATAGAAAGAAAAGAGAAGAGATAAATAAATGCTTCGGAGTTTCTAAGGGAAAAGAAATTCCGGAGCATTTTTATATTGAAATTTGAGAAGTAATTTCAAGATAGCAGGGCAAGAAAGAAACCGACTCATAGGGCAATAGAAAATAGAATATTTTATAACCAAAGCTTTATGCAGAAAGAAATTTGTTCTGATGGTATGCAATGACAGAAACCTTAAAAAAACAGGAGCAAAACAGAAAAGAAAATGAAAAGAACTGAAAAATCAGCAAAAAGCACCTGGCAGTTGACAAATTTATAAGCGCAATTGGTAGTTGTCAACCGGATTTTTTGCTATAATTCTCCTAACGATATCGTAAAAAAGAAAACGGGAGGAAATCAATATGATTTTGGCAGAGAAAATTATGATGCTTCGAAAGAAAAATGGATGGTCGCAGGAAGAACTGGCAATGAAGCTGAACATCTCAAGACAGTCTATCTCGAAATGGGAAAGTATGAACTCAGTTCCGGATTTGGATAAGATTTTAAAATTGAGTCAGATCTTTGGAGTGAGCACCGATTATTTACTGAAAGATGAGATAGAAGAGGAACCCGGGGTGATCGAAGATGTCTATGAAGAAGAAAAGATAAAACGGGTTTCTATGGAAGAAGCAAATCATTTTTTAGAATTGACAAAAAAGTCAGCAAAAAAAGTTGCGGCTGCTGTGGCGCTTTGTATTTTGTCACCAGCGCCTCTGATCGCTTTAGGAGGGATTTCAGAAACGTATCCTTCTGTTATGACAGAGGATATGGCAGGCGGACTGGGAATGGTTTTACTGCTTTTCATGATCACAGCTGCTGTGGCAGTTTTCATTTTACATGGAATGAAGATGAATAAGTATGAATATCTGGAAAAAGAACCGTTTCTTTTAGAGTACGGCGTGGAGGGCATGGTAGAGAAAAAAACCAGTGAATTTGAAGAAACACACAGAACCTTTATGGTCACAGGAACCATATGCTGTATCTTAAGCGTGATTCCAATCTTTATCGCGGCAGCATTTAGAGCTCCTGAACTGATAGTGATTTTCTGTGTCGATCTGCTGCTGATCAGTGTTGCGGCAGGCGTCTATCAGTTTGTATGGGCAGAATCGATTTGCGAAAGCTACAAAAAGCTGCTCCAGGAAGAGGAGTATACCGTAGAAAAGAAAAAACAGGAAAAGAGAAATTCATCGATTACAGGAATCTACTGGTGTATTGTGACTGCAATCTATCTGGGAGTCAGCTTCTATACGATGCAGTGGCATAGAAGCTGGATTATCTGGCCGGTAGCAGCCGTTTTGTTTGCGGCACTTTGCGGAGTGTTAGAATTGATTTACAAAAAAGAATAAAATTTCAGACGGAAAAAAGACAAAATCGGTTCTTTTTAAAATCTAACAGACCGTCACGTTTCATAAGACTTAATTCTTTAGAAAGTGCACTGCGGTCTACATTGAGATAATCAGCAAACTGCTGACGATTAAAAGGAATTTCAAATTGGCAGCTGCCGTGGAGGATACTCTGATCAGAAAGATAAGAAAGAACACGCTCTCGGATTGTCTTTGGAGTACAGTGTACGATTTTTCGTGTCAGAACTAAATTTTTTCGTGCTGTCATACACAGCAAGTTGCGGATCAACCGGCTGTGGTAAGCACATGCTGGAGAACAGGACGTCAGGATTTTCCTGCTATTTAAAAATAAGATTTCTGTTCGTTCAGCCGCAATGACGTCGACCATAACAGGGGCATCTTGGGCACAGGCATACGCTTCCGCAAACGACTGTCCGGGACGGACGCGGTCAAGCAAAGAAGTATTTCCCCAGACGTCGCTGTTTTCCAGATTTACACTGCCTAAGAGAACAATTCCGAAACATTCTGTATGGTCTCCGATATGAAAGATAGTCTCCTGTTTTTGATATGTTTTAGTATAAAATTGGAGACAGTGCATCATAGACTTTGCTTCACATTCGGAAATTCCGGCAAATAAAGCAGAATTTAATAAAAAATGATAATAATCCATAAAATTTCTCACTTTCGTTGTTTTAACAACCGTTATCTGGAGAAGATTATAGTATAGTCATCTCAGAAACGCAAGGATAACAAGATAAGAAAGGGAACGATAAGTATGGAATATAAAATGTTTTGCTATCAATGTCAGGAAACAGCAGGATGCAGCGGATGTACAAAAGGAGGCGTCTGCGGAAAGACACCGCACACGGCGAATCTTCAGGATCTGTTATTATATGTGACAAGAGGACTGTGTGAGGTGACGACACGTCTGAGAAAAGAAGGAAAAGAAATTGAGACGAACATCAATCGGCTTGTCACCAGAAATCTGTTCGTAACGATTACAAACGTCAATTTTGACGATGCAGCGATTGAGCGGCATATCAAAGAGACGATAGAGACGACCGGAAATTTAAGAAGACAATTAAAGAATCAAGACAATCTTTCTGAGGCTGCATTTTGGGAAAACACAGAAGAGCTTGATCAGAAGGCAAACACAGTCGGTGTTCTTGCAACAGAAAATGAAGACGTGCGCAGTTTAAGAGAACTGATTACGTATGGGTTAAAAGGAATAGCAGCATATCATTATCATATTAATGCATATGGCAGGGAAGAAGAAACAATCGATGCCTTTTTGCAGGAAGCGCTTACAAAGACAAGAGATGATTCTCTTAGCGTGGAAGATCTGATTTCTCTGACGATGGAGACTGGAAAATACGGAGTAGAAGTGATGAAAGCATTGGATGCGGCAAACACAGAAGCATACGGAAATCCAGAGGTGACAGAAGTTTCGACAGGGGTTAGGAAAAATCCGGCAATCTTAATCTCCGGTCATGATCTTCATGACCTTGAAATGCTCTTAGAGCAGACAAAAGGAACCGGAGTTGATGTCTACACACATGGAGAAATGCTGCCGGCTCATTACTATCCGAAATTTAAGAAGTACGATCACTTTGTAGGAAACTATGGAAATGCATGGTGGAAACAGAAAGAAGAATTTGAAGCCTTTGGAGGACCGGTACTTCTGACGACAAACTGTCTCGTACCGCCAAAAGAAAGCTATAGAGAACGGATTTATACGACAGGGACAGTATCCTTTCCAGGATGTCCGCATATTGAGGCAGATAAAGACAGACGGAAAGATTTTTCAGAACTGATTGCACACGCAAAACAATGTCAGCCGCCGACAGAATTAGAAAATGGTACGATTGTAGGCGGATTTGCTCACAATCAAGTTCTTGCTCTTGCAGATCAAGTGGCAGACGCGGTCAAGTCAGGCGCAATCAAAAAGTTTGTTGTAATGGCAGGATGCGACGGACGTGCGCGATCACGTGATTATTATACGGAATTTGCTAAAAATCTTCCAAAAGATACCGTGATCTTAACGGCAGGCTGTGCGAAATACCGTTATAATAAATTGAATTTAGGAGAAATCGGCGGTATTCCGCGTGTTTTAGACGCAGGACAGTGCAACGATTCCTATTCTCTTGCCGTGATTGCATTAAAGCTAAAAGAAGTATTTGGACTGGAAGATATCAATGAACTGCCGATTATCTATAATATTGCATGGTATGAGCAAAAAGCAGTGATCGTTCTTTTGGCGCTGCTGGCACTGGGAGTAAAAAATATCCACTTAGGACCGACCCTTCCGGCTTTCCTCTCACCAAACGTTGCGGACGTTTTAGTAAAACAGTTTGGAATTGCAGGAATCAAAACGGTACAGGAAGATTTAGAATCCTTTTTTGCATAGAATAAAAAATCATAAGTCTGTGCGCAGAACCTTTTAGTTATACTGAAATTATAAAGAAAAATGGATGTCCGAAGAAATCAGACATCCATTTTTTCAAGGACAAAATGTTCGATGGTATTCATATGATGCCACATCCATTTTCTTGCATCCTCTGCCTCATGCCGGATGATAGATTCGACAATTTTATGGTGCTGTTCATCGACTTCAGGAACAGAAATGTTTTTTTGCATGATAAAAGCACGGATTCCGGTAATCATCTGTTCAATCAGATTGGCGGAAGCGTACAAAACAGTGTAAATCATCGGATTGCCAGCTATTTTTGCAATTGTCATATGCAGATCTTTATCTAACTTGGCACGAATAATTTCATCATCCGAATGATCAAGAAGATCCAAAATATCCCGAAGCTTTGAAGCATCATCGTCTGTACAGTGTTTTGCCGCAAGAAAAGTAGCTTTTTGTTCCAACGCCGAGCGAAGCTGCTGTGTGTCACGGACGCTGCTGTTATTAAGTGAAAATAAAACCGAGAGAGGACGGATCAGACAGGTGGAGAGATCGTCAGCAATATAATTGGCCCCGCCTCGCACGGATACAATTACTCCAAGAAATTCAAGAGCACGCAAAGCTTCACGCAGTGCAGGACGCGAGACGCCAAGGTATTCTGCCATCAGCCGCTCAGCAGGCAGAGTATCCCCCGGTTTTAAAACTCCTTCCTTGATATTTTCGATAATCTGATCTAAAATGGCGTCAAAAGGACGCTGAGTGCCTATCTCATGAAACATAAACTCCCTCCCTTCATTTTTTAAACACCATAACAAACTTAAGAAGGAAAGTCAATCCCAGGTAAGAGCTGAAAGAACTTCTGAAAATTTAGACTGCAGTATCAGCAGTTTTTTTATTTTTCGATTTTAGCAGTATTTTTAGAAGAAAAAAGAAATAAGAAAAATTTACAAGGAATTAACCTGTAGATAACAAAAGGACAAAAACGAAGCCAAAAAAACATAAATGAGCAGAAAAACGGTATTTTTGGTAGTTGACAGAAAAAAGGCATAGGGATATAATCAAAACTAGTCGAAGAAAAGACAACAAGGTCAAAGAAAGACCGCGGGGACATTGGACATTGAAAAAGAGGAAATTCGATGTCTTTTTTCTTAAAAAAAGGAAAAAAACATAGAATTTTAGAAAAAAGGAAAAAGGAATCATCATTTATGCTGAAAATAGCACGGTTATGCAGAAAATATGAAACAAACAAAGTGCTATCATAGTATCGTCTCTGGATATTACAGAACGATAAATGAAATCGACCAACAAAATAATATACTATACGAAAAAACAAAAAGAAGGACTGGAAGAGAAAATAAGAGGCATCACGGGCGTCCGGGAGATGAGGAGTGAAGGTTAATGTATAGTAAAAGAATTGGGAATTGGCTGAAGCATTTAGATTTTTTCCTGATAGACTTTATGTGCCTGGAAGCTGCATACTTCCTTGCGCTGTGGTTGCGGTATCAGGGATCAGAGACTTCATCTCAAAAGATGTATTTTGGAATTACAGGATTGATTCTGTTTATTCAAGGCTTTGTTGTTTTATTCAGCGAAAGTTACAAAAACATCATTAAACGAGGTATGCTCAAAGAGCTAAAAGAAGCATTTATTCATACAACGTATGTCAATGCCTGCATTTTGATCTGGCTTTATATGTCAAGAGAAATCGATTCATATTCCAGATTGGTATTTTTCCTGACATGGGTTTTCTCCTTCCTGTTTTGCTGGGGCTTCAGAAGCCTGTGGAAAAAAAATCTGCGGAAGCATCAGGAATTAAATACCGGAAGAAGAAAGGCAATCATTATTACGTTAGCGGATATTGCAGATCGTGTGGTGGAAAAGACAAAGAAAAATTGTCAGCCGGATGTACGGTTAGACGGAGTGGTGCTATATGGACAAAAAAATGTTCCGAAAACCATTCAGGGACTGCCGGTTATCGCCAGCGAAGAAAATTTTGCGGAGGTGATAAAAGATCAGTGGATTGACGAAGCACTCGTAGTCATGCAGTATGAAGGAGAAGAGGCAAGAAACGTTTTGACCATATGTGCCAAAATGGGAATTACGACTCATTTTTCATGGGATCTTCCAAAAGAAGAATTCGGCAAGCAAGTGATTGACAAATTTTGCGGATATACGACAATTTCCAATTGCGTCAATGCAATTTCGGGAAAACAGTTATTTCTCAAAAGAGTCATGGACATCGTCGGAGGATTTGTCGGCTGTGTGATCACAGGAATTTTGACAATCGTTATCGGACCGATTATTTACATCAAATCGCCGGGACCGATTTTCTTTTCTCAGGAGCGAGTTGGAAGAAACGGAAAAACATTTAAAATGTATAAATTCCGATCCATGGTCATGAATGCGGAAGCGCTAAAACAAGAGCTAATGGAAAAAAATAAAATAAAAGACGGCATGATGTTCAAGATCGACAACGATCCGAGAATTATCAAAGGAATCGGAAATTTTATCCGAAAGACGTCAATTGATGAGTTTCCTCAATTTTTCAACGTTCTAAAAGGCGACATGAGTCTGATTGGGACAAGACCGCCAACTCTTGATGAGTGGAAAAAATATGATTTACACCACAGGAAGCGAATGGCAATCAAACCAGGTATCACAGGAATGTGGCAGATCAGCGGAAGAAGCGACATCACAGATTTCGAAACCGTTGTTAAAATGGATGTAGATTACATCACATCCTGGTCACTCGGACTAGACATCAAAATCTTGTTTAAAACCGTAGTCGGCGTGTTTACCGGAAACGGAGCATGTTAGAAAACAGTTGACAGAACAGGAAAAAAGTACTTATAATAAGGAAGAAACTCGTTGGAAAATATTAGAAAAACGAGAGTACATATTAAAAAACCATCTTAGAAACAAAGAAAACATACATACAAAACGTGGGGCGGGAATTAAAAATAGTGATAGAAGGAGTCCTCACGAGATAAAATGAGTGTGGAGGAAGGATGGAAGGCAGAGTGAAAAGGTTTTGATTTGAAAATAAAACTGAAAGTTTATTGATCATATGAATGGCTGGGCGAAAAAATAAGTTGGTTAGGAATGCGGTATGAGGACTGGAAAATACATAAAATGGGTTGAAAAAATATTTTTGTGTAGAAGCGATTGGATAGTGATTACTTCATTATAAAGCGAAAGTCGGATGAGTCATGTGGAGGTTCTTCTATTATAAAGCTAAAGTGGAGAGTTTTCCCGGCCTATAACAGCATAAAATTATTCATTTTGGATAGATGGTTGCAGACAATGATGAGGTCATTATAAAGCGAAAGGCAAGCTGCATTGTTGGTGTCCTGGATGATGTTCACATAGCGGAAAGCCTAATAAATCAAGAACTTTCGGAAAATGTTCGTTACATGGTGACGGGTCTGTCCAAATGATATTAGTTGCATCGAAAGAGTCTGTTTTCGATTGCTATGTACAAAGGGTGTTTATCAAAATGGGATTATTGAAGCTGATAGAAGGCAATAAAGTAGTTAATGTTTGATGTGTTTGTCCTAAATGGAATAGTTGATAAGGCTGGATGATTGAAAGATGAAGATGAACATTTTGGGGGTTGATTTTATGAGTTTTGTAGCATGAGATCTTGAACAGATCCTGGGACGATAAATTGCTCTGAAAAATTATTAGGAAGAATGTGGAAATTATGAAAATCCTACGAATATTGGAATGATGACCACAGTGATTGATAATGCAAGAACAAATATTAACAAGGAAGATAAGTATGGTTATGAACAGGAGGGATGATTTCGATGGTAAAAACTACTGAGAAATACATGCATAAAGTCGATAAGTCCCTTATACCCGTCTGCAATATTTTAGGCGTTAACATTGCCGCAATTGATATGGACTGGCTTCTTGATTTTACGGACAAGCACATCAAAGAGCTGTCCGGCGATTATATGTGTGTCTCTAATGTACATACCACAGTCACTTCATTCGAGGATAAGTCCTATTGTGATGTCCAGAATGGCGGTATTATGGCGATTCCGGACGGCGGGCCTCTGAGTACGGTAGGTCAAAAGCGCGGGTTTAAAAACATGAAACGCACGACAGGACCTTCTTATATGGGAGAAATCCTGAAAATATCTGTTCAGAAAGGATACCGCCATTATTTTTATGGCAGCACAGAAGATACGCTTGAGAAACTGCACGAGACACTTCAGCATGATTACCCAGGTATCCAAATTGCCGGTATGTATAGTCCGCCATTCCGACCGCTTACTGAAGAAGAGAACCATTTGGTGGTGGAGCAGATCAATGAGACTCAGCCGGACTTTGTGTGGATTGGTCTTGGAGCACCCAAGCAGGAACGTTGGATGGCAGAACACCAAGGAAAGATTAAAGGTTTTATGATTGGCATTGGAGCCGGCTTTGACTACTTTGCCGGAAACATCAGCAGGGCTCCTGAGTGGATGCAAAAGATGAATCTTGAGTGGGTATATAGGCTTTTGCAGGATCCGAAGAGATTGTTTGGAAGGTACTGGCACACGAATACAAAGTTTATCTGGAATGCAATGGTGAGGGGGAAATAAGAATGGTAGCAAGTGCGGACAACTGCAACAACGAAAGAAAACAGAATATTTTGATTGTACACAACTACTATCAAATTCCCGGTGGCGAAGATACAGTTGTAGCGAATGAGAAGAAAATGCTTGAAGATCATGGTCATAAGGTAGTTTTGTACAGCAGGAATAACTCAGAGCTGAAGAAAATGTCAAGGCTGCAAAAGTTGATGCTTCCCTTCACCACTGTGTTCAATCCGAGAACTTACAGAGATATCAAACGGCTCATTAAGACAGAACAGATTGACATTGTCCATGTACATAACACGCTAAATCTCATCAGCCCATCTGTTTATTACGCTGCAAGCGCTATGAATGTTCCACTAGTTCAGACGGTTCACAACTTCCGGTTGCTTTGCCCCGGAGCGACATTCTATAGAGATGGGCACATATGTGAGGACTGTGTGGAGAACGGGCTTTGGTGTGCGGTAAAGCACAAATGCTACCGTAGAAGTAGAATTCAGACAGTGGCCTGTGTGCTGAGTACATGGTTTCATCGAATGACAGGTATCTATGGAAAAATCAATTATATCTGTCTTACTGAATTTAATAAAGAAAAGTTACTACAATTAAATCGTCCAGGGAAAAAGCAGATAATTGATTCAAGAAAGGTGTATATCAAACCGAATTTCACGTTTGATATTTCAGCCCAGATCGGGGGGGGCGTGAATATTACTTATACATCGGAAGAGTAGAAAAAATTAAGGGATTGGACATCTTGATTCATGCTTTTGCAGAACTTCCAAATGAAAAAATTGTAATAGCAGGGACTGGCTCACAGCTTGAAGAATATAAAAAAATCGCAACTAATAATATGAAGTTTGTTGGCTTTCTTGATAGAAACGAATTAATCAAATACTTATTGGATGCAAAAGCAATAATTGTTCCATCGCAGTGTTATGAGACATTTGGTATGATTATTGTTGAAGCGTATGCAGCACATAAACCGGTTATTGTTGGAAATATTGGTAATATCGCATCACTAGTTGAAAACGGTCTAACAGGTCTCTATTTTGAGTATAATTGCGCAAAATCATTAAAAAATACGATACGAAAATTTGAAAATATGAATACGAAAGAAATGGAAGTAAATGCATATAAAAAGTATAAAACAGAATTTACGAATGAGATAAATTATTCAATTTTAAGATTAATATATAATGTCGTGAAAAATAAGTAAGGAGTTATATAATGAGCTTTATTTATGTCGGCAGATTAGATGAATTAAAAGGATTAAAAATATTATTCGAAGCGTGGAAAATAATGGAAGATAATTCGCAAGAATTAAAAGTATGTGGATCAGGGCCGTTAGAATCTTGGTGTAAAAATTTTATCGATAAACATCATCTTTCAAGTGTGTCTATGCTAGGTTTTATTCCAAATAAAGTAGCGAAGAAATTAATTGCAAATAGTGAAGCTCTTATTTTGCCCACACAATGGTATGAGGGATTTCCAATGACAATATTGGAAGCCTATTCATTGGGTACACCTGTTATAGGTTCAGATTTGGGGAATGTTGGTAGTCTAGTAACAGAAGAAATTACAGGAGCTAAATTTGTTTCAGATTCGCCAGAAGATCTTGTTCAGGCTGTGAAACGTTTACAGAGTTACAAATATATTCGTAGTTCCACATATTCAGTCTATAAGCAGCTATATTCAGAAAAGCAAAATTATAAACGCCTTATGGAAATATATCAAAATGTACTGATTTCATGAGGCATTTATCCAAAATATTAAAAAGGCTAAAAGGTATGTTTTACCAAAGAAAACAGCTAGGATCATTGGTATTTTGTTAACTCTTCAATTTTTTCACACTAAAACCCGCAAAGCCGCATAAATACTTGGATTGTCACAATTTATTAGTGTGAAATGTTTCGCACTAACAAAAATGTAAAAACCCAGTAAAATTAATACTTAGTTGACTTTAGTGCGAAACTTCTGAAAAGTTAACATATTTATCTTTGATACAATTATATCTTGTTTTTGAACATGAATAATGTTGTTAAGCGGAGACAAACTCCTCGGAAGAGATCTAATGTAAAATCAATCTTACTAAGGAAGAGGAAGATTTATGTATAGTTTGGTAATCTATGATACGAGCAATTATGTTGATTTCCCTATCGGGGGGCAGCTCACAAGTATAAGGAACTTTCTTACTTATGTTTCTCAATTTCAAAAAGAGTATTGTCCTAAAATATTATTGGTAGGCTTGACAACTAATTATTCCGCATTAGGAAAAATACATAAAGTTGATATTAATGGGGGAAAATTTGACTATCTTCCGGTTGTATATAGAGACAATAATTTAAAAGAAGTAAAAAACTCTCTTCGCATAGAATTTCTTAGAGGACTATTTAAATATAAAAGGATAATTCCTTATGGAAAAAATGTAATACATTATATACATACACCTGAAGCTTTTATACAGATAAAATTATGTCATCCATTTGCAAAAACAGTAATTTTTTCACATGGAAGCTTTTTTAATATGGTAAAGGGATTTCGCTTTTATAAAAATAACAAATTGATGGAATACTGTTTTAATAGCTTTATTAAGTGGATGCTTAGTAATTCAAACTTGATTTTTGTATTAGATAACGACTCATTGAATCAGTACACTAAGTATAATAGACACATTGTAAAAGTAAATAATTCAATTGTTTTACCAGATGAAGATTATACAAATAAGAGAATTCATAATCCTGTAAGAGTATTATTTGTTGGTCGATTATCAAATGTCAAAAGGGTTGATGAAATTATAAAGGCCATAGAAGAATATAAAGACAATATAAGCCTAACTATTGTTGGTGATGGCGAAGAAAGAGATTATTTAAAGTCACTAGTGAGAACTAATAGAATTACATTTAAAGGAGCGCTAAAACCACACCAGGTTAAAGAAGAGATGATCGATTCAGATATTCTTGTCATGAATTCTTATATCGAAGGTAAACCAATGACTATTCTTGAAGCAATGAGTTATGGAATGCCAATTATTACCACAGATGTAGGTGGAATCTCTGAGCTGGTTGAATTTGGTGAGAATGCAGTTAAGACAGATGGCACTGCGATACAGATTGAAGAAGCATTTGAATATATCTTAAAAAACTATGCATCTTATTCAACAAAAGCAATCGCTGCATCAAAAAAGTATGATTATAGAACAGTTAATACAATTATTTTTAATATGGTGAAGTCAAATGCTAAAGGTGAATAAGTATTCATTATTTATAGTTTTGATATGTATTTTATTATTAGGAACACTAGTTCAAACTATCCTTCCGTTCAATCTGAACAGAATTGTAGGGTTTTGTTTGTTTTTTTTAACATTGTCTTTTTTATTGTGTAAGAAAAATAATTTTTATATCTTGATTTTATCTGGATTAAGTGTATTGTTTTCGTTTTTAACCACATCGAATATAGCAACTAATTTAACAAACTCTATTTACTGGCTCATTGCTATATGGTTAATTTACATGAGCGAGGATATCATGTTTCAAGAAAAAATTATTTTGGCTTTTATTAAGGAAAGGAAATTAATCCGTTTGACTATTATTTTTGCTGATTTAATTCTTGCTTTTTTACTGGTCAGTGGAAACGGATATAAAATTTCTTTTTCAGAAAGATATTTTGTCGGATTTACAGCGCATCAGCATACGATGGCATCCGCAGCTTGTTTTATTATGTGTTTAGTATTGATTGATCTCTACAACTCTAGTAAAGTGATAAAAGATAAATTCCCTACCAAACACTTCTTAATGATGTTGCCTGCAATAATAGCCGTTTTACAATCTTCTGCAAGAGTTTTTTTGATACCTGCAACTATTATTATCATTTACTTATATCTTTATAAAATAGATAGAGTTTCTATAAAATTATTAATACTGCCGTTAGTTGTTGTTATTATGGGGTATTTGTTAATTAATTCAAATGTGTTTGATAGAATGGTCAATATATCTGGTGAAAATAGTGATGCGTATACATCTGGTAGAACTGTGTTTTGGCTTAAAGATATAGAAGCATTTTTACAGTCAAATTTTATCAATAAAATATTTGGACATGGCTTTGACTATGTCCAGTTAATAAATCTCAGTTTAACTGGTATTGCTATTGGTGCACATAATGATTATATTACTCTACTTTTAGGATTGGGATTATTCGGAACATCTATATATATTTCGATATTAATTCGCGAAATAAAGAATACAATTTGTTTGAAATCCCTATTCAAAGAGGTTATGCTGTTTGCTTTTTGGTTTATTCCATCTTTTATTAACGGCTTCTATGGTTATCAATTGTTACTTTATGGGTATATTTTTTTTAAATTAATTGTATTTAGTGAATCAAATATGAAAACCACATTGGTGAATGTACGAAATATTACCGCTTAGTCTGGGTTGTATAAAATTTTATATAATAGTCCATAGTTTATAATATAGAAAATAAGACTTTCATATATTTAACCTCTTTGAAAATCAGTTTTTTATCATATTGTAATATTAATTATTATAGACAGTACTATTGATAGTTCAAAATCTAATGCTAAGATGATAATTTTCAGAAATGTGGAAGTTAATTCTATTAAAAGCTATGTGGATTTTATTATTTTCCTGAATGAGTTGAATGTTAGATGAAAGATAGACTGCTTAAAAAAATGTTTGCGCTAAATACTCAAGAAATAAAGGATGAAAGACATGCTTGAAAAAGTAAGTATTATTGTTCCAATGTATAATGCTGAAAAGACAATAAAAACCTGTATAGAAAGTATTATATCTCAAACATATAAAAATATAGAGATAATTGTGATTAATGATGGCTCCATAGATCAAAGCTTGGATCTTGTGAAGAATTTTGATGATTCTAGAATCAATCTTATTACAATTGAAAATTCGGGACCATCATTAGCAAGGAATTTGGGTATTAAAAAAGCTACAGGTACATATGTCCAGTTCGTTGATTCTGATGACTATTTAGAACCAGATATGACGGAATTCCTAGTAAATGAAATTATAAAAAAGGATTGTGATTGGGTAATAGATGGCTATTATATACATAACAATGACCGAATTAGGCCTATTTTATTTAAAAAAAGAATTTATGAAAATAAAGTTATTCGGGATCAGATTCTAAATATGTATCAAGAGGGTTTATTAAATTCCTTGTGGAACAAATTGTATAAGATTGAGCATATAGATACTTTATTTAATACAGAAGTAAAAAACGGGGAAGATTTGATTTTCAATCTGGAATATATAAAAAATATCAATACGATCAGCGTAGTTAATAATTGCCACTATCACTATATTAATCAGGTAAGTGATCATAATTTAAGCGGTAAACATCATAAAGACGCTATTAAGTATTTGAATTTACAGTATAAAGCATTAATAAATTTGAATACTGATAAGAAAAGCCAATATGTAGATTTGTATCTACGAGAATTTTTAAGAATTATACGTAAGGCTAGAAGATGCAAGATATCTTATCGTGAGTTCAAAGATATACTACATGATACAAAAGAGTATTGCAATTTAACATGGAGAAAAGAAGATTGCCAAAGAATATATACTAAAATAATTTTTTTTATGATTCGCAAACGCTTTGATTTTGCTTTAAAGATATGTGCAAGCTTTATGGATATTTTATATAGTTTAAAAAATAGTAGATTTTTTTAACATTCCTGTTTGATTTGAAGTAATTAATATACATGGTTTAAGTGCTAAATCAAAAAATGCTACAACTTATGTAGCTTCAGTTTCCAGCTAACAAATTATATAGTATTTTTTGATATATTGTATAATTATTGGTTGCATAGGGATATTTATTGTATAAACTGTTACTAATTTTTTCGAATTTTTATAAATGAGGTAAGGTAGCATGATTTCTATAATTACGGTGTGTTACAATGCAGCAGATAGTTTAAAGCAAACAATTGATTCAATTGTGAATCAAAACACTGGTAAGTTTGAATATATTATAAAAGATGGTGGTTCATCTGATCAAACTTGTAAATTAATCGATGATTATAAAAGTAAATTAAAAAGAAAACTATCAAATTTTTTATTTCTTAATGGAGTGGATAATGGAATATATGATGCAATGAATATAGCAACAAATTATTCAAAGGGTGACTATTTACTTTTTATTAATGCGGGGGATGAATTATATGCATCAAACACGATAGAATTATTAAATAAAATTGTCAATAATTGTGATATTTATTATGGAAATATCGCACAACAAGACGATGAATATCAAAAAATAGTGAGACCTATAGGCAATATAGATTCATTAAAGAAAAATATGTTTTTTTGTCATCAAGCAGCAGTCATCAAAAGAAGTGTAATGTGTGAATTAAAATATAAAGAAAAATATATGATATGTGCTGATTATGATTTTTTTCTTCGTGCTTATTTACAAGGGAAACAGTTTTCTTACATAGATCAAGTGATAGCTATTTTCAAAACGGATGGAGTAAGTTATAAAAGACCCTTTGACTTGATTGATGAATCATACAAAATTCGAGAAGAAAATGGGATTATAAATATAGCTAAATCTCAAAAACTGCGAAAAAGAAATTTGCTAAAAAAGAAAATTATATCATTATTACCTGTAAGGTTTTATGAGTATTACAAAAAAAATATCAAAGTAAATATAAGAAAAATACAATATAAATTCACAAAAAGGTAAAAATTCAAAAATGAATTTAAGGTTGTTATATGTTTATAGAAAAAGATATGAAGTAGGAAGAAGTGTGAAAGAAAGTAAATTTGACCAAAATCGTGAAGTAGATACAAAACAGACTCATATAGTGAACCAATTAAGAGTATTCCCGCCTAGATAACGAGGCACACCTGCACATCAATAAGTACACGGGTAGGTGCATCTGATACTGATGTCTGAAATGCCTTATGAAATCATGTCTATGGTAACACGGAAACTTGAAAGTTTGATACATTACTATTTGTGCTGCAAACTGAAAGGCGGCGGAATGGAGATCTTTGTGAAAAAAAAATTTTTGAAATCAAGATTGGCATTAAATATACTATTTAGTGGAATAGTTAAACCGATTTCTATGATTGTAAGCTATATTTATATTCCAATTGCACTTAACTTTCTAGGAATTGAAAAATATGGTGTTTGGTCAACTATTTTGACCATTTTATCTTGGATTAGCTATTTTGATGTTGGCGTTGGAAATGGATTAAGAAATAAATTAACTCAATCTTTAAGCAAAGAGGATGGACAAAGTAGAAAATTAGTTTCATCTGCCTATGCATTTATTTCTGCCATTATGATTTCAGTAGCAGCTATTTTTTCTATTATAGCCACGTTTATTGATTGGAAAAGAGTATTTGGGGTTTCGAATATAGATGAAAATTTAACGGAAGTAGTTATTATAAGTGTAATTTTTGTTGCAATTAGTTTTGTATTATCAATTTGCAATAATGTTTTATATGCAATGCAGAAAGCTGCTGTTGTTAGCTTTGCAGGTCTTATAATACAAGCTTTGAATCTTATCGGTATACTATTTTTGTCTATTTTTTTAAATGGTAATCTATATGTTATGGCATTAGTATATGGATTATCGACAATTAGTGTTTATATTTTAGAAAATATATTAGTTTATTATAAAAACAGAGATATACGCCCTTCGTTTAAATCTGTAGATATTAATGTAGGAAAAAATCTCACTAATTTGGGGTTACAATTTTTTGTTATCCAGATTTGTGCATTAATACTATTTACAACAGATAGCTTAATAATATCTTTTTTATATGGCGCCGCAGATGTAACACCATATAATATGGTGAATAAATTATATAATGTAATTATAGGAATATTTAGTGCACTATTGGTTCCTATATGGAACGCTGTAGTAAAGGCCAATATTGAGAAAAGGTATGTAACCATAAAGAAAACAATTATTAATTTATATTTACTTATGATACCATTTTTAATTTTAACCATTATATTGGCAATTTTTTTTATTCCTTTATCCGACTGGTGGTTAGGGCAAAAATTAGATTACGGAAATTATTTAATAGTTTTCGGGGCCATGTACTGTATTATTAGTATTTGGACTAATACTCATGGCATAATCGCTAACGGACTTGAAATTTTAAAAGAGCAAATAGCAATGTCTATTATTCAAGCAGTGATAAATATTCCTGTATCAATTTATCTTGCTAAAAACATGAACCTCGGCGTAGCTGGGATATTGCTTGGTACAAATATTTCTTTATTAATTTCATCAATATGGTTACCAATATTAATATTTAAACAATTAAAGCAGAAAATGAGACAGTAAAATGCAATAGTTTATATATTATAGGAGGATTAAAATGAAGATAGCAGTTCTTGTAAACGAATTAAATATTCGTGGTGGTACACACAAACAAGTGCTTCGGTTATGCGAATACTTAGAAAGTCAAAGAATCGAGTTTAAAATTTTTACAAAATATTATGATCCATTAAAAACCTATCCTGATTTTAGAAAATATAATCCTGTGAGCCTTTATTCAGAGTCTGATGATTATACTAAAAAACATAGTTTATTAAAAAAAATTCAAAGTAACATACGCTTTTTCAGCATGATTTATAAGGACTTTGATATTGTGAATGCACATGATTATGGACTTTATTGGCCGCTTTTTTTGACTTCGATGAAAAAAAGTATAATAACAGTATGGCAAATAAATGATTTGCCAGGATGTTTTAAAGTTGGAGTAAATAAAAAGACGGAAACAACAATTAAAGACAAATTGAATAGGAAAAAATATCGTTATCTTGCAAAAAAAATTGATGCTATTACAGTCAATGTTACAAAAAACAAAGAGCGTGTGGAAATGTGTATGGGGAAGAAGGCAACAGTTTTGTATTGTGGTGTTGATGTAAACGCTAATTTGCGTAAACATACTTATATTCCATCAATAAAGAATGAAATCCGATTACTTTCAACCGGAGTGTTTTTTCCTTATCGAAATTATGAAACGCTAGTGTTAGTGATTAAACAGTTACGAAATGAAGGATATAATGCATGGCTGGATATTATAGGTAGTACAGAACTGAGTAAGGATTATGCCAATAGTGTCATTAATCTAATTATTGATAAAAATCTTAAAAAGTATATCAAAATATGGGGACAGGTAGATGAGTCTACATATAATATGCTTTATAATAGGGCGAATATATTTGCTTTTATTAATATCGATCAAAGTTGGGGACTTACAGTATTTGAAGCTATGAGTGCTGGTATACCAACCATCGTCTCCAATAGTGTTGGTGCCATTGAATTGCTCCATGATGGAGAAGACTCCATTATTGTTGAACCTAAGAATGTTAGTGCTATTTCAGATACAATTAAGAGGCTTGTATCTGATGGAGAATATTATAATAAAATTTCAAATAATGCATATGAAATTGTCAAAGAGTTTAGCTGGGATAAACTTTACTCTTCTAAACTTGTAGAAATATTTGAGAAATTGGTAAATTATGAAAAACAAAGTAATCATAAGGTTATTCAGTAATACTGTCTTTTTAGAAGCACTTATTTTTTTAATTATATATTTACATGCTAAAATTTAACTGATGATATTATAGGAATCAGGTTATTTAGTATTTTTGGCAGAAATTGCGCTGCTATATAATAGATGAACAGATTTATACAAAATCTTGTAAAATAGAAAACGAATATGTTCGATGTTTATAAACCGCTTTTTTCGTAGTAAATGCAAAGAAATGCTAATAATCGAGAATGATTTTCTACACAAAATGGCAAATTTCGGCATCAGGTAAATCAAGATATACGTGCAGGAACAAGGATAAGGTTTTTTGTGGATAAACCGGCAGCTATGGTTTCTTTGCCAAGAGCAGTTACCAAATATTTATATGTTAACTTTTCAGAAGTTTCGCACTAAAGTCATCTAAGTATTGATTTTACTGGGTTTTTACATTTTTGTTAGTGCGAAACATTTCACACTAATAAATTGTGAAAATCCAAGTGTTTATGCGGCTTTGCGGATTTTAGTGTGAAAAAATTGAAGAGTTAACATTATAGGAACCTGGGTTTGCTCAATCCAGAATTCTCAGCTTCTTAAAGATCCTTGTCATTGCGGACGGTGTGATTCCCGGACGATGCTCACGGATATTTTTCCCCTGCATCTCGAAAGTCATATATTCTCTTCTACTAATAGCTTCCAGCACAGCGCGGAAAGATCACGGGAATCAACGAAATTGAATCCACGATAAGAACGATCCTTTTCTTTCTGAGAACGGCTGACATCATCCAGTTTCTTTCTGCCACTACTGTGGTCATCAAAGGATGATATAAACTCAAGGTAACGATAGTTCGCCGTTTTCAGGATCGTGAACAGCTGGTAGAGACTGTAGATGCTCTTCTTTAAAGGAGCTTTCAGGACATCTGGTGTCCCATCCCTGTACCTGATTACCATTCTACACGAAACGTACTGATATCATTATAGGCGCTTTCAATCCGTAGTACACGGCCAAACTTGTCATACATTTTTATAGATATATCACCTATATGGTATTTGATCCTCGTGCCGAGGATACGCTGATTATAGTTTGTGCCAATCTCTTTGGTGCAGTTATAAGTAATACGCTGTCCAAGGAAGGTGGCAATGCTGTCTGGTTTCACAGTAAATATCGCAGTGCGGATAATCTCGTCATAGATAGACTCAAGGTATTCCGGCTTACAGAACACGATATCAGTGGCCCTTTCGATCCGCTGGGTCGTCCAGGTATAGCCCATGCCGAAAGATTCCGGAACGGTGCTATAGCGTCTTACAAAAACATCGAGAACCTTATGGAGTCCTTCCGGGTTGATACGGTCAGAAAGTTTCTGCGCGGTTTTAATGTCTGAGATTTCAAGGAACGCCTTGTCCTGCATCCGGTAAGAAATCTGCTTTTTATCAAGCTTATGGGCAAGCAGGTTATGTCCGTTCATGTAAAACTGAAGGCGGAAAGGCTGCCAGGTAGGGACACGGAGATAACAAAGACCAAGTTTCCTGTCAATAAAGTAAAAATAATAATGGAGGCACTTGTTCTTGTCAAACTTCAGGAAGGTCTTCTCGGTTGTTTTATTATGCCAGGGTTTGTAGGAATTACCGCATTCCATGGCTGAGAAAATATGGATCAGTCCTTCTGTTTTCTCGGTTTCAGCAATGATCTTCTAGATGCAGTCATCTTTTCGGAAAGCATGGAGTTTTCGGATAAACTCAATTTCAATCCTATTCTCGTGGACGATCTTTTCCACATTCTGGCCAACCTTATCCGTAAGGGGCTGTGAGAAACTGGGATAATCAAAGATACGGATACCATTGAGTTTCATATAGGCAGTCATTGATGGACCCAGTTCGGGATATACCCCTGAATGATCGTGTGGTCATAACAGGTAATAGTGCCATAAATTTTATCAGCGTATTTATCTGTAAGTAACATGATGGAAAATCCCCTTTTCTTTAGAATAACACAAAGGGGAAATATATAAAATAAACTTCTCCGGTTTATCCGGGTTGGAGGTATGTAATGAAATATTTAATATTAGGTGCAGGACCTGCTGGTTTGACTGCAGCAAATAAGCTTATGCAAAAGGGTATAACAGACTTTCTAGTTCTTGAAAAAGAATCTACAGCCGGGGGGTTATGTCGTTCAGTTGATGTAGATGGAGCGCCTTTTGATATTGGTGGTGGACATTTTTTAGATGTAAGACGTCCACAGGTAAATGAATTCTTATTTGAATATATGCCGGAAAATGAATGGAATAAATATAACCGAGATAGTCGAATTGTTGTAAATGGAAACATTATAAACCATCCGATTGAAGCAAACATTTGGCAGATGAAAATTGAAGATCAAGTAGAATATTTGAAATCCATTGCCATTGCAGGATGCAATATTGGCACGCCTATGCCGGAAACATTCGTAGATTGGATTTACTGGAAATTAGGATCTAAAGTAGCTGAAGACTATATGATTCCATACAATCAGAAGATGTTTAGTAAGGAGTTGAATCAGCTTGGAACTTATTGGCTTGAAAAATTGCCAAATGTCAGTTTTGAAGAAACATTACTATCATGTTTGACAAAAAAGGCTTATGGCACACAGCCAGGACATGCTCAATTTTATTATCCAAAGAAATACGGATATGGTGAATTGTGGCTGCGGATGGCAAACGAAATTAAAAATAATATAGTATATAATCAATTAGTTAAAGGTATCAATTTTACCACAAATACAATAAAAACTTTTGATGGTGAAAAGTATCATGCCGAGATTATTATTACAACGGTTCCTTGGATGGAATTTGATGAAATTATTGGCATGCCGGATGATATTAAAGAAAGTATTAGAGAATTGAAGTTTAGTTCTATTCAAATTGAATATTTCTCGAGTCATCTTGACACATCGTGTCATTGGATTTATTTTCCTGACCCTAAGCTACCTTATCACAGAATATTAGTACGCCACAATTTTTGCCCAAATAGTAAGGGATACTGGACTGAAACAAATAGTGAACGGATAGGAATGGAAGAACTCAATAATAACTTTAAATATATGAATCAATATGCCTATCCGCTTAACACAATCAGGAAACCAGAAATTATGAGAAAGTTGTTGTCTTGGAGCAAGAGACAGAATGTGATTGGTCTGGGACGTTGGGGGGAACACCAACATTATAACTCTGATGTAACAGTTGATTTGGCAATGAAGCTCATTGACACTTTAGAGCCTAGATAACTCAGTATAACTGTATGAAATAAAAACGAAAGGATCCAACAGTTTTATGAAAAACTTTGCCCCACTTTTTTTATCCCAGTCCTACCAGGACACCTGGGACGACTACATACGGTCTTTGTCATCAGAAACCTTCCCCGTATGGGACTACATCATCCTCACCGCCTCCAACGAAGACCAGGCGGAAGGCTACCGGATGCAGATCGAACAACGGAAGGATTACCTCCCAACATCTACTCATTTCGCAGTAATCCCGGACGAAGGCGGTGTCCGTGTGGGCTCCGGAGGAGCCACCCTGTCGGTGCTCCGTTACATCTATGAACAGGAAAAGAGCAAATGCGGCCATGGCCATTTTGATCACCTCCGCATCCTGGTGATCCACTCCGGCGGGGACAGCAAGCGTGTACCCACTTATTCCGCCCTGGGCAAGCTGTTCAGCCCGGTGCCCCACACGCTTCCGGACGGCCGCTCTTCTACCCTCTTTGACGAATTCCTCATCGTCATGTCCTCGGTTCCGTCCAGGATCCGAGAGGGGATGCTGCTCCTCTCCGGAGACGTGCTCCTGCTGTTCAATCCTCTGCAGATCGACTTTTCCGGACGGGGTGCCGCGGCGATCTCGTTTAAGGAGAACGTGGAGACCGGAAAGAACCATGGTGTATTTCTGAACGGCGAAAACAACACCGTGCGAAAATTCCTCCACAAACAGACCGTGGAAACCCTGACGCAGGCTGGCGCGGTCAACGAAAATCACTGCGTGGACATCGACACCGGCGCGGTGCTCTTTTCCGTGGAGATGCTGGACGCCCTGTATTCCCTGATTAATACCGATACGTTATATCATAAATATGTGAACAATACGGTACGTCTTTCACTATACGGGGATTTTCTATATCCTCTGGCGGAAGATTCTACTTTGGAGGACTACTATAAAGAGAAGCCGGAGGGCGCATATACCACTGAATTGCATGACGCCCGTTCTGTAGTCT